>JAPOVR010000087.1 GCA_026708005.1 Actinomycetes bacterium
CACCTGTCCCTAGTTCACGTCTGGGCCCACCCGGTCCGGCCGGCGGGACGAACCTGACCTGCCCCCCTGAGGCTGGTCCAGCCTCGATGTGAGGATGTGGGTCGTGAAAGGGGGACGCTGTGGCGCGTCGACGACACACGCCGGAGCAGAACTACGGATACAAACTGCACATGGCCGCGTGCGCCCGCACCGACCTCCCGGTCGCCTGGCACGCCACCACCGCCCGCACGCACGAGTCAAGCCAAATCGAGAGGCTTCTCAGCGCCATTCAGTCCCGCAACTTCACACCAGACACGGTCACCCTCGATAAGGGCTACGACCTTCCGTTTGTCTACGAGCTCTGCCACCAGGCCGGGGCACTGCCGGTTATCCCGCTCCGCGAGACCCCAGCCGTCAAGCAAGGCAAACACCTCCCGCCGACGTGCGAGCACGGCGCCTGGGCATTCGCCGGGACAGACTCCAAACGAAAGCTCACGAAGTGGCGCTGCCCCACCGAGGACTACCAGCCCAAGAGCCTCTGGCGGAAGGCGTCGAGGCTGCATCCGCTCATCCCCCGCGAAACAAAACGCTGGGGCGACCTCTACCGCGGCCGCGCCTCCGTCGAGCGCGAATTCGGCCGACTCAAACACGACTACAGCCTCATCCCACTCCGTGTCCGCGGCCTCGACCGCGTCCAACTCCACACCGACCTGACAATCCTCGCCGCGCTCTCAGCCGCCCTCGCCCGGGCGCGAGCCCTCCCACTCGCAGCCTAACCACCCGCCACAGGCACCCGCCACAGGCCCAAACCAGGCAGGCGTCAGCCTGCACCAACACGCCGTCCCAAGCGTCAGACGCCCCCAAAGAGCCGCTAGAAGGGCCTGCGAGCCCTTCTGACCGGGGACGGAGGGTCCGGCCATCGCCGCCAGCTGCCCCGAGTTCGCGCCCAAAGAACATGCCACTCGTGTCCGGGCAGCCTTTCGCTAGCCCTTTCGCCAAACCCTCCTAGTATGCGGCCATGGGTGTTGACGCACGCGAGCCGGTCATGCACGAGCTAATCGATGCGGACGCGCCGCTCGAGAGGCTCGTCGGAGGATTTGGGTTCATCGAAGGCCCTCTCTGGCTGCCCGACGGCCACCTGCTCTTCACCGACATTCCAGGCAACGCGATCATAAGGTGGTCGGAAGCAGACGGAAGCCACGTCTGGCGACAGCCAAGCGGCCACGCCAACGGTCTCGGCCTCACCGCCGGTGGCGATGTTGTCGCCTGTGAGCACGATCGCAGCGTCATCGTGCGTCTCGATGCCGCCGGTGGGGGCGAGGTCCTCGCCTCGCACTTTGGGAGCAAGGAGCTGAACTCGCCGAATGACCTGGCCGTTGCAGCCGACGGGTCGATCCTGTTCACCGACCCGCACCCCGCTGGACGGACGGCCGACTGGGGCGTGGAGCGACCCCAGGAGCTCGATTTCAACGGCGCGTTTAGGCTCGAGCCTCACGGCGGCGCGGTCGCCCTGATCGCCGGCGACTTCGCGTTTCCGAACGGCCTGTGCCTCTCGCCAGACGAGTCGATCCTTTATGTCAACGACACGCTTCGCGTCCACATCCGCGAGTTCCGGCTGAGCTCGGGCTGGGCGGTCGAGAGCGACCGCGTGTTGATTACGATGGGGCCCGAGGCGCGCATGGATGGCGCTCTGATCGTCCCCAGTGATCCCACGATGGACGGTTTGCCCGACGGGATGAAGTGCGACGCGTGGGGCAACGTCTGGTGCTCGGGGCCGGGCGGTATCTGGGTCGTCTCGCCCGCCGGAGAGCATCTTGGTACGGTCGAGGTTCCCGAGTTCGCCGCCAACCTCGCCTGGGGCGGGCTTGACCGTTCTGACCTGTTCGTGACGGCCTCGACCACGCTCTACCGGATCCGCACGCGCGTCCCGGGCGCCTGAGCATTCCGGCACGGGATCCCGGGCCACGGGAGCTGGGAGAGCAAGGGGGGGATGCAGAGCAGCCGCTGACTCTGCTCCGCGTGCCGGTTCATGCAACCCGGGGCGGGGGCATAGCCGAGGAGGTTGGGAGGCCTGGCCACGCAGAGCGGGCACAGTTTCGTTGCAGTCTCGTGACGCTCTTGTGACAGACCGTGCGCACCGCTCGGCTACCCTCCCCTGGGTGGTGGGAGGGGGGCGGTTTGTCTTTTGCGACGGACGGGCGCGCGGTGGCCCATCAGGGCTCCGCGGTCGCCTCGCGTAGCACGGCGGCCGAGCGCGGTCTGAAGGAGCCGGGCGCAGAGCAGCGAATCCCAAGGAACATGCTGCCGGCCGACCCCCATGTGGATGGCGTCAGGGCCGAGAGCCGCGCGGTTGCTCGGGGCGCGAAGCCGACGGTAGACCAGGCGGCTGCCTCCGCTCGCGCCGCGGCGCGCAGAGCGATTGCTGCCTGCAAGCGCAACCGGGCCCGCGCCAAGGCGGTTCGACGGGGGCAGGAAGCGGTGACCGGCCGGCGCTCGGCCGGAGATCGCCGCGGCGAGGCTGTCGAGCTCAACGCGCTCGGCAAGACCTACCGTGAGCGCGGTCTCCATGCGGAGGCAGTTGTTTGCTACACGCAGGCGCTGTCGATCTTTCGGGAGATCGACAGTCGGCGTGGGGAGGGCCTCTCGCTCTCGAACCTCGGCCTCGCGTACGACGCACAAGGCAACCGCACCAAGGCGGTCAGCTGCTACGAGGCCGCAGTTGAGATCTTCCGTGCGCTCGGCGACCGTCAGATCGAAGGTCAGATCCTCGCGAACCTCGGCACGACCTACCGCCGCCAGGGGCAGCGCCAACGCGCGACCGAGGTATGGCGCCAGGCCTTCGGGCTTGTCTCACCTGGCACCCGCGTGCACAAACGGCTCGCAGAGCGTCTTGGAGCGGTGACGTAAGTGGCGTTTGTCGTGTCACCTACTCCGCCGCTTGGGCAAGGGTCAGCTCCTCAGACGGTCGCCCGGGTCCCAGCGAGCGGCGCGGCTGCGATCAACGGCCCTGAGCGCCTCGGGCTCGCCGCGGTTACGCGCTTCCTGCTCGAAGGCACGGGCATCCCGAGTCAGCAAGCCAATCGCCGAGTCGCGCGCGTCATTCGCCTGCTGTTGCGCCCGACGCTGTAGAGGCTCAACCAGGCTGGAGGACGGGGCGGTCGAGGATGCTCTGTGCGCTCCTGTCGGGCGTGTCCAGCAGTGTCCCGCTCTGTGAGGAAAACCTCTATCTTGCAGGACTTTTGAGAGGCTGCGGGACTAGGACTCGAACCTAGATTACCGGAGCCAGAATCCGGCGTCCTACCATTAGACGATCCCGCATCGGGAGGATCATTCTAGCTGGAGAACATGGCGGGTCGCCCCATCTTCGCGCTTCGGGGGCTGCATGGCGGTGCGGCATCTCCATGGGGACTGCCGATGCTGGGAGCCGGGCGTGGTGGAAGCCAAGGCCAGCCGGCGAGCGGCTTGCAGCCCGCTCTGCGATCCCCGCGCGATCGCTACGCCACGGCGATCGCCTAGCTGACCTCTCCGCCCGCCGCTGTCTGGCCGCCGCGAAGGGCAGCCCACCTCCCACCCACCACCCGGGGGAGGGTAGCCCAGAAAGGCGCACAGTTTGCGCACGATCTGTGACAGAAGCGTCACGAGAGTGCCCCAGGACCACCCGGCTGGGCCCTCCGCCGTGTCCGGGGTGCGGCCCGGCTGGGATGGAGGCGGAGAAGGCCATCGTGGTTGCGCCTTGGCCAGGGCCGCCACCCCATGCCCACGAAGAGCACGGATCGCGATCGAGGGACTCGCCCGAGCCGAGGCCGCTGCACCCGCGCACGCGACGGGCACGGTAGGTTGAGCTGGGCGTTGACGATCCGGCCGGCGCCGCCCACGCACGTGAGGGGCACGGCCCACTCCGCGCGCAGGACGGGGCGAGCTTGACGACGTCGCCCCGCGCACGCGAAGGGCACGGCGGTAGGGGCGAACCCGCCGTTGCCTGTAAGCCCATCGCACTGCCCCGGGAACCCTCGGGGCGCTCTTCCCTCGTAGGCCCAGCTCGCGGCGCACCGCCGCCGATGCCCGCTCGTCTACACCTCGAGGCGGTAGAGCGGAACGAGCTTCTTCTTGGCCTCGGCGTCGATGCGCGCGACGACCTCGATGTGGGGCTCGAGGCCAGAGCCCCGTAGCTTCGCCTTCAGCAGCTCGTCGACTTGGTAGATGCCAGACAAAGTCGTTCATGGCGATCTCGTTCAGCACCGGGCGCTCCTCGCCGTCGCGGATGGTGACCGACTCAATGGCGGCTGTCGAGAGGGAGTGGATCGACATCCGCCCGCGCTCGAAGGGGATGTGAGAACGGCCCTCAGCCATATCGAGGGCATCAGCGACGCGCACGATGCCGGCCTCCAGGGTGGGGGGCCAGCCCGAGTCGCGATGTGAGGTATCGCCTGGAGCATGTCGCTGGCAATCACCGTCAGCTCGGGCTCCTGGTACGCCTCGGCGAGCAGCCCGCGGATCTTCGGCTCTGCGAGGAACAGGCACGTGTCCTCGTGCCCCGGGCGGTGGACGGCCATCCCCACGCAGTGGAACATCGATCCGAGCGCCACGATGACCTCAGCGTCGCGGTGTTCATGTCGAAGTCGGCACGAGGGAGGGCTCGACCTTGTGCTTGACGAGCTGTCTGAGCAGCTTGAGCGCGATGTTGGTGACGACCTGGGCATGAACCCATGAATGGTCGTTGATTTCGAGCCGCTTCACGGCGTTCACGTTCGCCACGTGCCACCACGTCTTGAGTTGGAGGTCTCGATTGGCCCGCTCGAGGAGATCCCGCAGCCGGAGGTTGGCGCGGGGCGGCGCGTTGATCCGCATCTTCGCGACGGCTTGCGCAGGCGTCAGCAGCGTCTCCTGCGCTGGCTCAGCGGAGTCCGGGGGCACAAGCCGCTCGGTGGGCTCCTCGGACATCAGCCCAACCCCAGATCATGAACCCAGGAGCGATGGCCGGCCGGCGATGCCATAGCCGGCGAGTACGCCACCAGCCGCTGCTGAGCGGGCGGGCGGGCTCTCGACAGCCCGTCAGGAGCCGGCCGCGAACTCCTCGTTCAGCTTGAGCTCGAAGTACATGATGGTCCACGCAAGCGCCACGAACGGGACGCTCACAGAGCTCGCGACGACGTTGGCGACATACACGTCAACCACGTCTGGGAGCGGTCTCAGGATCGCCGCAACAACAACGGAGACCACAGCAGCCAAAACGATGGTGATCACGATCACTGCAAAGACCCTCAGCGCGTTTCCCGACACCAACGCCCAGCTTCGCTGCAGCGCTGTGCGGATCGACGCGCCCTCCAACACGACCACGGCTGTCGCCAGCGACCAGAACGTCAGCATGACGAGCCTCGGCACGATCAAGAGGATCAGCCCGCAGACAACGGCGACCGCAACGATAACTCCAACCCCGATCAGCGTCCAGAGAAACGGCTCAACCTTGCGAAAGATCTGCCCAAGCGTCAGATCTGGCCTGCCGCGCCGCGCGTCATCAACCGCGACGACGAGGGCTCCCTGGAGCCAGTAGATGCCGACGATATTGGCGGCAAACGCCGCGATCGCAACCCCGAAATCGTCAGAGGCATCGACGGCCACCTGGATGAGCGAGAGCACGGCGAAGACGACCGCAGCGATCAGAACGAAGCGCCCGAGAAACCGCGTATAGAGCCGCCACGCTTCGCTCAGCACCGCCCCAATCGACAGCGGGACCTTGCGGGGCGGCCGACGGGCTCCCGGCGCGAGGCGCGGGCGATCCTGGGGCCGGTCGGCGTCCACTACGCGGCAGTCCGGGTCCACGCATCGTAAAGCGCGAAGTAGCGGCCTCCCCGCGCGATCAGCTCATCGTGGCTACCCGCCTCGACGATATCGCCCTGCTCGAGCACGACAATCAGATCGGCGTTGCGAATCGTCGAGAGCCGATGGGCGATCACGATGGCCGTGCGCCCCGCAAGGAGCGTCCGCAGGCCCCGCTCGATCCGCCGCTCGGTCTGGACGTCAACGCTCGATGTGGCCTCATCGAGAATGAGCAGCGCCGGCTCGGCGATGAGCGCGCGAGCGAACGCAACCAGCTGCCGCTGACCAGCGGAAAGCCGGTGCCCACGCTCGCCGACATCAGCGTCGTAGCCGCCAGGGAGCTCGACGATGAAGTCGTGCGCTCCGACGTGTCGCGCGGCCCGCTCGATCTCCTCCGGTGTGGCATCCGACTTTCCGAAGGCGATGTTCTCGCGGATGGATCCCGCGAACAGGAAACCCTCCTGGGGCACGATACCGAGCGTTCCGCGCAGGCTGTTCTGGGTCACGCTCCGGAGATCGCGCCCGTCGATCGTGATCCGGCCGGCCCGCGGATCGTAGAAGCGCGACAGCAGCTTGGCGATCGTTGACTTGCCCGCTCCGGTCGGGCCGACTAGCGCCACGGTCGTGCCCGCTGGGATGTCGAGGTCGAGATCATGCAGCAGGTCGGGGAGGTCGCCGTACCCGAAGCGCACGTGGTCGAACCGGACGTGGCCCTCGATTGCCGCCAGCTCACGCGCCCCGGGCCGGTCGACGATCTCCGGCTCCTCGTCGAGCACGCCGATGACCCGGTCGAGCGCGGCGACGGCAGCGATGAACGTATTGTAGACCTGAGACAGGATCTGCACCAGGTCGAAGAAGTTCGCCAGGTAGCCGATGAACGCGAAGAGCGTGCCGACGGTGAGCGAGTTACCGAAAACGCGGTAGCCGCCGTAGCCCAGAACGACTGCAGTTGTGCAGGCCGCAACGAAATCGACGAACGGGAAGTACAAACCCGAGATGAACACCGTCCTTTGGTGCGCGGCCCGGTATGTCCAGTTGACCCCTTCGAACGCGGTCCGGCTGCGCTCCTCGCGCGCAAAGGCCCGAACGACGCGAACGCCAGAGATGTCCTCTTGCAGCGTGGCCATGACGCTCGCGAGACGCTCACGCAAACGTCGGTAGGCGCGGGAGCTGAGCCGGCGGAAGAGTGCGGTGCCGATGGCCATGAGCGGAAAAACCGCGAGCGTCGCGAGCGCCAGCCGCCAGTCGAGCAGCACGAGGATGACTGCGGAGCCGAAGAGGATCACGGTGTTCTGGAAGAGGCTCGACACGCCATCGGTGACGAGCTGCTCGAGCGCGTCGATGTCGTTCGTCACACGCGAGACGACCGCGCCCGTTCGGTTTCGCTCGTAGTAGCCAAGCGACAGCCGCTGCAGGTGGCGGAAGAGCGTGCGCCGCAGGTCTGCGAGCACGCGCTCCCCAACCCAGCCGGTGTAGTACGTCTGGGCAAGCGCGCCAGCCCAGGCGACCACCGCCGCGACGAGGAAGGCAACGACGACGACAACGAGGCGGCTCACATCGCGCTCCCCGATGCCCTCGTCGATGGCGAGCTTCGCGAGGTACGGCAGCGCCAGCGAGCTTGCCGTGGTCGCGACCAACGAGACGATCACGGCTGCCGCCCGCCAGCGATACGGGGCTGTCAGCCTCGCCAGGAAGACGATGCGCCGAAGCGTCCGCTTCCAGCTCCAGTCGCTGACATCGCTGAGGGACGCGTCGGGCGTCGGCCCGTAACGGCCAGGCTGGTGGAGTCTCATGCCGGCCTCCTCACAGCGGTGGCCTGCGGTCCATCGTCACGAGCGCGCGGCGTCCGAAGCTCGTGTTCCAGTCGTGGGCCACCTTCCCGGCGGATCGACACAGACACCTGCGTCAATGCCCGGTCACGCCGAGTTGGAGTCGCGTCCCGAGCCGGCCCCGAAGCACAAGGAGTTAGGCGACGGAGTTAGGCGACCCGGTAGGCCCGACACGGGCACCCTTGCGCCGAGCGCGCTCACGCTCACGAGACGGCCTCCGCTTGCCGCGCTTCCGGTGACTCAGGCGTGAGCCCACCCAGGAGTCCGTGCTCGACGATCTCGCGATACACCCCGCTTGCGTGGAGCACCTGCTCGTGCGTGCCGCGGGCGGCGACCCGGCCGTCCGCCAACACGACGATCTCGTCGGCGAGCGCGAGCGTCGAGAGCCGATGCGCGATGATGATCGTGGTGCGCCCTCGCATCACCGCTCGCAGGGCGGTTCGGATGCGCGCCTCGATCGTCGCGTCAACCGACGCGGTCGCGTCGTCCAGCACGAGGATACGGGGGTCGATCAGGATGGTACGGGCGATCGCGATGCGTTGACGCTGGCCTCCCGAGAGCGTGATGCCCCGCTCCCCAACGACCGTCTCGTAGCCGCTCGGCAACTTCTCGATGAACTCGTGCGCCTGCGCGGCCTTCGCAGCAGCGACAACCGCCTCGTCGGCCGCCTCGGCAACGCCAAACGCGATGTTCTCGCGCACGGTGGCCGAGAAGAGGAACGGATCCTGCGAGACGATGCCGATGGCCCGCCGGAGGCTGTCGAGCCTCAGCTTGCGGACATCCACGCCATCGACGAGGATGCGCCCGCTGCGCGGCTCGTAGAAGCGCGGCACGAGGCCGCACAGCGTCGATTTGCCCGACCCCGTCTTGCCGACGAGGGCAACAACCCGCCCTGCAGGAACGTCGAGATCGACGTCTCGCAGGACGGCCGGCGACTCGTTGTACGTAAAGGTCACGCGCTCGAAGCGGATCGCGCCGTCCCCCTCTGGGAGCGGCTGCGCAGCCGGGGCGTCGGCGATCTCCTCAGGCTCGTCGAGCAGCTCGAAGATGCGCTCGCCCGAGGCTGTCGCACGCTGTGCCTGGCCGACCCACATGCCGAGCATGCGAAGCGGCATCACGAGCATCAGCACGTACACGTTGAACGCGACGAACTCGCCAAGCGTGAGTGTACCGTCGATCACGAAGAGGCCGCCGACGACGAGCACGGCAGCCTGTGCCGCCAGCGGAATCGCGTTCAGGAGGGGGTTGTAGACCGCGCGGTTGCGCGTGGCCCGGACGGTCTCGTCGAAGTGCGCCTCGGTGCGCCCTTTGAACACCTGCGACACGTCCTCTTCCTTTGCGAACGACTTCACGACGTTGATCCCGACGATCGACTCCTCGGTCGTGCTCGTCACGTCTGCGAGACGCTGCTGAACGTCGCGCATGATCGGGTGGGATGTGCGGCTATAGCGGTACGCCACGTACACGACCGCCGGCGTGATCGCGAGCGCAACGAGGGCCAGCTTCCAGTCAACCACGAACAGGATCGCCGCCACGCCGATGACCGTCAGCACGTGCTGCACGAGGAAGATGAGGCCGTAGCCGAGGAAGAACCGGACGTGCTGGAGATCGACCGTCGCGCGCGACATCAGCTGGCCTGTCTGCATTCGGTCGAAGAAGCCGAACGAGAGGCGCAGGAGGTGCCGGTACAACGCGTTTCTCATGTCGTACTCCACCGCGAGCGCCTGTCGGCCGGAGAGCAGCCGGCGCGCGAGCATGAGCAGCGCCCTCAGCGCACCGAACGCAACGACGAGGCCGACGAGCAGCGCGAGCCTCCCACCGTCGCTGGTAGGCAGCGCCTCGTCGATGGCTTTCCCGGTCAGCCACGGGATCGTCATCCCAGCGAACTGTCCCGCGACGGCGAGGGCGATCGAGGCGAAGAGCGACAGCCGGTAGGGCGCGAGGAACCCGATGAGCCGAACGAGGGTTCGCAACTTCGAGTCGCGTGCCGGTGCGCCCACCGATCGAGTGTATCCCCGCCATTTGGCGCTCCGACCAGCCCGCCGAGGCCCTTCAGGGAGGCTGCGGCTCTCCCCGGGTGGACGCCGCGTCTCGACAGCCTGGCGCCTGGGGCATACCGAGACTCTGGGCGCTAGAGTTGGGCGCCCGTGGGCATCCCGGCCCTGATCGCGCCCGGCCAGCGGCTTCTCTGCGGACCCGGCCCCTCAAACATCGAGCCCGGCGTGCAGGCGGTGATGCAACAGCCCGTGCTCGGGCACATGGACCCCGATCTCTTCCCGATCCTCGACGAGATCACCTCGATGCTGGCTGAGGCGTGGGGCCAGACAGATGGGCTCACGCTTGCGCTGCAGGCAACGGGAACGGCCGGTATGGAGGCTGGCATCGAGTCGCTCACCGAGCCCGGCGACACCGCTGTCGTCGCCGTCGCGGGTTACTTCGGGGCGAGGATCGTCGACATCTGCAACCGGCACGGGGCCAACGTCGTCGAGGTCACGGCCCCGTTTGGGCAGCCGGTCTCGCAGAGCGCGATCGCCGACGCGATCGAGGCCAGCGGCGGCGCGCAGATCGTGGCCGTCGTGCTCGCGGAGACCTCCACCGGCGTCCGTCAGCCGATCGACGAGCTCGGCGAGATCGCACATCACCATGGCGCGCTCCTCCTCGTCGACTGCGTGACCGCCCTCGGGGGAATCCCCGTCGACTTCACGCGGCACGGCATCGACTACGCGTTCTCCTGCTCGCAGAAGTGCCTCGGCGCTCCGCCGGGGCTCGCACCCGCTGCGCTATCGACGCGAGCGCTGGAGCGCATCGACGGGCGGCGCGCGCCAGCCGGGTTCACCTTCGACTTCAGGCTGCTCGAGCAGTACTGGCACGCCCGCCCGCCCACCTACCACCACACGGCGCCCGTCCTCCATCTGTACGCGTTCCACGAGGCGCTTCGGCAGCTCCATGCGGAAGGGCCTGAGCAGCGCTACACGCGCCATGCCGATGTCGGCACGCACTTCCAGGAAGGGCTGCGGCGCCGGGGGTTCGCCCTGCTGGCCGAGGCCGCCCACCAGCTTCCGCAGCTGACCGCGGTGTGCGTTCCGGACGGCGTCGACGGGAAGGACGTCCAGGTCGGTCTCCTGCGAAAGCATGGGATCGAGGTCGGCGGCGGGCTCGGTCCAACGTTCCCGGCGATGTGGCGCGTCGGCCTCATGGGCACGAACGCAACGCGCGAGACTGCCGACCGCGTGCTCAGCGCCTTCGCCGCCGAGCTCGACGCGTAGGTCGGGCGGCCTCGCCGGAGATCCCGAGCACGTTGTTCCATCCGAGCCCGCTCGGAGGCCGGAGTGTCAAGCTCAGGATGGCTCATCTGCCGCTGTTCCCTCCGAGCCCGCTCGGAGGCTGAGGTGTCGAGCCAACGGGGTGTGGGGAGGGCTTGGCCTGTCTGGCGCGGGAGCAGCGACGGGTTCCGCCCTCCGCTCGTGTGCCGCCCGGCCTCGCCGGGCAGTCCCGGTCAGCCGGGGGCCCCAGCTGCGAAGCCCTGAATTCCCGAGCAGACTCGGCGCAGTCTCGTGACACTCTGGTGACAGGGTCTGTGCGCTTTTCTGGGCTACCCTCCCCCGGGTGCTGGGTGGGAGGTGGGCTGCCCTCTGAATCGGCCGGGGGCGACCGACTGCGCGGCAGCGCGCAGCTGGAGCCCCTCACGGAAACCCGGCGGCTGAAGCCCCGCGCGGCGGATCGCGTTTTGGGCGACCGCGCGCTAGCTCGGCGGCTGAAGCTATCCACCGCGCCAGTGCTCCGACATCAAACCCCTCTCTCCGCCCTGCCCAACTGCGAGGCAGCTCGGCGGCCCAAGCATGCGGGCGCCAGCCGCCGGCCGCGCCGCCACGCGAGCGGCGAGAGGCAGCGGCGAGAAGACCCAGACGAACACGCTGGCCGAGGCTCTCACCCAGCCGCTCCGAAGCCGCCAGCGCCCGCCGCCTGAGGAAGGTATCTGCTCCCGAGGCGCGCCTCATAGACTTGCCCGGGGTGTCGCTCTTGGAATCGGTACCGAACTTCTCGGCCGCGCAGGACGCACGCACTGTCAGCCGGCTGCACGAGGCCCTTGCCTCGAGCGCACGCGTGCTTGACGTTCACAGCGACCTCGACCACAACCGCTCCGTCTTCACGCTCGCCGGCTCAGGCCGCGAGCTCGTCGGCGCGCTCGAGCGCGCCGTGCGGGTTGCGATCGAGAGCATCGACCTCGGCGTGCACCGCGGCGTACATCCGCGGATCGGCGCCGCCGATGTCATGCCCATCGTTCCCCTCAAGGCCGGCGACGAGCACCGCGCACACGAGGCAGCGCACAAGCTTGCGAGCCGTGTTGGGCAGCTCGACGTTCCGGTCTTCTTCTACGGCCGTCTCGCGGCTCGCGGCCAACGCCCCGCCGACTTCCGACGTGGAGGCATCGAGGGGCTCTCAGCGCGGCTCGCCGCTGGAGAGCTGACCCCGGACATCGGACCGAGGCGGCTGCATCCGACGGCCGGGGGTGTCTTGATCGGCGTTCGCGACCCGCTGATCGCGTTCAACGTCTTCCTCCGCTCCGACGACGTCGAGGTTGCCAAGACGATCGCCGCACGCGTGCGGGAGAGCGCGGGGGGGCTTCCTGGCATCCGTGCTCTCGGGCTCGCGCTGCCGACGGCCGGGCGCGTACAGGTGAGCATGAACATCGAAGACTGGCGAGCCACGCCTCCGCACCGAGCCGTCGAGGCGGTCGCAGCCGAGGCGCACGCGCAGGGAGTCGAGGTCGACCGCAGCGAGCTCGTGGGCTTGATACCCGCCGGGGCAGCCGCGGCAGCCGCGCAGGGCCCGCTCGGGCTGCCGTCGCTCGCTCCAACGAAGCTGCTTGAGCCGCAGCTGCTCGACGTGCTGAGCGACTGGCGGTCCTAAGGCGGTCCCATGGGCGCACTGGCCGTTCACCGACTGAGCGACCTCGCCCCGGCCGATCGGCGGCGGATCATGGAGCGCTCGGCCTCGACGATCTTCTCGCCCCAGCTCGTAGCCGACGTGCGTGAGCTCGTCGAGGACGTGCGCGAGCGCGGCGACGACGCCATCGTCGATGCGCTTCGGCGGTTCGACGGCGTCACGTGCGAAGCCGCGTCGCTGCACGTTTCGCCACAGGAGCTCGACGAGGCTCGCGCGGCCGTTGGGGCCGACCTGATGGCCGCAATCCGCGAGGGGATCACGAACATCCGCGCCTTCAACGAGCGCGTTGTCCGCGACGCGGACTGGGTTGAGGAGCTCGCGCCGGGCCACCTGGTCGGCGAGCAGACGCGGCCGATTGACGCCGCCGGCCTGTTCGTGCCGAGCGGCAAGGGCTCCTTCCCGTCGGTGCTGATGCAGATCGGGACACCCGCGGTGGTCGCCGGTGTTCCGCGCATTGCCGTGGTCGTCCCTCCGGCACCTGGTACGGGAGGCGCGATCGACCCGGCAGTGCTCGTCGTCGCGCAGGAGCTGGGTCTCGTTGACGTCTTCCGAGCGAACGGCCCTGCCGGGGTCGCGGCGCTCGCGTTTGGAACCGCATCCGTGCCACGGGTCTCCCGAGTCGTCGGGCCCGGGAGCCCGGCTGTCGCAGCGGCGCAGATCGAGGTCCAGCGCCACGGCTGCTCGACGGTCATGCTGCTCGGCCCAACCGAGTCGGTCATCATCGCGGACGACACGGCCGATCCGCGCATCGTCGCAGCGGACCTCCTCAACGAGGCAGAGCACGGCGCCGACTCGGCAGCCTTGCTCCTGACCCCTTCTCGGCAGCTCGTCTCGGCCGTTGACGGGGAGATCGACGTTCAGCTCCGTCGACTGCCGGCGCCCCGGCGCGAGTTCGCCGAGTCTGCGATCTCCCAGCTCGGTGGAGCCATAATCGTGCGCGACCTCGACGAGGCCGCCGGCTTCGCGAGCGAGTACGCACCAGAGCACGTGATGATCGCGACGGAGGAACCCGAGTCGTTGCTCCCCAAGATCGAGCACGCCGGCGAGATCCTGCTCGGCAGCACCCCGTTCTCGGCCGCGAACTACGTCATCGGTGTTCCCGCCGCCCTTCCGACCGGCGGCTTCGCCCGCCAGTCCTCAGGCGTGAACGCACGGACGTTCCTCAAGACGAGCAGCGTGGCTCGCACCTCAGCCGAGGCGCTCGGCCGGCTCGCGCCATCTGTGCGCGCGCTTGCCGAGCACGAAGGCTTCCCCGCCCACGAGGCAGCGCTGCGAGAGCGGGGGCTCTGAGGTGTTGGCTCGCGCAGGTCTCGGGCGGCCCGACATCGGGCAACGCGTCCGGCTGGCGCACCAGGCAGAATGCTCCGTGGTGGCAGAGACACGGGTTCAACGATGACGTGGTGGGGGATCCTCGCGACCGTGGGCGGCGCGGCCGCGGGGCTTGCGGTTGCCTACGTCATTGCCATCGTGCTCACGAGCCGCGAGCGCCCGGCCGATCAGCAGATCGGTGGGGGCCCGCGCTGGCGCACAGATGCCAGCGAGGAACCGAGCCGCTACGTCACTGACAATCGGCTGTCCTGGAATCCGGCGGCTGTCATGACCGTGTTGCTTGCCCTCGCTGTGCTCACGGGTCTGGCGCTCGGCCTCGCGCTCGGCTGAGGCGGGTCAGCCGCAGCCTGCGATAATCGCCCCATGGCCACGAAGAAGCAGCGGCGTCGCCGGGCCAAGATCAAGCGTCACCAGTGGGAGTACGTCGAGACGACCGAGGAGGGCGAGGAGGTCGTCCTCGACTCGCCGCGGGAGCAACGCCGCCGGGACGGCGACGACAAGAAGGACGCCACGCAGATGGTAGATCGACGCGGGCGGCCCATCCAGAAGCCGTCGCTGCAGCGCGTCCTCAAGCGAGGGGCTATCTTCGGGCCGCTGCTCTTCATCCTCGTGTTCATCACGGCTGGAGAGCTCTCGACGACGCAGAAAATTCTCCAATCGGTCTTCCTGGTCGCCATCTTCCTCCCGTTCAGCTACTTCATGGACGTCATGCTCTACCGGTTCCTGACTCGGCGCCAGCAGCGCCAGTAGCGGCCGACCGGCACGCGCACGAGCCGCTCCGCACGCCTGGGTAGACTCAGCTGCCGGTGGGCCTCGACGTCACGCAGCTCTCGCTCGGCCCGCTCAGGACCAACTGCTACCTCGTCTCGCGCTCAGCGTCTGGCGCGGCGGTTGTGATCGATCCCTCCGGGGAGGCCGCCACGATCCGGCTCGAGCTCGCGCAGCGGGGTGCCGCGTGCGCTGCGATCCTCATCACCCACGGCCACTGGGATCACCTCGGCGGCGTTGCCGACCTCGCCGAGGGAACCGGCGCGCCGGTGCACATGGCGGAGGCTGAGCGGCAGCTCCTCGAGCGCGCGAGCGACTTCACGCCTCCGGAGGTGTACGTCCGCAGCTGGACACCCGAGGTCGGTCTCCAGGGCGATGAGAGCCTCGAGCTTGCCGGCATGACGTTCGAGACGTTGCTCGTGCCGGGCCACTCGCCGGCCCACGTCGCGTTTGCCGCCGAGGGGTGCCTCTTCTCGGGCGACGTCCTCTTCGCCGGCTCGGTGGGCCGCACTGACCTCCCGGGAGCGAGCTGGGAGACTCTCATGGGCTCGATCCGGCTTCTCCTCGAGCGGTTCCCGCCTGAGACCATCGTGTACTCAGGTCATGGGCCGCCCACGAGCCTCGGGAATGAACTCGCGACAAACCCCTTTCTCGCAGATCTCCAAGCACCTGAGCAGTGAAGATCGAGGCGCCGCGCGGTACCCACGACGTCCTTCCCGCCGATCAGCTGCTGCGGCAGGCGGTGATTGGCGCAGGGGAGTCGACGGCTGCGCGCTTCGGCTATAGCCGCATCACGACGCCGACCTTCGAGGAGACGACGCTGTTCGAGCGCACCTCAGGCGAGGGCTCGGATGTCGTCAACAAGGAGATGTACACGTTCCTCGACCGGGGCGGCCGGTCGCTGACGCTGCGGCCCGAGGGGACGGCCTCGGTGGCGCGGGCGTACATCGAGCGTGGGATGCACCGGCTGCCGCAGCCTGTGAAGACCTTCTACCTAGGGCCGATGTTCCGCTACGCCGCGCCGCAGAAGGGCCGCTACCGCGAGTTCTGGCAGATCGGCCTGGAGGCTCTCGGCTCCGACGATCCGGCGCTCGATGCAGAGCTCATGCTCGCGTTCGTCGACATCCTGACCTCTCTCGGCATCAGCGGCGTGCGGCTCCAGCTGAACTCGATCGGCGGCCGGGAGTGCCGGGGCGACTACCTCGAGCGGCTGCGGGCGTTTCTCGCCGAGCACGAGGAGAGCCTCGACGAGGACGCTCGACGGAAGGCCGCGCGAAGCCCACTGCGCGTGTTCGACACGAAGAACCCCGCCCTCGCAGAGGTCCTGCGCGACGCGCCCAAGATCGGCGACGCGCTCTGTGCCGCGTGTGCGGCGCACTTCGAGAGCGTCCGGGCCCACCTCGACGCGGCCGGTGTGGCCTACGAGCTAGTCCCCGAGTTGGTGCGCGGGCTCGACTACTACACGCGCACCGTGTGGGAGTTCATCGACGACTCGCTGGATGCCGCACAGAGCACGCTCTGCGCAGGCGGCCGCTACGACCACCTCGTCGAAGGTATCGGCGGCCCGGCAGCGCCCGGCGTGGGCTGGGCGGCCGGGATCGAGCGGCTCGAGCTGTCGGCGTCCGCACTGGAGCTCCCGACCGGCATCGATGTCTTCTTGCTCCTCGCTGAGGATGTCGATCGACCCCGGGCTCTCGCGGAGCTCACGTCTCTTCGCCGCGCCGGCCTCCGCTGCGAGACCGACTACGCATCGCGATCCATGAAGGGCCAGTTGACCCACGCCAACCGGCTGGGGGCCGCCTGGCGGGTGCGCGTCGATGGGACGGGCGCCACCATCGAGCGGCGGGGCCTAGCCGAGGTGTCCGAGGTTGGCGTGGCGATCGATCGGATCGCCGAGCGAGTTCTCGCGCACGTCGAGAGGACCCGCGGATGAGCTGGCGCACGTCGATGTGCGGCGAGATTCGAACCGAGCAGGTTGGCGAGCGGCTGACGCTCGCGGGCTGGGTGAACGCTCGCCGCGACCATGGGGGGCTCGTCTTCGTCGACCTGCGTGACATGAGCGGTATCTGCCAGCTCGTGATGAACCCCGAGCGAGACCGCACCTCAGCGGAGGCTGCGCACGGGGTGCGCAACGAGTACGTGCTGCAGGCTGAGGGCGAGGTCGTGCGGCGCGACCCGGAGAACGTGAACCCCGCGCTGCCCACAGGCGAGGTCGAGCTGCAGGTCGACCGGCTCGAGGTGCTCTCCTCCTCGACGCCGCTACCGTTCCAGCTCGACGAGGAGAACGTCGACGAGACGCTGCGGCTCCGCTACCGCTGGCTCGACCTGCGCCGGCCGCGGATGCAGCGGAACCTTCGCCACCGGGCGCTTCTCGTGGCGACCATTCGGCGGGTGATGGAAGAGCATGGGTTCATGGATATCCAGACGCCTGTGCTCTTCAAGCCAACCCCCGAGGGCGCGCGCGACTTCGTGGTGCCGAGCCGGCTGCATCAAGGTCGCTTCTTCGCCCTGCCGCAGTCGCCTCAGATCCTGAAGCAGCTGCTCGTCATCTCAGGGTTCGAGCGCTACTACCAGATCGCGATCTGCTTTCGGGACGAGGACCTGCGGGCCGACCGTGTGCAGGAGATCACGCAGCTGGACGTCGAGATGGCGTTTCCCGACGAGGACGGCCTGTTCGCGCTTATGGAGCGGATGATCGCGTCGGTCTGGGAGGAGTGCATCGGTGTCGAGCTCGAGACGCCGTTTGCCCGGATGACGCACGTGAGCGCGCACGAGCGGTACGGGTCTGACAAGCCCGATCTCCGGTTCGGTCTCGAGATCGAGGACGCCACCGAGGTCACGCGAGGCTCGGAGTTCAGGGTTTTCGCGAACGCGCCGTGCGTGCGGTACCTCACCGTCCCGCGGGCATACTCGCGCACGGACCTCGCCAGGCTCGAGGAGGTCGCGAAGGAGTGGGGCGCGAAGGGGCTCGCCTACCTCGTGTACGGCGACGGCGGCGAGGCTCGCTCGCCGATCGCGAAGTTCCTCTCGGCGAACGAGCTCCAGGCCTTCCGGGCCGCGCCGGGCTCGACGGTGCTGTTCGGTGCGGGCGAGGCGAGCGAGGTCGCGCGCGTCTTGGGGCAGCTGCGGCTTCACCTCGGCGCCGAGCTGCGCCTGATCGACGAGGACGCCTGGCAGTTCGTCTGGATCACGGAGTTTCCGCTGCTCCACTGGGACGAGGACGAGCGGCGCTGGCAGGCCGTCCACCACCCGTTCACCCGGCCGGCGCCGGGCTCGACGGAGCTGCTCGACTCCGACCCTGCGGCCGCGACCGCCCACGCGTACGACCTCACAGTGAACGGCATCGAGATCGGCGGGGGCTCGTTCAGGATCCACGAGCCCGATCTGCAGGCGAAGGTCTTCGACGTGCTACAGATGACCGAGGAGGAGCAGCGCGCGAAGTTCGGCTTCCTCCTCGATGCGCTGGCCCTGGGAGCGCCGCCGCACGGCGGCATCGCGTTCGGGATCGAGCGGCTGCTGATGGCGCTCCTCCGAGAGCCCAACCTCAGAGACGTGATCGCCTTCCCGAAGAACCAGGCCGGGCTCGACCCGATGAGCGGCGCTCCGGCACGGATCGAGGACTCCCAGCTTCGCGAGCTCGGTCTGCGCTCGCCGGAGCCGACGTTCTAGCTGTCGGCCCGGCGCGAAGCACGTCCTGACGATTCGGGCGCGCGTCGGCGGCCCGCTGAGCGCCTACGCCGGCTAATCCTCGCCGCCCCGCCGGCCAAGGGTTGAGCGCTCCTCGGTCGAGCCTTGCGCTACGGTGGCGTCGTGCAGGAGCTCACCGGCGATGCATCCGAAGGAGAGGACTGGGCCTGGATTCGCCTCGGCGTCGAGGATCAGCTGATCCGACAGGCCACAGGCGGTGGACCCGGAGCCGCCGAGCTCTGCCGATCGCTGGAGGGCCTCTCGCTGTTGGAGGCGGCTGCGTGCGGCGGCGCGCCGCTCATGCTCGACGCGCTCCATGTCGCCCTCGGGCCCGCGGTCGCCGCTGACTCCTCGCCCGATCGCCTCGTCGTCGCGATGAGCGGTGGAGTCGACAGCGCGGTCGCGCTTCACCATGGGCGGGACGCCGGGCACGCGCCCATCGGGGTCACGCTGCGGCTCTGGGTCGATCCGGCTGCGCCCGACCATGATCGGGCCTGCTGCTCGCCGCGGGCCGCTCGCGCCGCCCGCGCGCTGTGCCACTCGCTCGCGATCCCACACGTTACGCTCGACCTTCGCGAGCGCTTCAGGAAGCGCATCGTCGCGCCGTTCATCGATGGATACGCGCGCGGGGAGACCCCGAACCCCTGCGTGCGATGCAACGGTCTGTTCCGCTTCGACGAGCTCGCCCAGTTCGCGTCCAGGCTCGGCGCCGCGCGGCTTGCAACCGGCCACTACGCGCGGATCGTCCGCCGCAACGGTCGTCTGCTGGTCGCCCGCGCCCACGATGTCGAGAGAGACCAGTCCTACATGCTGGCACGCCTGCCGCCGTGGGTGCTGTCGCTCCTCTGGTTTCCCCTCGGGGAGCAGACGAAGGGCGAGACCAGAGCCCAGGCACGGGCGCTGGGGCTCGAGGCAGCCGAGCGGCGCTCGAGCCAGGAGGCGTGCTTCCTCGGAGGCAGCGACTACCGCGACTTCCTCGCGCGGCATGGCCTCAAGCCCGCGGACGGGCCGGTGCTCGACGCGGACGGGCGAGAGCTGGGTCGCCACGGCGGCTTCTGGCGCTTCACGGCCGGGCAGCGCCGCGGGCTCGCGCTGGGAGGGACGCGCATGCCGCTGTACGTAGTCGAGACCGACGCCTCCACCAACACGCTGACCGTCGGCCCTCGCACTGCGCTCGGGCGAACCCGCGTCCGCGTCGATCCCGGCGAGCTCTATGCGCCCGTCGAGCGAGCCGACGTCGCGCTGCGCTACGGCTCGCCAGCCGTCGCCTCACGTATCCTGCCTGAGGTTGGCGGCTTCTCGGTTGAGCTCGACGAGCCGGTGTTCGGGGTGGCGCGCGGACAGGTCGCGGTTGTGTACGAGGAGGATGCCGTGGTTGGAGCCGGCCTGATCAGCGACGCACGCTGAGTGGAGGCGGCGAGCGCCACTACTATCTACACCATGCCGCTGGCCAGTTTCGAGGCGATCGATGTGCTCTGGATCTGCCTCAGCGTCTTTCTCGTGCTCGTTGCGGTTGCCTTGGCGGTAATGCTCGTTCGGCTTGCCGAGGCCGCGAGGCGCCTCACATCGCTGCTGAGGGGACTCGAGGACGAGGCTCCACCGCTCATCAACAAGGTGGGCGGCACCGTCGACCGCGTGAACCTCCAGCTCGACAAGGCAGACGTCGCAACGACGAGCGCGGTGGACGCCGTCGTCGCGATCGACAAGGCCGTTCGAACGGTCACCGCCGGCCTCGCCTGGCCCGTGAAGAAGGTCTCCGCTCTCTGTACAGGTGCCAAGCACGGAGCGTCCTCGCTGAAGGTCGAAGCGGATATGGCGTGGGCCTACGAGGCCGGCAAGCAGGCAGCCGCCCGGCGGGAGCGGGATATCGAGGATGACCTGGCACAGCGGCCCGAGGTGCTAGACGAGCCGAGCCCGCCGAGATCGCCGCGGCCCTCGCCACCGATCCCGCACTCCAAGCCGCCTGAGCCCACCGACTGATCAGCAGGCGATCCGAGCGCGCGGCCCGGCCGCTGCGCCCCCCCCGCCGGCCGCCGTGGATCCCTCGTCGCACGCCGATAGACCTCCGCGGCCCCATCCACGGCCGCGCGCGGCACCAACGCTGCCGCGGAGGGCCGATCGGCCATCGACCGGCCGGGCGGGCGGGCGTACAATCGAACGATGCGCACGGCAGCCGAGCTCCGCGAGGGCTTCCTGTCCTTCTTCGAGGAGAAGGACCACCTCCGGCGACCCTCCGGCTCGCTTGTGCCAGCCACCTACGACCCGTCTGTCCTCCTCACGACGGCCGGTATGCAGCCGCTCAAGCCCTACTTCCTCGGGCTTGAGTCGCCGCCGGCTCCACGGCTCGTGACGGTCCAGAAGTGCTTCCGCACGACCGACATCGACTTTGTCGGCCTGACCGGGCGCCACCTCACGTTCTTCGAGATGCTCGGCAACTTCTCGCTCGGCGACTACTTCAAGGATGGCGCCGTCGACCTGGCGTGGGAGTTCGTGGCCGAGCGGCTGTCACTCCCACGCGAGCGGCTGTGGGCGACCGTCTTCGCCGGCGACTCGGAGCTACGCCTCGGCCAGGACGAGGTGGCCGTCGCCGCCTGGCAACGGGTGGGGATTCCCGGCGAGCGGATTCGCGGCCTGCCGCGGTCGGACAACTTCTGGCAGGCCGGCCCGACGGGGCCGTGCGGCCCGTGCTCGGAGCTGTACTTCGACCGCGGAGCGGAGCACGGCTGCGCTCGTCCCGACTGCGCACCCGGGTGCGACTGCGACCGCTACCTCGAGTTCTGGAACCTCGTCTTCATGGAGTTCAACCTCCACGATGATGGGACGCTCACCCCGCTCCCCGAGCAGAACATCGACACAGGCCTCGGGGTCGAGCGCGGCTCTGCGCTCATGCAGGACGTCGACTCGGTGTATGAGACCGACGGCTTTCGCTCGATCATCGACTGGGTGACAGAGGAGACCGGCACTCTCTGGGGGGAGTCCGAGAGCGCGACCAAGGCGCACCGCGTGCTCGCCGACCACGGGCGGGCGATGACGTTTCTTGTCGGCGACGGGGTCGTCCCTGCCAACGAGGGCCGCGGCTACGTCCTGCGACGCGTCATCCGCCGCGCGATCCAACACGGCTCGCGCCTCGGGCTCGAGCCACCGTTCGTCGCCGCGCTCTCCGACATCGTGATCGACCTGATGAGCCCGGTCTACGGTGACCTCGCCGCCAACCGCACCGAGATTCACGATGTGCTCGGCGCCGAGGAGGAGCGCTTCTCGCAGACGCTGAAGACCGGTCTGCGGCTGTTCGATGAGGTGCTTGAGCGCAGCTCGAACCGCATCGCGGGCGATGATGCCTTCCGGCTGCACGACACCTACGGCTTCCCGCTCGAGCTGACGCGCGAGCTGGCGGACGAGCGAGGCCTCGCCGTGGACGAGGACGGCTTCGAGCAGCTCATGGCGGAGCAGCGAGAGCGGTCGCGGGCCGGACGCGGGAGCGAGGTCGAGCAGGCGGCGCAGTTCGCACGGAGCGCGAGCTTCAACACCGAGTTCGTCGGGTACGAGAAGCTCGACGTCCTCACGCAGCTGGGCGCCTGCGAGGCCACTGGCAACGGCTGCTTTCTCGGCAAGCTGCGGGAGTCGCCGTTCTATCCGGAGGGAGGCGGCCAGGTCTCCGATGCAGGGTGGATCGAGCACGAGGAAGGCAGCCGCGCCGAGGTCGTTCAGGCCTACCGGCTCGGCGACGATCAGGCGCTGCTCCTGCGTGGAGACGGCTTCGCGGAGGGTGATCGGATACGTGCGGTCGTCAACTGGGGCAAGCGGTTTCCGACCGAGGCAAACCACACGGCGACCCATCTCCTGCACGGCGCGCTCCGCGAGGTGCTCGGCGACCACGTGCGCCAGGCCGGCTCCTCGGTGCAGCCCGACAAGCTGCGCTTCGACTTCTCGCACGGCCAAGCGCTCACGCCGGCCGAGCGCGAGCGCGTCGAGTCGCTGGTTAACGAGCGGATCTTCGCGAACAGCCCGGTACGCGCCTACACCGTCTCCCTCGAGGAGGCAAAGCGCCTCGGCACCACGATGCTCTTCGGAGAGAAGTACGGCGAGCACGTTCGCGTGCTCGAGGTCGGCGGGGTCTCCCGTGAGCTCTGCGGTGGCACGCACGTCCGGTCGAGCGCGGAGATCGGCGCGTTCAAGATCCTCGCGGAAAGCTCGACCGGTGCGACGACCCGGCGAATCGAGGCGGTCACCTCGCGTGCAGCGGGCAGCTACCTCTTCGAGCAGGAGCGTGAGGTGCGACACCTCAGCCAGCTGCTCGAGG
This sequence comes from Actinomycetes bacterium, assembly GCA_026708005.1. Lineage (GTDB taxonomy): Bacteria > Actinomycetota > Thermoleophilia > Gaiellales > Gaiellaceae > JAPOVR01. Next base: position 22,657 of record JAPOVR010000087.1, read on the forward strand.
ACGAGCGCAAGGCTCGTGCCAAGCTCGCACGCGAAGCGCAGCGGTCGGGCTCGCGCGCAGACGACCTGGCGGAAGAGCTGCTTGACGCAGCGCGCGAGGTGGACGGCATCACCGTTCTCATTGCCCAGACAGGGCGGATGGAGGCCGACGCGCTCCTCCAGCTGTCGGACACGCTCAAGCAGCGTCGCGAGCCGGCGACGGTCGTGCTGGGAGCCCCGTCAAACGGCCGTCTCAACCTCGTAGCGAACTTCTCCCAGAGCGCCGTCGACCGCGGCGCGAGTGCCGCGGACGCCATCAGGACCGCCTGCGCGATCGTGGGCGGCGGTGGCGGCGGGCGCCCAACGATGGCCCGCGGAGCCGGCACTGACCTCGACCGCCTCGACGAGGCGCTCAAAGCCGTCGAACAGGCCGTGGTCGAAGCGCTCGGCTGAACGGCCGCCGTCCCGGACGCAACCGCTCTCTCGCGCGCAGCGCTCGGGCAGCCCACGTTGCCACGGCATCGTCCACGCTCATTGGATCAAGACGGCCCTGCGCTGGTGGGTGGGATGAAGCGTCGCGGCCGGCTGGCCGATGGGCGCCGATGCGCCAAATCGCGCCGTTACAATCGAGAGATGGTGGGGATCGCCGGCGAGTGAGGGTGCTTGCGATCGACTACGGGGAGGCACGAACCGGGCTTGCGATATCGGATCCGACCGGCACGCTCGCACGGCCGCTCGAGACCGTCGAGCAGGCGGCGACCGAGACGGGCTTGGGGCGCATCCTCGAGGTCGCCACACGCGAGCAAGCGACCCGCATCGTCGTTGGCATGCCCTTGACGCTCAAGGGCGAGCGCGGTGCCCAAGCGCGCGCCACGGAGCAGTTCATCGCCGACCTCCAGGCTCGCACAGCCATTCCCATTGAGAGTTTCGATGAGCGCTTCACGACACGGGTTGCGCAACGCCACGCGGCGCCCGGCCAGCCGGACGATCCGGTGGCGGCAGCGCACCTGCTCACGGGCTTCTTGACATGGCTGAGCGGCCGCCGCGAGTAATCCTCCCGCCTGATCGGGAGGATCCGGGCCGCCCGCCCCGGCGCCGAGGTGGCGGGATTGCCATGCCGGTCGCCGCCCTGGTCGGGCTTGCCATCGGCATCGCCGCGCTGATCGTCGTGGTGGCGGCCACGCGCGGCGGCAATTCGCAGCCGGCCGAGACAGTCGTTCCGGAGGTGCCCGAGCCCCAGCTCGAGCTGCTGCGGATCGTGTTCCCCGAGGGCTTTACGATCGAGGAGATGGCCGAACGGGTCACGGCTGTCAACGGGATCGCAAAGGAGCACCGTGGGATCACGCCGTCTCTGTCGGCCAGCGCGTACCGCCAGGTGGCGCAGAACACGAGCCTCATCCCGGAGGGTTTCCTGGCGACCTACGAGAATCCGCCGACCCTTGAGGGCTTCCTGTTCCCGGCCACCTACCAGTTCACCGAAGAGACGACGACGCGCGAGCTGATCGAGCAGCAGATCGCGCAGTTCGAGCGAACCTGGGCACAGCTCGATCTCAGCTTCGCCGAGCGCCAGGCGCTCACGGCGTATGACGTCCTGATCATCGCGTCGATGATCGAGGAGGAGGTCAGAGAGCCCCGTGAGCGCGAGCTGGCTGCGGCGGTGATCTACAACCGCCTCAACGCGGGAATGACGCTGGGGATCGACTCGACAGTGCGCTACGGGCTCGGCATCCCGGCGACGGAGTCCCTGCGCAGGTCCCAGCTGCAAAGCGACAACCCCTACAACACGCGCAAGCTCCTTGGCTTGCCACCGACCCCGATCTCAAACCCGGGCCTAGAGTCGATGCGCGCGGCTGCGCAGCCCGCAGACAAGCCCTTCCTCTTCTACGCGCGGCGCAAGGACTGCCAGACGCACTTCTTCACGGAGAGCGAGGCGAAGTTCCTGGCCTTTCTCGACGGGCCGAACTCGTTCAGGCAAGGTCCAAACCGATGCGCGTAGGAGCGCAGTCGCTGCGCGCGTCTACGCGCCTCGTCGGCATCCTCGGCTGGCCCGTCGACCACTCGCTATCGCCGCGCATGCACAACGCGGCCTTCGCGGCGCTCGGCCTCGACTGGGCCTACGTGCCGCTGCCGGTGAGACCAGGCGACGTCGGCGAGGCAGTTCGTGGTCTGGTGGCGCTTGGCTTCGCAGGCGCAAACGTGACGATCCCGCACAAGGGCGCGGTCATCCCGTTCTGCGACGAGATCGACGTAGCGGCCGAACAGGCCGAGTCAGTCAACACGCTGCTCATCGAGGGCGGCCGGGTGGTCGGCTCCAGCACCGACGGGCTCGGGGTCTCGGCGACCACCATCACCGCCGACACGCACGTGCTGTTCCTGGGCGCCGGAGGAGCCGCCCGACCCGTCGCGACGGCCCTCCTCGCCGCGGGGGCAAGATCGGTGACGGTCGCAGCGCGCCGGCCCGAGGCCGCAGCCGAACTCGCCGAGCGTTTGCGCGCGATCGCCCCCGCCGGCCTGATCGACGTTGCGCGGGAGTGGCCTCCCGCCGGTGCCGGCGGGACCGTCCTCGTGAACGCAACCCCGGTCAAGGACGTCGTTGTGGTTGAGCCGCGAGCCGACCAGCAGGTCGTCGATCTCGCGTACCGGCCCGACGGCGCGCCAACCGCCCTCGTCGCAGCCGCTCGTGCGGCGGGCTGTCCGACCGTCGTCGATGGCCTCGAGTTCCTCGTTCGGCAGGGGGCGGCAAGCTTCGAGCGCTGGACGGGCAAGCCGGCGCCCGTTGGCGTCATGCGGCAGGCCGTCCGGGGCGGGGACGATCCAGAAGCGAGGTAGTGTATCTCGCCGTGGGGCTCACGATGACAACAGCCGGCGAGTCGCACGGCCCCGCACTGGTCGCGATCGTCTCCGGCATGCCCGCGGGTCTCGTGCTCGACCGAGAGGCGATCGACCACGACCTCTGGCGGCGGCAGCAGGGGTACGGACGAAGCCCGCGGCAGAAGCTCGAGAGCGACAAGATCGACGTCCTCAGCGGGCTTCGCCACGGCCGAACGCTCGGGACACCGCTGGCCCTCGTGGTCTGGAACCGCGACCACAAGAACTGGACCTGGGGCATGAGCCCGTGGCCGCCGACCGGCGAGCCGGAGGGGAAGGGTACGAAGCCGGTAACCCTGCCCCGCCCAGGCCACGCCGATCTCGCAGGTGTCATGAAGTACGAGCTGCCGGACGTACGGGATGCCCTCGAGCGGGCGAGTGCGCGCCACACGGCCGCGATCGTCGCCGCTGGCGGCGTTGCCAAGGCGCTCCTGCACGAGATCGACGTCGGGGTCTCGAGCGAGGTTATGGCGGTTGGTGGTGCGTCGGGCGAGGAGGAGATTCGGGCGGCAATCGACGGGGCACGAAAGGACCGCGATACGCTCGGCGGAGTCGTCGAGGTGCGGGTAAAGGGGGCTCCACCTGGCCTCGGCTCGTACGCGGCCAAGGATCAGCGCCTCGACGGTCGGCTGGCCTCGGCACTGCTCGGCACGCAGGCGGTGAAGGCCGCCGAGGTGGGCGGCGGGCTCGCGCTCGCAGAGCTGCGAGGGTCGGAAGCCCACGACGAGATCTTCCGTGACGAGGAGGGGTACTACCGCGAGACAAACCGCGCGGGAGGCATCGAGGCGGGCATCTCGACCGGCCAGCCCATCGTCGTCCGAGCAGCGATGAAGCCGCTGCCAACGCTGATGCGGCCGCTGCGGTCGGTCGACCTCGAGACGAAGGAGCCGGCTGCCGCGCTCGTGGAGCGCAGCGACTTCTCCGCCGTGGAGGCGCTCGCGGTCGTCTGTGAGGCGGTGGTCGCGTTCGAGATGGCGGCAGCGGCGCGCGACAAGTTCGGCGGCGACTCGATCGGTGACCTCCTCGCCGCGCACCGCGCCTACGTCGAGCGCATCGACTGGGCGCCGCGGTAGCGGGCGCTCGCAGCACCGTGGGTTCGCAGGCGTGATGGAGTGGGCCGTCAGCCGGCACGTGGCGCTGACCGGGTTCATGGGCTCGGGGAAGACGACGCTGGGCAGGCGCCTCGCCGGTGCGCTCGAGCGCCGCTTCGTGGACGTCGACGAGGAGCTTCAGGCCCGGCACGGCCTCTCGATCACCGAGATGTTCGAACGCCACGGGGAGGCGTGGTTCCGCGAGCGGGAAGCCGACGCCACCACAGAGCTCCTGGCCGACCCTGAGCCCGCCGTGTTCGCCCTCGGCGGCGGTGCGGTCATGGCTCCCGCGATACAGGCTGCGCTTCGGCTGCGGGCTGTCACCGCCTACCTGGATGTGCCGGCGGACGAGGCCTGGCGGCGAGTTGCGGGCAGCGGCCGGCCGTTGGCACAGGACAAGGCGGCATTCGTACGCCTCTACGAGGAGCGCCTGCCCACCTACCGCGCCTGCGCTGACGTCGTCGGGGATGACCTCGACCCTCTACTGCTCGGCCTTGGCGGCATCGTCGTCTCGCGCGGCGCACTCGGTGAGCTCCAGACGTATCTGCCACCCGACGGGCCGATCGCGCTGATCGCCGACCACCGCGTTCTCGAGCTCCACCCGCCTGCTCTTGGCCCGCGGCTCGCGCAGACCCTGACGGTCGCCTCCGGGGAGGAGGCCAAGCGGCCCGAGGTGTGCCACGAGCTTTGGAACGAGCTGGCAATCGACCGAGCCGGGCTCGTGGTGGGCCTGGGCGGTGGCACCGCAACCGACGTCGCGGGCTTCGTTGCAGCGACATACCTCCGCGGCGTGCGGTGGGCCGCGGTGCCGTCGACCCTCGTCGGCCAGGTCGATGCGGCGATCGGGGGCAAGACCGGAATCGACTTGGCCAAGGGGAAGAACCTCGTGGGGGCGTTTCACCTGCCCGCTCGCGTTATCAGCGACCCGGACCTCCTCGCGACGCTTCCCGCCGCCCAGCGCGCGGAGGGAATGGCGGAGGTGGTCAAGACCGGGCTGCTCGCAGGGCACCCGATCTGGGAGCTCGGCGAGTGCGAGATGGTCAGCGCCGCAGCGGCGTTCAAGGCCGCTGTGTGCATCGCTGACCCGGCCGAGACAGGGCGCCGGGCGATCCTCAACCTCGGCCATACCTTCGCTCACGGGCTGGAGGCCGCCGGCGGCTATCGGGGCCCGACGCACGGTGAGGCGGTCTCGCTCGGCCTCCGCGCAGCCCTGCGCCTGTCGGTCAGGCACCTCGGTCTCGACGCCGACGTGATGCATCAGCTGGACGAGCTGCTGCCGGTCGAGCCCGCCCGGGTCGATCTCGACGCAGCGTGGCGGGCGATGTCATTCGACAAGAAGGCACGTGACGGGAGGCTGCGGCTCGTGCTGCTGCAGGCGCCCGGCGAGCCCGTCTTCGGCATCGAGCTTCCAGCCGACGAGGTTCGCGGCGAGCTTGCGCGGCTCGTGGCCTCCGCGTAGAGGCCTGTCCGGTTAGATCAGCCCGGTTGCTCGGTCCCGTGGTCCGGCCGTCGCCGCGGTGGTTGGTGACCTCGAGGTGTGAGGTGTACGGCTGTCCGGCCTCCGGGGTCGGACGGGTCGGCGCGCGCTCGGCGTCTCGAGCAGAGGACCTTTGGAGCGCGCTGGCGGTGGCCGAAGAGGCCCGGCTGCTGCGTTTCCGTCGGCCAGGTGGTGCAGAGGGCACGGTTGTTCGAGAGCGTGCCCGTGGCCGAAGAGGCCCAGCTGCGTGCGTTGAGCAGACAGGGTGGCGAGCCGCTGGGCGCGGGCGGCAGCCGGGAGGAGGGTGGCGGAGCCACTGATCTCCCCGGCAGCCCGCGAGCGGCCGCGCCAGGCCGGTGGCCGCGAGCCGGCGTCAGCCACCGCAGAGGGCAGCCCGCCCTCCACCCACCACCCGGGGGAGGGTAGCCCAAGGTGGCGTGCGGCTTTCGCGCGATCTGTCACAAAAGCGTCACGAGACTGTGCCAACTCTGCTCTGTGCCAATTCCGCTCAACTCGAGAACCGTGCCCCCAGCTGCAGCCTTCATTGCGCCAATCTCACTCGGCCGCGCCGCCCGGTTGGGCGGACACCTTGGGACAACCTGGGGGACAACCTGAGGGCTGGCTTGATGTCCCGGCTTGACGGTTCAGCTCGAGAACCCGCTCGCAGACCAGGCCGGAGCACACACAGAGGGGCAGCCGCCGCCATGCCTGTGGCTAGAGCCGCCTTGCAACCAAACAGCGCGGGACGAGCACACCGACGCCCGGTGCTCCTGCTTCAGCCCTCGCGTTGCGGTTCAGGCTCAGCCGGGCCTTCCGCGCCGAGCAGCCTCGGCACGCGCAGCCTCCAGGGAGACCCGAAGAGGGGCCGCGCTGGGAATCTCGACCCAGAGCGCCGGGTGAACCGGCTCGCGTGGACACCCACCTACACTGCACGCATCGTGCAGATCGCGGTCATCAACGGAGTCAACCTGAACGCCCTGGGAGACCGCGATCCCGACATCTACTGCACGATCACCTACGGCGAGCTCGAAACACGGGTCTACGAGTGGGCGAGCCACCTTGCCGTGACGGCTCGCTGCTTCCAGACGAACCACGAGGGTCAACTCGTCGACTGGTGCCACGAGGCCCGCTCATGGGCCGACGGGGTCGTGATCAACCCCGGCGCCTGGACGCACTACAGCTACGCGATCCGCGACGCGCTCGAGCTTTTCACCGTGCCCATTGTCGAGGTGCACCTCTCCGACATCACGGCCCGCGAGGAGTTTCGGAGGCAGTCGGTGATCGCTGATCTCGCTGCGGCGCGAATCGTCGGCCAGGGCGCAGACGGCTACCGCCAGGCGCTCGAGTTCCTCACATCACGCTGATGACCTCGCGGGTAGGGCGCCTCCGAGCCGAGCTTGAGGCACTGCCTGCGGCGGCGTTTCTTGTCACCACTCCGGTCAACGTCCACTACCTGACCGGCCTCATCAGCTCGAACGCCGCGCTGCTCGTGACGGCGGAGGAGCTGCTGCTCTTCACCGATGGCCGCTATGTGGAGGCGGCCGGTCGGCTCGAAGGCCTCACCGTGGTGCCGGTGGAGCGCAGTCTGTCGCTCGAGCTCGGGAGTCGGCTGCACCAGCTCACCCCGGGCCCGGTTGCCTTTGAGTCGAGCCGCATGACGGTCGCCGACCACGGGCGCGTCGCCCGCAGTGGCGTCGTGCTCACCTCCGTCGAGCGGGCGGTCGAGCGGCTGCGCGAGGTCAAGGAGCCGGACGAGCTGACGGCCATCCGACGATCGGCTGCGCTCTTGACCACGGCGTTCGAGCGGCTGACCCAGGAGCAGGTCGTCGGCCGGACCGAGGTCGAGCTCGCGCGCTGGCTTGCGAGGACGCTGACCGATGAGCTCGGCGCGCAGGGGCTGGCCTTCGAGCCCATTGTCGCCTCTGGGCCCAATACTGCGCTGCCACACCACCATGCAGGCGACCGGGTCATCGCGGCCGACGAGCTGCTGCTCGTGGACGCGGGTTGCGTCGTCGATGGCTATAGCTCCGACTGCACTCGCACGTTCGCAACGGGCACGCTCGACGACGAGCTGCGCCAGATGTACGACGCCTGCCAACGGGTCCAGGCCGCATCCGTCCAGCGCGTGCGCGCGGGTGTGCTCGGCTGCGATCTGGATCGCGAGCACCGGGAGGTGCTGTCAGACGCGGGCTACGAGGCGCTCCACAGCCTCGGCCACGGCGTCGGGCTAGAGGTACATGAGGGCCCGCGCCTCGCAAAGACGGTGGAGGATGCCCTCCGCATCGGCTGCGTCGTGACCGTTGAGCCGGGTATCTACGCCAGCGGGAAAGGCGGCGTACGGATCGAGGATCTCGTGGCCGTCACCGCAGATGGCGCCGAGATCCTCACCCTTCTGCCGCGCAATCTCGCCGTGCTCGAGTAGCGGCGGCCCGACGGGCTCAGGGGCCGCCCGGGCGTCTACACTCAGACCGCGATGGCCGAGATCATCAACACGAACCAGTTTCGGAACGGCATGCACATCGGGCTCGACGGGGGCGTGTGGAGAATCGTCTCCTTCCAGCACGTGAAACCCGGAAAGGGCGGGGCCTTCGTGCGCACCAAGCTCAAGAATCTCGAGAGCGGGTCGCTCGTTGACAAGACCTTTCGGGCAGGCGAGAAGATGCCGCGTGTCCACACCGAGACGAAGAACGTCCAGTACCTCTATGACCAGGGTGACGAGGTCGTCTTCATGGATCAGGAGACCTACGACCAGTTCCCGCTTCGCCGGGATGATGTCGAGGAGGAGCTCGCGTTCCTGTTGCCGTCGGCGATCGTTCAGCTGCTCACCGTTGATGGCCGCCCGGCCGGGATCCAGCTACCGACAACCGTCAAGCTTGTCGTTGCCGAGACAGAGCCGGGAGTCAAGGGCGATACGGTCTCGAACGTCACGAAGCCGGCGACGCTCGAGACGGGCGCGGTTGTTCAGGTCCCGCTCTTCGTGAACACTGGCGACCGCATTAAGGTCGACACCCGCGAGTACCGCTACACGTCCCGCGCGTAGCGCTCCCGCGAGCACCATGCCAGCTCTCGTCGATACGACCATTCGACTTCTCTCCCAGGATCCCCTCGCAGGCTCGGTGGGAAGCGCCCGCGTACTCGAGCTTGCCGAGACCCTCGACCTCGCCGGTTTCGAGACGCTCGAGGTGTCCGGGGGTGGGTGCTTCGAAGAGCTTGTACGGCGCGGCGTCGAGAGCCCCTGGGAACGCATTCGGGCGCTCAAGGCGCGCTGTCACACTCCCCTTGGTATTGCGCTTCGCGGCCGTTTCCTCGTCGGCACGCGCCCGGTGTCAGGCGACCTCGTCCGACGCTTCGTTGCGAGCGCGGCCGAGAGCGGGGTTGACGTGTTCCGCATTCACGACCCGCTCAACGACCCGGCCAATCTTCGGGAGGCAGCCGAGGCGGTGACGAGCGCCGGGAAGGAGCTCGTCGTTGGGCTGCTCCACGACCCAATCCGCGCCGGCGACCTTGGCGAGTTGCTCTCGCGAGCCGGCGAGCTCGCCGAGCTTGGTGTATCGAAGGTGGTCGTCGACGACCCGGCCGGCTCGCTTGCCGCTGCCCGCATCCGCGAGGCAGTCGAGCGGGTGCGCGACGTGTCGGGGCTCCCGGTCGGCCTCCACTCGCAGGGTGCGGCGGGGCGCGCTCTTGCCGCATCGATCGAGGCGGGACGGGGCGGTGCATCGCCGATCGGTGCCGCGCTCTATCCGGTCGCGGTTGCCCTGTACCGACCCTCCGCGGAGGCGTTGGCCGAGACGTTCGCGAGCCTTGGGATGGAGACCGGTATCGACGTCGAGGCGCTCTGGCACGCCGACAGCCTCGTGGCCGAGGCGCTGGACGAGGCTCCGACGCTCGGCCTCTCGCCGGGTCTGGCTTCCCATGCGGCCCGGCGGGGCGTGCCGATCGGTGTCGTCGCCGATCTAGCTGCAGCGCTTCACGCTCAGGGCCGCGGCGACCGCCTCAACGAGGTGCTCGACGAGCTCGTCGCCGTGCGCGAAGCGGCGGGCTGGCCGCCGCTCGTGGCGCCGATTGGCCAGATCCTCGCATCGCAAGCGCTGCTCCACGTGCTCTCGGCGCAGCGGTGGAGCGCACTGGTGGACGACCTGCCGGCGCTGCTCCAAGGCCGGTACGGGCGGATGCCCGGCGAGGTACTGCCTGAAGCGCTCAGGGCGGTTGAGCTTCGGGGCGAGGCAGCCCAGCCAGATCAGCCCAGCGCTCTCGACGAGCTCCGCGATCAGGCCGGCGAGATTGCATCGAGCGAAGAGGAGCTGTTGCTGCTCGCCCTGTTCGGAGAACACGCCGAACAGCTGCTTCGCAACATGCGCGCGCGCACGGCCAGCAAGCCCGTGGCTGCCGACACGGCCGGCCCAGCCGACACGGCCGCCCGCGTCCGAGAGCTCGTCGAGATCGTGGAGCAGTCAGGGATGGACGAGGTGACAGTCGAGGAAGGTGACGTGCGGGTAACCGTGCGGCGCGGAGTTGTCGAGGAGGAGAGCCAACCGCGGCCAGGCAAGCTGCCCTTTCCTGCCGCCGAGCCCGACCAAACCGCGCCCGCGCTCGAGCCGAGCCCTGCTCTGGCCGCGATGCAGGTGCAGTCGCCGATGGTCGGCACGTTCTACCGCGGCCCCGAGCCGGGCGCCTCCCCGTTCGTGGACGTCGGCGACACCGTCGCCCCAGGCCAGACGCTCTGCATCCTCGAGGCCATGAAGCTCATGAACGAGATCAAGGCCGAGCATGAGGGGATCGTGCGACGCATCTGTGTCGAGAACGAGGCGCCTGTCGAGTATGGGCAGGTGCTGTTCGAGCTCGAAGTGCTCAACGGCCGCCCGTTGGATGCGCTCTGATGCCACCGGTCGCCAGCGCCGGGCTCTTGCCTCGGCTGCGGCTCAGCGGATGCCCGCCTGCGCCCCGCTGGGCTCTCGGTGGGGTGGGCAGGGCGCGTTCCCCGCACCCTGCTCCTGTCCGGAAGGGACGCGTCCACGATGGCCAGGGGCTTCGGGGCCGGCCGCGTGCCTCCCTCCGGCTTCAACGGTAGAAGGCAAATGCGCGCGCGTGGTGCGCTGGGTGTGCAGTAAGACATACGAGCCGATGCCAAGATCGCGCAATGCCGAGCGCTCGACGGCGCCCAGCCCGGAATCGCCGGCCGCCCGCAACGCGGAGCGGCCAGCGCCGAGCCGAGCATGCCCCTCCGACGAGAGCGTGCCCGCGATGGGCGGCTTGCGTGGTGCCGTGGGGAGATGTTCGATCCGGTCCTGATCGCAAACCGCGGCGAGGTTGCCGTTCGCGTCATCCGAGCTTGCCGCGAGCTCGGGATTGGCACCGTCGCTGTCTACTCGACCGCTGACGCCGACAGCGAGCACGTCAGAATGGCCGACCTGGCCGTCTGCATCGGCCCACCGCAGCCTGCGGAGAGCTACCTCAACATCGCCTCCGTCATCGCTGCTGCCACCACCACAGGCTGTGGAGCCGTTCACCCCGGTTGGGGCTTTCTCGCCGAGCACGCGTCGTTTGCGCGCGCGTGCGAGGACAACGGCCTCGTCTTCATCGGGCCAACTCCCGAGGCGATTGAGGTCATGGGCGACAAGATACGGGCGCGCTCGGTGATGAGCGCTGCCGGCGTTCCCGTCGTGCCAGGCTCACCCGGGCCGGTCGATCTCTCAGCAGCCGCCGCCTTCGCCGAGGAGGTTGGCTACCCAGTCCTGCTCAAGGCTACGGCCGGCGGCGGCGGCCGGGGTATGCGTCTCGTTGAGGATGCCTCGACTCTCGCGGATGCGTACACAGTCGCCGCAGGGGAAGCGGAAGCGGCGTTCAGCTCAGCCGACCTCTACATCGAGAAGGCGCTCCTGAAGGCACGCCATGTCGAGGTTCAGGTCGTCTGCGACGGCGCAGGTGCGGTCGCGACCTTCGGCGAGCGCGACTGCTCGGTTCAGCGGCGTCACCAGAAGCTGATCGAGGAGGCGCCGTCTCCAGGCGTCTCGGCAGCAATGCGGGCCTCGCTTGAGGAGACAGCTCGCGGCGCCTGCCTCGAGATCGGCTACCGAGGAGCCGGCACGCTCGAGTTCCTCGCAGTCCCGGGGGATGCGTTCTTCTTCATCGAGATGAACACGCGGCTCCAGGTCGAGCATCCGGTAACCGAGCTCATCACCGGCGTCGATCTCGTGCATGCTCAGCTCGCCATCGCTGCCGGTGAGGGACTGCCCGCTGAGCTCGGCTCGCGGCGGGGCCACGCGCTCGAGGTTCGGATCAATGCCGAGGACCCCGCGCGCAACTTCATGCCGACGCCCGGCACGATCGAGCGGTTTCGACCGCCGCTTGGGCCAGGTGTCCGGGTTGATACCCACATCGTCGACGGATACGTCGTCCCGCCGTTCTACGACTCGCTGCTCGCGAAAGTGATCGTGCATGCCGCCGATCGACAACGGGCGCTCGAGCGGGCCGTCCGAGCGCTGAACGAGCTCGAGATCGTGGGTGTTCCGACCACCCGCGAGTTTGCAATCGAGGTGCTGCAGCACCCGCAGTTCGCCTCGGGCAACTACACAACCCAGTTTCTCGAACTCCATGGCCCGGAGCTCGTGGCTCCCTCGTCCGCATGATCTCCCGGAAGGCGGCACGCCGAGCTGCCCTGATCGTGCTCTACCAGTGGGATCTGACGCGGCAGCCGGTCACGTCGCTCTACGACGGCGAGCTCGACCCCTATGCCCTCGGCCTCGCCCATGACGTCATCGAGCAGGCAAAGGCGCTCGACGAGCGCATCACCGCGCTGTCCGATGAGTGGCCGGCATACCGTCTCGGTCACGTCGAACGGGCCGTGCTTCGAATCGCTCTCGTCGAGCTCGACCGCGGCGAGATACCTGTGGAGGTCGCAATCAGCGAGGCCGTCGCCCTTGCGAAGCGCTTCGCCTCCGAGGACGCAGCCCGGCTCGTCAACGGCATCCTCGGGCACGTGGCGCGCGCACAGTGAGTGCCGCTGGCCCAGCGGATGCCTGACCGACGACCCCACCAGCCAGCTGGAGGGAGCTCGTTGCAGAGCACGACGGCACTGCCGGGAGCGCGGCCACATCCCGTTGCTGATTCGACGGGTGCCCGCAGGGCGGCGTGTGCCCTCCTTCGGGAATCGCGATAGGGTTGCAGCGTGGAGGCCAACCTTGCCGGCATCGAGCGGGTTCGAGAGCTCCTCGACCGTCTCGAGCAGGCTCGAGCGCGGCTGGAAGAGGTTGACGGCGACGAAGCGGTCGATGTCCTACGAGACCTGGCGGAGCTCGCGAAGGAAGTTCAGGCTGAGATCGATCGGGCCCGCCGCGACGAGCCAGAGTCGATGCCGCATGCAGGCGGCTGATCAGCTGCAGGAGAAGGCTGAGGCCTTTCTCTCCAACCTTCCGCTCTCACGCGACCTGGGCGAGCTGGAAGAGGCCGTCCGCTACTCCCTGCTCGGTGGCGGCAAGCGGATCCGGCCGGTGCTCTGTCTTGCAACGGGGGAGGCGCTCGGCGCCCGCATCGACGATCTCCTGCCGGCCGCGTGCGCGCTCGAGCTCGTCCACACGTTCAGCCTCGTCCACGATGACCTCCCTGCTCTGGACGATGACGACCTCCGGCGCGGTCAGCCGAGCTGCCACGCGAAGTTCGGAGAGGCCGTGGCCATCCTCGCTGGAGACGCGCTCCTAACCGAGGCGTTCCGGCTTGCGCTTCGCTACCCGACGCCTGATGTCGCCCGTGAGGTCGCCGAGGCGACGGCCGGGATGATCGGTGGGCAGTACGTGGATATCACCACCGAGAGCGACCTCGACCCAGCCGGGCTCGCAGCCCTCCATCGGCTGAAGACGGGCCGGCTGCTTGCAGCGCCAGTCGGTTGCGCCCTCGCCGTTGCGAAGACGCCACCGCGGGATCAGGGGCCGTGGCGCGACTTCGCCGCCGATCTGGGGTTGCTCTTCCAGATCGTTGACGACATCCTCGACGCCACGGGAACCTCCGAGGAGCTGGGCAAGACGCCTGGGAAGGACGCCGCCGCCGGCAAAGTGACGTACGTTTCGCTGTTTGGTCTCGACGAGGCACGGAGCATCGCCGACGATGTCAGGCAGCGCACCGAGCGTCGGCTTTCCTCGCTGCCGGCTGACACGAGCGTGCTCGCGGAGCTTGTGGCGACAATCCGCGAGCGCCGGACGTAGCTCGCAAGCGAGACGTCGGGTACTGCGCGCTAGGCTTCGGTCGTGAAGAAGCGGCTCGATCTGGTGCTGGTGGAGCAAGGGCTCGCTGGCACGCGCGCCAAGGCCCAGGCGCTGGTTATGGCCGGGCGCGTCAAGGGCTACCGCAAGGCGGGCACCCAGGTTGACGAGTCGGTGCCTCTCGAGGTCGAGGCCGGCGCGCGCTTCGTGTCGCGCGGGGGGGAGAAACTCGCCCATGCGCTCGCTGCCTTTGCCATCGATGCGACGGGCGATAGGTGCCTGGATGTGGGGGCATCGACCGGCGGTTTCACCGACTGCCTCTTGCAGGCGGGCGCCGCGCACGTCGTCGCGCTCGATGTCGGCACGGGGCAGCTCGATGCGCGCGTACGCAACGATCCGCGCGTGACGGTCTTCGAAGGACAGAACGCTCGACATCTGCGCCCCGACCTGCTCCCGTACGCCCCGACGCTCATCACCTGCGATGTCTCCTTCATTGGCGTGCAGCTCGTCGTGCCGCCCGTTGTCGCCTGCGCCGCGCCTGGGTGGCAGGGGGTCGTGCTGATCAAACCGCAGTTCGAGGCCGGGCGCACCGACGTGCCGACAGGAGGAGTCGTGCGCAAACCGAGCGTCCACCGTCGCATCCTGTGCGAGACCACCGAAGCGTTGGCCGCCTACGCTGGAATCCGTGGGCTACACACCGCAGCGATTCGGGGCGCCAAGGGCAACCGCGAGTTCTTCGTGCACCTCGCCGGGGCACAGGCGTCTCTCTCGGCAAGCGAGCTCGCTGCCGCAATCGATGGCTGCCTCGAGTAAGCGCGTCCAGCGCGCGGCCGTGGTGACCCAGTCGTCCTCCGCGGACGTCGAGGAGCCGCTGGTCCTGCTGCGCGCGTGCGCCGAGACCCACCGTGTCGAGCTAACCGAGCCCAACGTCGGCGGGGACGACGGCGCGCCGGATGTTGACCTCGCGATTGCCCTCGGCGGCGACGGGACGATGCTCGCGGCCCTGCGGCAGTTCCTGGGCACAACAGTGCCCGTCGTCGGCATCAACTTCGGGCGGATCGGATTCCTCACTACGATTCCAGGAACCGACCTCGCAGAGGGCATCGCGCGCGTCTTCGCGGGTGACTTTCGCGTGGGCGAGCTCGCCACGATCGAGGCCGACCTCGACGGCGTTCGTCATGCGGCGGTCAACGACATCGTCGCAACGAGCTCCACCCCCGGTCGGATGATCTCGCTCGGGTCGGCGCTCGCGGATGAGGACCTCGGTGAGACGCCATGCGACGGCCTCATCTGCTGCACACCATGCGGCTCGACGGCATACAACCTCTCCAACGGCGGGCCGGTGATGATGCGCGGCCTCGCCGCCATGGCAATCACCTACGTGGCGCCGCACTCGCTCCACGCGCGGCCGCTGGTCGTACCGTCAGGGTTGAGGCTCTCGATCGTCAACCGAACCCCCGAGGTCATGGTTGCTGTGCTCGTGGACGGGCACCGGGTTGGCGAGCTCGCGTCTGGGGAGAAGCTCGCGGTCGACGTCGGCGCGAAGCGCGCGCTGCTCGCGCTGTTGCCGAACGTGACCTTCTTCAGCCGCTACCGCGAGGTGTTCCTCAGTGATTCGTCACCTTAGGCTCGAGAACCTCGTGCTGATCCGCGAGGCTGAACTCGAGCTCAGCGACGGGCTCGTGGCGATCACCGGCGAGACCGGCGCAGGCAAGACGATCTTCGCGCAGGCGCTTGGTCTCCTGCTCGGTGCCCCAGGCGACCAGAGCCTGGTGGGGCCGGATGCGTCTGAGGCGTATGTCGAGGCCGACCTCGACCTCGCCGATGAGCTCCTCCACGCTGACGAGCTCGAGCCGATCCGTGAGCTGCAACCGGCGGCTGAGAGCGGCGTCGTCATCGCTCGGCGCATCTTCGCCGACGGCCGCAGCCGCTCCTACGTCTGGGGCCGCGCCGTGCCGCGCGCGGCGCTTGGCGCCTTCGCCGAGCGGCTCATCGCGCTCTCGGGCCAGTTCGAGCAGCGACGCCTCGCGAGCAGCGCCCACCAGCTCTCGCTGCTCGATGCCTTCGTTGGCGAGGCGCACCTCGATCGGCTTGCCGCAACGGCGGTGGCCTGGCGCGAGCTGCGGGACGCGCAGCGCCAGCGTGACGCGGTCGCTGCCGCCAGCGAGGAGCTCGAGGCACGACGGGCCGAGCTCGAGCAGCTCGCCACGGCGACAGACGCTCTCATGCCGGACACCGAGAGGTCGCTCGCGGCCGAGCGCGAGCGGCTGCGCCGGGCAAGCGACCTCGCCGCGGCCGCCAGTGAGGCGGTGGAGCTGCTCTCGCCGGAGGGCATCGAGCAGCATCGAGCCGCTGAGCTGATCGCGCAGGCGGCCAAGCGGCTGGGTGAGGTCGAAGGCATCGACCCGACGCTCGACACGACCCGGTCTGAGCTCTCCTCAAGCGAAGCGATCGTGCGCGAAGCCGCCTCGGCTCTGCGGAGCTTCCTCGCCTCCCTGCACGGGGACCCGATGCGGCTGGACGCCGTCGAGTCGCAGCTGCAGGACATCGCCGACCTCAAGCGTCGCTTCGGTTGCTCCGACCTCGACGAGTTGCTTGAGCGGGCCGACTCCGCGCGGGCCGAGCTCGATCGGCTCTCGAGGAGCCGGCCGCTCGAGTCTGCCGAGCGTGCTCTCAGGCAGGCCCGAAGTCGCTACACAGAGCTTGCCGATGCGCTTGCCGCAGCACGGGCCGAGGCGGCGCCGCGCTTCACGGCGGCAGTCTTGGAGGAGCTCAAAGCGCTCGGGCTCGGCGAGGGTGACCTGACCGTCGAGCTCGGCCAGCGCGGGGCCGGGCCAGGCGGCGCCGAGACGGTCGCGTTTCACGTTCGACCCAACGACGGGCTCCCGTACGTTCCCGTGGCGTCGAACGCATCAGGCGGCGAGCTCTCGCGCATCGCCCTGGCGCTTCGCGTTGTCGCCCATGTCCGAGCGGGCGAGCCGACCATCGTGTTCGACGAGATCGACGCCGGCGTCGGAGGAACGACGGCCCACGCGGTCGCGCGATCACTCGAGCGGCTGGCCCAGCGAGCCCAGGTCTTGGCGATTACCCACCTGCCTCAGGTCGCCAGCGTCGGTCAGACACACCTGCGTGTCGAGAAGGTGGCCGGCCACCCAACCCACACCCGGATCGATCGCCTCGAGGAGGGCGACCGCGCAGCTGAGATCGAGCGGATGCTCGGGGGAACGGCGTTCCTCGAGAGCGTCGTCAGCGAGCGGCGGTCCCGCCCCGCGCGCGTGTGATTCCCGCCTGAGGGTGGGTGCGGCTCCACGCCCGGGGCGTCGATGTCCTGCCCGGCGCGTAGCATCGAGCGCTCGAGAGGCAAACAGGCCGCACCCGAGGATGGCGCACGCATGATGATAGGCTTGGGGTCCGTGAGCAACGTCTCACGTCGGGTCGATCGTGCCGCAGCGTTGCAGCCCGCGGCCGCGACCTCACCACTCGAGGGCGGGCTTGCGTGGCAGCTCCTCCGGAGCCGGCAATGAGCGGCGCCTCGACGAAGTACATCTTCGTCACCGGGGGCGTGGTGTCGTCGCTTGGCAAGGGCATCACGGCGGCCTCGCTCGGCGCGCTGCTGAAGGCTCGAGGCCTGCGCGTTCAGGTTCAGAAGTTCGATCCCTACATCAACGTCGACCCCGGCACCATGAGCCCCTTCCAGCACGGCGAGGTGTTCGTGACCGAGGATGGAGCCGAGACCGACCTCGATATCGGCCACTACGAGCGGTTCGTCGACGAGAACCTCTCCCGCAACGCAAACCACACGTCCGGCTCTGTCTGGTACTCGGTGATCCGCAAGGAGCGCAAGGGAGAGTACCTCGGCTCCACCGTCCAGGTCATTCCCCACATCACCAACGAGATCAAGGAGCGTATACGGCGCGTCGCAACCGCGAGCGACGCCGACGTGGTCATCAGCGAGATTGGCGGCACGGTCGGCGACATCGAGTCGCTGCCGTTCCTCGAGGCGATCCGCCAGTTAAGACGTGAGGTGGGGGACGCCAACGTGCTGTACGTCCACGTCACCCTGATCCCGTTCATCGAGGTGGCGGGAGAGCTCAAGACGAAGCCGACGCAGCACTCTGTGAACGAGCTGCGCCGGATCGGAATCCACCCGGACATCGTGGTCTGCCGCTCGAGCGATCCGATCACCGCCGACCTGCGCGAGAAGATCGCGCTCTTCGCAGACATCGACACGCGGGCTGTCGTCGCTAACGAGGACCTCGACGACGTCTACCTCGTTCCGCTCGCGCTCCACGAGGAAGGCTTCGACGCGCTCGTGTGCGAGAAGCTCGAGCTCGACTGCCAGCAGGCCGAGCTGGCGCCATGGCATGAGCTGGCCCGCTCCCTCGCCTCGCGGTCAGACGAGGTCGAGATCGTCTTGGTCGGCAAGTACGTGAGGGTCCACGACGCCTACCTCTCTGTCGCCGAGGCGCTCAAGCATGCGGGGCTCGTCCACGGCGCAACCGTGCGGCTGCGCTGGGTCGATGCGGCGGTGAGCGACGAGGCTGCTGCCGCTCTTGAGCAGGCTCATGGAATCCTCGTGCCCGGCGGGTTTGGCGGCCGGGCGATCGAGGGCAAGATCTTCGCCGTGCAGATCGCGCGGGAGCGAGAGATTCCGTACCTGGGGATCTGCCTCGGCATGCAGGTCGCGGTCATCGAATTCGCGCGCAGCATGTGTGGGCTCGACGGCGCGAACTCGAGCGAGTTCGATCCGGAGACGCCGTATCCCGTCATCGATCTCCTCCCCGAGCAGAAGGGGGTGGACGATCTGGGCGGCACGATGCGCCTCGGCGCCGACGCCATCAACCTCGTCGAGGGCACGAGAACGCACCGGGCATACGGCGAGCTGGTCGTGCACGAGCGACACCGTCACCGCTACGAGGTCAACAACCACTATCGGCCTCAGCTGCGCGAGACCGGCCTCGTCATCTCGGGTACCTACCAGGAGGGCCGTCTGATCGAGGTCATCGAGCTGCCCGACCACCCGTGGTTCGTCGCAAGCCAGTTCCACCCTGAGTTCAAGTCCCGGCCTGGCCGGCCCGCCCCGCTCTTTCGAGACTTCGTCAAAGCGGCGCTCGCCCGGGCAAGAGGCACCGCACAGACGGCGCGAGCGACGGTCGGCTAGCGCGGCGGCCGGGTCAGCAACACCGCGCCTGACGGCAGTCCAGGCCAACGCGGCGCGGGCTACGATCCGCCTGTCGTGAGCCCGACGCCCGACCCGCTCGCGCTCTTCCTCGAGCTCGCCGCGATCCCGAGCCCGCCGGGACGCGAGCGCGCAGTTGCAGACCGCGTCTGCGAGGAGCTCGGCGCGCTCGGCCTCGAGGTCGTGGAGGACAACGCCGCGACGCGGATCGACGGCGAAACGGGCAACCTGCTCGTGCGCGTGGAGCCAACTGGCGAGGGCGGCCTTCCCATCTTCCTGTGCGCACACCTCGATACCGTGAAGCCGGAGGGCTCGATCGAGCCGTACGTCGAGGACGGCCACGTGCGAAATGCCGGCAGGACGATTCTCGGCGCCGACAATAAGGCGGCGGTCGTGGTTATGATCGAGGCCATCCGGCGCGTCCTCGTCGAGAAGCGAGCCCATGCGGGGATCGAGCTCGTGCTGACGCCGCGCGAGGAGGCCGGCTGCGACGGCGCGAAGGCATTCGACGTCGGGTCGCTCCAGGCACCGCTCGGCTTCGTCTTTGACCACGCCGCCCCGATCGGAGACGTCGTGGGCGCAGCCCCCTACCAGACGACGATGGACGTGACGTTTACCGGGCGGGCAGCCCACGCGGGCATCGTCCCGGAGGAGGGCTGCTCGGCGATCGCCGCCGCGGCCAAAGCCGTCGCAGAGCTGCGCCTGGGACGCCTCAACAGCGAGACGACGGCGAACGTGGGCCTGATCTCGGGCGGTACTGCCCGCAACATCATCCCCGATCGATGTAGCCTGATCGCTGAGGCGCGGTCGCTCTCGGAAGCCACGCTGCTCCAGCTCGTCGGTGAGATGACCGACTCGTTCACCTTCGCTGCAGCGATGACGGAGTGTGCGGTCGAGACGAAGCTCGAGGAGAAATACCACGGCTACCGATTCGACGAGGCTGACCCGATCGTCCGGCTCGGCTTCGCTGCGCTTGAGGACGCCGGGCTCTCACCGCGGCTCGTGGACTGCGGCGGGGGGGCGGACGCCAACGTCTTCAACTCGCGCGGGGTCCCCTGCCTCAACCTCGCCAACGGCATGGCGCACGTCCACACGCCGGATGAGGAGATCGCCGTGCGCGACCTCGACCGAATGGTCGACGTCACCCTCGCGCTGATCGAGCGCGCCCGAGCAGCCTAGCTGCCGACCGGAAGTCGCTGTTCCGAAGGTAGACCTCGCAGAGAATGGGAGCGCACCCGCGAATCTTGCGTTGGCTCGGTGTGGCTGGGACGGCTGGTGCGCTCGTTACCGCCTCGTGTGGTGGTGCTGCTCCAGCGCGATCGTTGACCGACATCCCTGGCTTGCGCACGAGCCCGAGGGGATGCTCGAAGGCGACATGATCGCGCTGTGGGAAGCCATCAGCGGAGAACAGCACGTCCAGAGCTGTATGTTGCATGCAGGCTTCGAATACTCGATAGTGCCAACGCGACGGTGCTTGCTCGGCACGAGGCGCGGCTTCTCGAGCAAGAGCGGCGCTACCGGTCTGCGCTCGTGGAGCTCAAATCAGATCGAGCGTTCTTGGAGTACCTCGATGGGGTCGTCGCAGGCCTTGAGCGTGAGCTGGCCGAGGGGGCAGGGGAGAACCGCGATACCGCGGCTGAACGGGCCCCAGACCATGCGGCTTCGACGACCGGGAACAACACGCCGGCAACCTCTGCGGCGCCGAGCATCGCTGAGGCTAAGCTGCCCGACGGAAGCTCGAGCTGGCAGGACTTCCGCTCAGGAGCAGATGCCGTCGAGTGGGCATTGGCACTGCTTGGCTACGAGAATCTCGGTGGTGACCACGGATCCGAGAGCTCCGCTGCGTTCCTCGTTGCCGGATTGAACGGACAGCCGAAGATGGAGATCGCTCTCGGGTGGGAGTGGGCCGCCCCAATGGGGGGGAGTTCAGCCCGATCGGGAACACCGGTTCGGGGTTGGACGGAATTCGCCGCGGGGAAGCTCGGCTCGCCGCGGCCTTGTCCGACGCGGCGGCTCTTGCAGAGCAGCTGAGGAGCGCAGTCTGCGACACCGGCTAACCGCCGCGCCGTGCGGCCCGCCGGAAGCGCCGGATCGGACGGTTCGGCTGATGAGTCGCGGGTGTTGTCATAGGCCGGAGGAGAGAGATGGCTCAACCTGAGCCCACTTGGTAGATGCACGACCTGTCAGCGACATCTAGACGCCTCGACCTCAGCTGAGGAGCACAACGAGGGCTCCACCACGAGGGCCGCGCCCGGTCAGGTGGTACAGCTATCCGGGGTCGGTGGCGGCAGTGGCGGCGTTGGGCCGGTTCCTGCGCCCAGCCGGGTGGCCCGAGCGCACAGAGACCCGCACCCTCTCGCCGCCCATTCTTGGCAGCCTTGTAACACCGTCGTCACACTCCTGTGACAGATCGTGCGCAACGCGGGCGCCCCGCTCGGCTACCCTCCCAGGGTGATGGGTGGGGGCGGGTCCCCTTTCGCAGGGGCTCTGCGGCGGCTGGGATCCGCGGTGGTTGCGCAACCGGGCGCCCGGCCCAGCACACCACTCACACGGCGTTCGTGGGGCAGACCGACCGCTCAGCGCCACCGGCCGGCGCCTCCTCGCAAGCCGCCGTGTTCGCACAGATGGCCGCGAGCGCATATGACCCGGACCCGCCAGCGCTCCCCGCAAGCCGCCATGTCACACGCCCCAACCGGCGGCCGAGTCCCGCCATGGCGGCGGTCAGGAACAACCCGGGCGGGGCACCCGGCGGGGTTTACGAGCTAGGAGTCGGGCTCGTCTTTCTGGGAGCGGTCGGGCGTGATCTTGATCACGATGAGCGTCGTGATAACGGCCAGGAGCAGGACCGCAACGATCCAGGCCACCAGCTCGAGAATGCCGAGCAACGTCTCCACGCTCCCTAGAATACCGCCGTGCCAAGAGCGTGCGTACTCGTGCTTGATGGGGTCGGCGTCGGAGCGCTCCCCGACGCGGACGCCTATGGGGATGAAGCCTCTAATACGCTCGGGAACGTCGCCCGGGCGGTCGGCGGTTTGGACCTCCCCAACCTGGAGGCGCTCGGCCTCGGCAACGTCATCGAGCTTGCAGGGTGCCCCCCGCAGCCGGGAGCGCCCGCGCTCGCAGGCCGGCTGATCGAGCGCTCAAAGGGCAAGGACACGATCTCCGGACACTGGGAGCTCATGGGCATCGTGAGCCGCCGAGCACTGCCGACCTACCCGCACGGGTTCCCGTTCAACGTCATCGAGGATTTCGCGCACAAGACCGGACGCAGTGTCCTCGGTAACAGCCCCGCGTCGGGCACCGAGATCATCCAGGTACTCGGCGAGGAGCACCAGAAGACCGGCAAGTGGATCGTCTACACCTCGGCAGACTCCGTCTTCCAGGTCGCCGCTCATGTGGACACCATCCCGCTCGACGAGCTGTACACGGCCTGTGAGGTGGCTCGCTCCATCCTCACCGGGCAGAACGCCGTCGGGCGCGTCATCGCACGGCCCTTCGAGGGCGAGCCCGGCAACTACCACCGCACGCCGGATCGACATGACTGGTCGCTGAAGCCGCGGCGGCCGAACTACCTCGCGCTCGCACGCGAGGCCGGCGCGGAGGTGCACGGGATCGGCAAGATCTCAGACGTCTTCGCGGGGGAGGACATCGACCACACCTACCCGACAACGTCCAACGGCGATGGCATCACGCGAACAGTCGAGCTGCTGGAGAACCTCGACCACGGCTTCATCTTCACGAACCTCGTCGAGACGGACACCACCTGGGGTCACCGGAACGACCCCGTGAACTTCCACCGCTGCCTCCAAGACCTCGACCGGCGGATGTTCGACATACTCGGATCGCTGCGGCCTGGCGATCTGCTGATCATGACGTCAGACCACGGCGTGGATCCAACCACGCCCTCGACCGAACACTCTCGCGAGCACGCGCTGCTCTTGGCCTACGTCGAGGGGCGCAACGCAAGCGGCGCCCGCCACGACGGAGAGTTCGGAGACGTCGGCGCCACCGTCAACTGCTGGTTCAGCGGCCGTGTCCCCTCGCGCGGCGTCTCGGGGACGCCGTTCATCGAGCCCTGATGGCGCCGGGACAGAGCGCTCGGCGCCTTGACGATCCCGATCTGATCCGCCAGGAGTATGAGCGCCCCAAGCGCTTGGCGGAGCGTATGCGGGTCACCCGCCAGGAGACAGACGGCGGGAGCCCAGTCCAGGCTGTGATCGACGCGGTGCTCGAGCGAGCTCCCCGCACGGTGCTCGACATCGGCTGTGGGAACGGGGCGCTTGCTGCGGAGCTCGCGGTGTCCGGCCCGACCGTCGTCGCCGTTGACCTCAGCGAGGCCATGGTGAGCCTCGCGCGGACCCGGGGTGTCGACGCACGGGTTGCGGACATTCAGGATCTTCCGTTCCCCGCAGCCTCGTTTGACTGCGTCGTCGCGGCCTGGATGCTCTACCACGCTTCCGACCTTGACCGCGCGATCGCCGAGACCACGCGCGTGCTCACCCCGACCGGCCGCCTCGTGACTGGCACACTCAGCAGCCGACACATGCAGGAGCTGTGGGATGCCATGGACTTTCCTCCAGCGGCTCCTATCACGTTCTCGACCGAGAACGGACATACCGTGCTCGCGCCGCACTTCGACACGGTGACCCAGCGGCGGATCGAGGGAAAGGTCTCGTTCGCAACGCGTGAGGAAGTGCGCGACTACGTTGCCTCGACCATCCGTCGCGCCCACCTCGTCGAGTGCGTCCCAGCCGAGCTTGGCGCTATGTCCGCGGTAAGCCGTCACTCGGTGTTCACGTGTGACGGCCCGCGATGATCCGAGTTCCCGAGCTCATCCGGCGCAAACGGGAGGGGGAGGAGCTGGGCTCCGAGGAGATCTTCGAGCTCATCCTGGCACACGCGCGCGACGAGATTCCCGACTACCAGCTGGCCGCGTTCCTGATGGCGGTGCTCTTTCGCGGTCTCTCCCGCGCGGAGACCGCAGCGCTAACTGATGCGATGGTCGCAAGCGGCGCGACCGTCGATCTCACCGGGTTAGGGCGTCCTGCCGTCGACAAGCACTCCACGGGGGGCGTCGGCGACAAGACGTCGATCGCGCTCGGCCCCGTCGTCGCCGCGTGCGGTGCACCGTTTGCGAAGATGAGCGGCCGTGGGCTGGGCCATACCGGCGGCACGCTCGACAAGCTGGAGGCCATTCCGGGATTCACCGTCACGCTGGCTCGCAGCGAGTTCGTCTCGCAGGTCTCGGACATCGGTGTCGCGATCGTTGGACAGACACCCGATCTCGTGCCGGCGGACGCCCGCCTCTACGCGCTGCGAGACGTGACCGCAACGGTCGAGAGCACCTCGCTGATCGCCGCCAGCATCATGTCGAAGAAGATCGCTGCAGGAGCAAGCACGATCCTCCTCGATGTCAAGGTTGGCGCTGGCGCGTTCATGCGCACCGTCGAGAATGCCCGTGAGCTGGCAGAGACCATGCTGGACCTCGGCACCCGTGCGGGGCGCTCCGTCGCCTGCGCCCTTACCACCATGGAGCAGCCGTTGGGGCGGGCTGTTGGCAACGCGCTCGAGATCCGCGAGGTCATCGACACGCTGTCCGGTGAGGGGCCGACCGACCTCATCGAGCTTGTCCTCTCCTGTGCAGCCCACCTGCTCGCGATGTCAGGCCTCGCCGCCTCCGTCGAGGAGGGTCGTGAGCGCGCTCTCGCAGCGGTCTCGAGCGGCGAGGCCCTTCGCCTCTACGAGACGTGGATTGCCCGCCAAGGCGGAGACCCGTCCCCCGATGTGCTCCCCGAAGCTCCCGTGCGGCGCCTCGTCGCTGCTCCAGCAGGCGGCTACGTCGCCTCGCTCGATGCGCTCGCGATAGGGGAGGCCTCCGTGCGGCTCGGCGCCGGGCGGCTCGCCAAGGATGACCCGATCGATCACGCTACCGGCATCGTCTGCCTGCGCAAGCACGGCGACCCGGTCGAGCTCGGCGAGCCGCTTGCAGAGGTGCACGCGCGCGACAAGTCGGCGGCCGAGGAGGCGCAGCGCGCGGTCGCCTGCGCCTACCGGCTGCAGGACGACCGGCCGGCGCCGCAGCCGCTCACACTACAGGTGCTCAGTGGGTGAGCAGCCGGGCCTGCGCGAAGCTCGCGGCCGCGTGCGGCCGGCTTCGCCACAGGCTGGAGATCCGGCTCATGCCTGAGCTGCCCGAGGTCGAGACGATCCGCCGTCGGCTGGAGCCGGCCCTGACCGGCCGCCGGATCGCAGCAGCCTCCATCTGCGACGCTCGGCTCACGCGCCCGGAACCGCCAGCTGCGGTGGCGTCAGCCTTGGTGGGGAAGCGTGTGGCAGGCCTGGCACGCCGTGGGAAGTACCTCGTGCTCGAGCTGGGCGACGCCGCGCTCGCGATGCATCTCCGGATGACCGGCTCGTTCGCGCTGCTCGGCAGCAACACCGGCGAAGACCCGTCACACGCTCGGGCAACGCTCGTACTCGATGACGGCCCTCGAGTCGTCTACCGCGACGTGCGGCGGTTTGGGACGTGGCTGCTTGGGGGCCCTCCGGAGGTGGCCCGCTATCTCGATGAGCGGCTCGGGCCAGAGCCGCTCGGAACATCCTTTACCCGCGCCTGGCTCGCTCGCTCGCTGGGCGGGCGGACAGCGCCCATTAAAGCGATACTCCTCGATCAACGGGTGGTAGCAGGTCTCGGCAACATCTACGCGGACGAGGCGCTCTGGCGGGCGAGGCTCTGTCCTCTGCAGCCCGCCGGATCGCTTGGGTCAGCGCAGGTCGGCGCGCTGCGTCGGGCGATCCGCGCAGCCCTGCGTCGCGGAATCGCCTGCCAGGGCGCCAGTTTGCGGGACTACGTCGACCCCGGCGGTCGTCCAGGCAACATGCAGGATGAGTTCGTGGTCTACGGGCGCGCCGGCGAGCCGTGCTTGCGATGTGGATCTCCGATCGCCAAAGAGCGCGTTGCCGGCCGCGGCTCCTGCTTCTGCACAGCCTGCCAGGTCGGCGCATGACCGGGGTCTTGCCGACAGGCTTCTCCGTCGGGCACTACACCGACCGCGTTGCCTGGACGGGCTGCACCGTCGTGCTCCCGCCCGAGGGCTCGATCGCCTCCAGCGAGGTGCGAGGCGGCGGCCCGGGCACGCGCGAGAGCGATCTCCTCTCGCCGGCGGCCGCCGTCTCGGGCGTCGACGCCGTCCTCTTGACGGGGGGCAGCGCTTTCGGGCTGGCCGCCGCCGATGGTGTCGTTGGCTGGCTCGCCGAACAGGGTCGCGGCTTTCGGACCCGTGCTGCGGCGGTTCCGTTGGTCGCGGCAGCGGTTGTCTACGACCTGGCCCTCGGTCGGTCCGATGTCCGCCCGGATGCGACGGCTGGGCATGCCGCATGCGGCTCCGCGTCCGCCGAGCCCGAGCAGGGCTCCGTCGGGGCCGGTACAGGCTGCACGGTCGGCAAGATCCTCGGGCCTTCGAGCTCGACGAAGGGCGGGCTCGCCATCGCATCCACGCAGCTTGCGGGCGGTGCGACCGTGGCGAGCCTCGCCGTCACCAACGCCTTCGGTGAGGTTCTCGCCGAGAACGGCGCCGTCCTCGCGAGCGCCTGGAAGGACGGAGCGTACGTGCGAACGGTGGATGTCCTCCGATCCGGTGTCACCCACCACCGGGCCTGGAGAGAGTCGACGACCCTCGTCTGTCTGATGACCGATGCGCGCCTGACCAAGACCGAGGCCTGGCTCGTTGCGCGCGCCTCGCACGCAGGCATCGCGCGCGCGGTCGACCCGGCGGCAACCTCTGTGGACGGCGATACCGCCTACTGCCTGGCCGCCGGCGACCAGCCCGCCGATCCACTCGCCGTCGCTGCGGTCGCAGCTGACGTCACCGCGCAGGCAATCCGAGCAGCCGTCCGCTGTGCGAGCCCTGCACCTGCCTGTCCGACGGCCGCCGACCGGGTGGACGCAGGAAGCTGAGCCTGGGTTGCCGTCGCCTGTGGGTATGTGACGCTTCTCTGACAGATCGTGTGAAAGTCGTGCGTAATGCTCGGCTACCCTCCCCCAGGTGGTGGGTGGGGGTGGGCCGCCCCTTCCGCCGGCTGAAGGGCGCGGCAGCGCGGGGCTGCCTCCGGAGAGGGCTTGACCTTCCCATCCTCCGGCTGCTGCCACAACGGCCGTGACCGCCACTCAGCGAGAGCAGCCCGTCTGGGCGCTACGCCGAGCGGGTCGGAGCAACGAGCTCGTCAAGCTCGCCCCGCTGCGCGAGGAGCACGAGCTCCATATACCCGCCCACAGGCTCACCGCTGATCAGAATCTGGGGAACGGTGAAGCTGCCTGTGAGCTTCTGAAGCCGCTCACGAAAGTGGGGGTCATCACCGACGCCGACCTCCTCGTAGTCGAGGCCATGCTCGTCGAGCAGCCGCTTGGCCGCCCGGCAGTAGCCGCACCAAGCCGCCGTGTAGATCGTGATCTTCTGCACCTCGATTGCGCAAACGTCGATCGCCGAGCCGACATTCCGCCATTGCCAAGCGGTGCCTGCCAAGCGGGGCTCGCCGTGCGCCTGCCTAGACTCTCACTGTGCCAGTCAGAAGCCTCTCCACGGAGGCTGTCATCCTCCGAGCACTACGCTATGGCGAGGCTGATCTCATCCTCCACGTGTTTACGCTTGAGCGCGGCCGTATGGGGGCGATCGCGAAAGGTGCCCGGCGCACTCAGTCGCGGTTCGGTGCGCGAATCGAGCCGTTCAGCCACGCTGAGCTTCGGCTCCATCTGGGTCGCGGCGACTTGGCGACCCTCACCGGTGTCGAGTTGCTCCGCTCGCACGAACGCCTCCGCGGGAGCTACGGCTGCATGGCGACAGCTCAGGTTGCAGCCGAGTCCGTCCTGCGGATGTTCCTGGAGGGAGATGCAAGCCCTCGGGCCTTCGAAGCGCTCGTCCGCTTCCTCGACGTGCTCGAGGAGGCAGGAGCAGCGGCCGATGGGCCAGCGACCGATCCTCTCGTGCTCTCATTCGGTCTCAAGCTCCTCTGGGTCGCCGGCTTCCTGCCACACCTCGACGGATGCGCCTCGTGCGGGGCGCCGGAGCCGCTCGAGGCCTTCTCGGTATCCGCCGGTGGCGGGGTGTGCAGTGCCTGCCAAAACGGCGCGCAACCTCTCTCCGCCGCCGCGATCGACGGGATGCTCAGCCTGCTACGCCGCCCCCTAGCAGAGGCGCGAGCTGTCGGGCTGACGAGCTCGACCGTGCGCGAGATTCTCTGGGTCGTGGAGCAGATCCACAGCTACCACTGCGGCTTTCGGCTGCGCACGCTGGCGCAACGGTGAGGATCAGGCTTCGCGATCGACGGCCCGGTTCAGGTTGGCACAGCCGACGAGGCCGAGGATGATAGGCATGGTGAGCAACACCTTCCAGGACATGATCTCGCGCCTCGAGCGCTACTGGGCCGACTACGGCTGCCTGATCATGCAGCCGTACCACACCGAGGTCGGCGCAGGCACGTTCAATCCGGCCACAGCGCTGCGCTGCCTCGGCCCGCGGCCGTGGAAGGCTGCCTATGTCGAGCCCTCGATCCGGCCGACCGACGGACGGTACGGGGAGAACCCGTTCCGATTCCAGCACTACTTCCAGTACCAGGTTGTTCTCAAGCCGGCACCCGCTGACGTCCTCGAGCTCTACTACGGCTCGCTTGAGGCCATCGGCATCGACCTCGTCAGCCACGACGTTCGCCTCGTCGAGGACAATTGGGAGGGACCGACGCTCGGTGCGTGGGGGCTCGGGTGGGAGGTGTGGATCGACGGCATGGAGGTGACCCAGCTCACGTACTTTCAGCAGTTCGGCGGGCTCGATCTCGATCCGATTCCCGCCGAGACCACCTACGGGCTCGAGCGCCTTGCGATGTTTCTCCAGGGCAAGCGCTCGGCGCTCGAGATTGAATGGGCGCCGGGCATCAGCTGGGGCGATGTTTATCGAGAGAACGAGCGCCAGTGGTCGGTCTACAACTTCGAGACGGCTCCGGTCGAAACCCTCACGCGCAGGTTTGCCGAGCACGAGGAGGAGTGTCGGGCCCTCATCGAGGCACGCCTGCCCCTGCCGGCCTACGACCAGGTGCTCAAGAGCTCGCACACGTTCAACCTCCTCGACGCACGAGGAGCGATCTCCGTGACCGAGCGGGCAGCCTCCATCCTGCGCGTGCGCGATCTCGCCCGACAGGTCGCGAGCCTCTACATCGAGCTCGAGCAAGGGTCCCATGCCGACGCTGCTGTTTGAGATCGGCTGCGAAGAGCTGCCAGCATCGACGTGCCGCGCGGTGAGCGATCAGCTGCCCGGCCTCGTCGAGGAGCACCTCGGCGCCGCTCCGACGGAGGTGCTCGTCGGGCCGCGCCGACTGGCGGCTCTCGTCGAGCTCCCGGCCGAGGTGCAAACACCGGCGGTGACGGGGCCGCCCGAGGCGATCGCATTTGGCGGCGATGGCCAGCCGACGAAGGCGGCGCTGGGGTTCGCCCGAAAGGTCGGCGTCAATGTCGCGGCGCTCGAGCTCCATGATGGCTTCCTGACGTTCCGTCCGCCAGCCACCCCAACCGCAGCCTTTGCCGAGCAAGCTCTCCCTGCCATCATCTCGGGCATCGTCATCGAGAAGCCCATGGTCTGGGATGCAACCCGCATCGCCTTCTCGCGTCCGATCCGCTGGCTGTGCGCGAAACTCGACGAGGCCACGCTCGATGTGTCCCTTGGCGAGGTTCAGTCGGCCTCGGCGAGCTTCGGTCACCGATTCACGTCTGGTTCGATCGAGATTGCGAGCCCACGTGCCTATACGGCGACACTTCGCACACACGACGTGGAGCCGGACGCACAGGCACGGCGAGCGCAGATCATCCATGGACTTGACCGGCTGGGAGCGTGGCGTGATCCCGCAGGCGTGCTCGACGAGGTCGTCCACCTCGTCGAGCACGTCGTCGTGCTGGAGGGGACGTTCGACGAGAAGTACCTCGAGCTCCCCGAGCGTGTCATCGAGACAGCGATGCAGTCGCACCAACGGTACTTCCCGCTCGGTGGCAGGCGGTTCGCGTTCGTCGCTAACGGCGGCGATCCAGCTACCGTGCGCGCCGGAAACGAACGCGTCCTCGCCGGTCGTCTGGAGGATGCCGCGTTCACGTATGAGCGCGACGTGCGCGCTGGCATCGACGAGCTGGCAGCGAGGCTGGGCACGATCACGTTCGTCGCGCCGGTCGGCAGCTTCATGGCCAAGAGCGAACGGCTCGTCAAGCTCGTGAGCGAGCTCGACAGCGACGAGGATGCCCGTACTGGCGCGCGGCTCGCCAAAGCCGACCAGGCGGCTGAGCTTGTGCGCGAGTTCCCAGATCTCGAGGGGTATATCGGAGCGCAGTACGCGCAGCGGGCCGGGTACCCCGACGCTGTCGCGACCGCCATCGACGAGCACTACCGACCCGACTCGGCAGGCGGACCGCTGCCGACCACCCCCGCCGCGCGCGCCCTTGCGGCGGCCGAGAAGATCGACAACCTCACGGTTGCCTTCGGGATCTCCCAGCGGCCGACCGGCTCGCGCGATCCCTACGGCTTGCGCCGCGCAGCGATCGGTCTGTGTCGGCTCGCGACCGAGGGCGGCCTGTCCCTCGACGTCCATGCCCTCGTCACACGGGCCTACGAGCTTCTCGCCGCCCAGCAGGCACGGCTCACCGAGGAGCAAGCTGCCGTGAGCGCCCAGGTCGTCGACTTCGTGGAGGAGCGACTCGAGACGCTGCTCGGCGTGCCGGTTGACTATGTGCGGGCCGCCCGAGCCTCGAGCGTTGGCGATCTCGGTCGCAAAGCGAGCCTGGCTCGAACGCTCGCCGATCTTGAGCCGGCGCGCCTCGAGCGGCTGCACACGGTCTACGTGCGAGCCGACCGCATCGTCTCGAAGGCCGGCAGCGACGATCTGCTGCCGCCGCTACGCACCGAGCTCCTGTCGGAAGCGGCCGAGCTGGCGGTTGCAGAGGCACATGCCGAGATCGTGCGAGACCTGGCCGACGTCACAGACTTCGAGGCCGCTGTCGCGGCGGTGGAGGGTCTCGCCGAGCCGCTTGAGCGGTTCTTCGACGAGGTGCTGGTTATGGACGAGAACAGCGCCGTCCGCCTGAACCGGCTGCGGCTGCTCGCCGATCTGCGCGGGACGGTCCGAACGGCCCTCGGCGACCTGGCCGAGATCCCCCTCTAATGGCTTCCGAGCCAGCCGTCGACCTGCACGTCATCTCGGATGCAACGGGGGAAACGGCGACGCGGGTCGTTGAGGCGGTGGAGAGGCAGTTCCCCAGCCTCGGCATCGAGGTCATCCGACATCCCCGCATCTCGAGCATCGAGGACGTCCAGCTCGCTGCGCTCCGCGCGCGCGGCCGGCCCGCGGTGCTCGTGTACACGCTCGTCGACTCCGACTATCGGGCCGCGATGCGCAGCGCCTGCAAGCGCTACCGCCTCCACTACTGCGATCTCCTGAGAGGCCCCATGGAGTCGGTCGCGCGGGTGTCGGGGCTTCAGGCCAAGATGGAGCCAGGCCCGCAGTTTGCGCTCGACTCGACGTACTTCCAGCGTGTCGAGGCAATCGAGTTTGCCGTCCAGGCCGACGATGGTGTCGGCCCGAGCCGGCTGCTTCAGGCAGACGTGGTTCTGGTCGGCGTATCACGGACATCGAAAACCCCGCTCTCCATCTACCTCGGGTACCGTGGCTACAAGGCTGCCAACGTCCCTATCGTGAAGGGAATCGAGCCACCCGAGCAGCTCTGGCAGGTCGAGCCCGCGCGGGTGATTGGCCTCACCCTCGAGGCTGAGCGGCTCGCCGAGATCCGCCAGCGCCGAGCCGCCGTGATGGGCGGCGCACACCGGGACTACGCGTCGTTGAGCGAGATCTACGAGGAGCTCGAGTACGCAGACGCTATCCACCGCCGGCTGGGGTGTCCAGTCATCGAGGTGTCGGAGCTTGCAATCGAGGAGACGGCGCACCGGATCGCCCTGATCGTCGAGCGCCGGGTCGAGGAGAGCCGCGAGAACGCGCGGCCCCAGCCGATCAAACGCTGACCGGGGCCACCAGCGAATGACCGCGGTAGCCGACCGATGATCGTTCACCAGAAGTCGCGCATCCCGTTCTACTACTGGCCGTTCTGGATGTTCTTGCTGGCGGTCGGTCTCATCGTGTTCTACGGCATCTTCACGCCGGCCTGGATACTCATCCGGTTTGCGGGCTGGGCGGGAGAGACGGTGCTGAGCCGCCAGGCTGGATCCCGGTCAGCCTCGGCGTAGAGCAGCACGAGCGCACAACCGGACACGGAACGCGCCCGACCCGGCTGGAGGGACGGCCCCGGCAGGGCAGTCGACTATCGCTGGAGGCCGGCACTCGACCCGGCTGGAGACAAGCGCTCCAGCGGGGCAGCCAGCCACGGCCGAAGAGCGGCGCCGGAGCTAGGAGCACGAGAGCCAGGCGCCAGAGCGGCACGAGGTCGTTGCAGCTTCGTGACGCGGGGCGGCAGCTTCGCCTGTGCCGCTGGGGCACCCCATCCCACCACCCACTGTCGACGCTAGCTGCCGAAGACGTGCGAGACTGCCGCGAATGCGCCGAACCGGGCGCTCTCGTGTCACGATTTGGTACCGGCATCCGTCCCTTCTGTCGCCACGATCGGCAACGGTTCGCCGCGGCGGGCACGACGCCTCAGCAGTCGCCACGCGATGAACGCGAGCACGAGCGGGCCCACAACCGGTGCGACGGCGGCGATGCCGACAAATGCGCCACCCGCGACCTTGACGAAGCCGCCGGCAGCGGTCTCCCACGCATCGACGATGCTCCAGTCGTCTGGCGGCGGCGGCTCGACCGGCATGAGGCCGCGCTCGGCGAGGCGATTGAGATGGTCGCGTACTGCGGCTGATTCTCGAGGAACCGGAGCTGGCCGCGGATCTGCTCGAGCTGCAGCTGCACCTCGTTGAGGCGGCTTTGCATGGTGAGGGCATCACCGATCGAATCCGCGTCACCGAGGAACCCGGGCAGCTGAGTTTCGACCCCCCCGAGGTGGCGTCCGCGGGCCTCGAGATCGACGAACTGCTGGCTGACGTCCCGACCGGCCTCCTCGCGCGCCTCGACCGTACCAAGGCCGATGATCTGAGACAACACCGTCGAGTAGCGAAGAAACGGCACGCGCGCGACGAACTTTCCGTGAACGAGGCGCTCCTCAGTCTCCGCCTGCCTCGCTTCAGAGCTTGTGACGAACCCCCTTGCGGCGAGCGCTGCTTCGCGCGCCTTGCTGATCGCAAGCTCGAACCCGCCCTCCTCCACCGCCAGGCTGATGGAGGCTTCTTGGATGATCTTCGGGCCAACAGCGTTCAGCCCCGCGGCAATTGTCGTGGCACGCGCGCTGCCGCTCTGCACGCCACTCGACCGGCGTTAGTTGCTACGGGACGCACCGGTCGGCGCCAGCGCAGCCGACAGCGAGCAGGAGAACCAGCGATCGTCGAGCCATGACTCCTCCTTGGTTGTCGTACGAGTTGGACCTGCGACGACCGTCAGATGTTCCCGGTAGGCTTGCCTGCTTTCTCCCCTGCGCAAGCCAATGCCATGACCTGCTTCGTCTACGACTACGCCGATGCTACCGACATCGGCCGCGAGCTGCTGGGCGGGAAGGGCGCGGGGCTCGCGGAGATGACCTCGCTCGGCATCTCGGTTCCAGCCGGGTTCACTGTCACGACGCAGGCGTGCGTCGAGTACATGAGAACCGACGGCGTCCTACCCAGAGGCCTCCAGGGGCAGATCGATGGCGCGCTCGCACAGGTTGAGCGCGCGACGGGACTGCGGTTCGGCGACACGACGAACCCGCTGCTGGTCTCGGTCCGGTCAGGAGCAGCGGTCTCGATGCCGGGCATGATGGACACGATCCTGAACCTCGGCCTCTCGGACGCGGCAGTGAAGGGTCTCGCGCGCGCGACAGCGAACGAGCGCTTCGCCCACGATGCCTATCGGCGGCTTCTCCAGATGTACGGGGAGGTCGTCGAGGGCATCAATGGCCACCTCTTCGAGGACGAGCTCTCGAGGCTGAAGGCTGAGAACGGGGTTCAGCAGGATGTCGAGCTGACGACAGACCATCTGGCCGAGCTGACCAGGCGGTTCAAGGCCATCTACCACAACCGGGTCGGCACCGAGTTTCCGCAGGATCCCAGCGAGCAGCTCGCCCAGGCTGTTCGTGCGGTCTTCGACTCGTGGAACACGCCGCGCGCGAGGGCCTATAGGCGGGCAAACGCCATCCCGGACGACCTCGGCACCGCAGCCAACGTCGTCCAGATGGTCTTTGGCAACAAGGGGAGCACCTCTGGCACCGGCGTCTGCTTCACCCGGGACCCATCCACGGGCGAGCGCGGCATCTGGGGCGAGTTCCTCGTCAATGCACAGGGGGAGGACGTCGTCGCCGGCGCCCGCATCCCAGAGCCTATCGACCGCATGTCCGCCGCCCTGCCTGCAGCCCACCGACAGCTCGTCGAGACGATCGAGCTGCTCGAAGCGCACTACCGCGATATGCAGGACATCGAGTTCACGGTCGAGGAGGGAACGCTCTACCTCCTACAAACCCGGACAGGCGAGCGCTCGGCGCAGGCTGCGCTGCGCGTGGCTGTCGAGATGGTCTCGGAAGGACCCCTGTCCAAGCAGGAGGCGCTCGCTCGAATCGACCCCGCGCAACTCGATCAGCTCCTGCATCCCACCATCGATCCCGCGGCCGACTACGAGATCACGTGCCGAGGGCTCAACGCGTCTCCCGGCGCTGCGACAGGAGCGCTCATCCTCGATGCTGACACGGCTGAGACGCGTGGACGGGCAGGCGAGGACGTCATTCTCGTGCGTTGGGAGACGACGCCCGACGACTTCCATGGAATGCTCCCTGCCAAGGGCATCCTCACGGCCCGGGGAGGACTCACCTCCCACGCTGCGGTCGTGGCACGCGGCATGGGGACGCCGTGCGTCGTTGGCTGCGAGGCGATCGCGATCGACATGCAGGCCCGGACGGTTCGGCTCGGCCAAACGACACTTACCGAGGGCCAAGTCGTCACTATCGACGGCACGACCGGAGATGTGATTCTCGGCGAGGTCGCGCTTGTCTCGCCGGAGATCGGCGCGCATTTCCAAACGCTGCTCGAATGGGCCGACGAAGTTCGAAGGCTCGGTGTGCGCGCGAACGCCGATACACCGGAGGAGGCCGCGAAGGCCCGCGAGTTCGGCGCGCGAGGCATCGGGCTGTGCCGTACCGAGCACATGTTCCGCGATGACG
Organism: Actinomycetes bacterium; assembly: GCA_026708005.1. GTDB lineage: Bacteria > Actinomycetota > Thermoleophilia > Gaiellales > Gaiellaceae > JAPOVR01. Next base: position 57,709 of record JAPOVR010000087.1, read on the forward strand.
ACCGACTGCCGATCGTTCGCGAGATGATCATGGCCACCAGCGAGGACGATCGGCGGCGGCTCCTCGAAGAGCTGCTGCCGATCCAGCAGAGCGACTTCGAGGGGATCTTCGAGGCGATGGTGGGCATGCCGGTGACGATCCGGCTGCTCGACTGGCCGCTGCACGAGTTCCTTCCGCGTCTCGAGGAGGCCGAGACCCCAGAGGTCGCCGCACGGGTTCGCGCTCTGCGCGAGGAGAACCCGATGCTCGGCTGGCGTGGTTGCCGGCTCGGTCTGCTCAGGCCAGAGATCTACGAGATGCAGGTACGCGCGATCAGCCGAGCTGCGCTCGCAACGCTGGAGCGAACCGGCGAGCAGCCCCAGGTGGAAATCATGCACCCGCTGGTCGGCTTCGGCAACGAGCTGGGAGAGCTTCGCCGGCTGACGCTCGATACCGCTGCGGCCGAGCTCGAGCAGAACGAGCTAGGGCTCGAGTTCGCGATCGGCACGATGGTCGAGCTGCCGCGGGCGTGCATTCGAGCAGACGAGATCGCCGAGCACGCAGATTTCCTCAGCTTCGGAACCAACGACCTTACCCAGACGACACTCGGCTTCTCCCGTGACGACGCCGGGAAATTCCTGCCGGCGTATCTCGACGACCGCGTGCTTCAGGACGACCCGTTCGAGACGATCGACCAAGCAGGCGTCGGAGACCTGATGGCGATCGGAGTCGAGCGGGCCCGCGCGACGCGGTCCGAGATCAAGCTCGGAATCTGCGGCGAGCACGGGGGGGACCCTCGGTCGGTGATCTTCTGCCACAAGCTCGGACTCGACTACGTGTCCTGCTCACCATTTCGTGTTCCTCTGGCGCGGCTCGCCGCCGCACAGGCCGCACTCGGAGAACTCAGCCCACGGGAGATCGAGGTCGGCGGCTAGCTGACCTGTCGAGCACTCGGCCCTTGCCGCCCTGAGGTTGTCGAGGGTGGGTGTGGTGGTGTGCGGCTGGGTGGGCTCGCTGGCGGAGTGGGGGGATGCCTCGGGTGGCGATGGTCGTGTCGCTGCCGCGGGGCGCAGGGCTGGACAGGCCGACGACGGCTTGGTAGCCAGCGGAGGTGTGGCTCCCGTGGATTGCCCGGGTCAGGCCAGCTGGCTGGCCGCTCGCCGCGCCCCGGAAGACGTGGGGGCTGGGCAATCCGAGCCCAGGCGCCGGGGCGGGCCGCGCCCTTCAGCCAGCACGAAGGGCAGCCCGCCCCCCACCCACCACCCGGGGAGGGTAGACCAGAAAGACGCACGGCTTGCGCACGATCCGTCTCGGAAGCGTCACGAGACTGTGCCACCTCTGCTCGGCCCTACCAGACGGCCCTCGTGCGCAAACCCTGCCGCTCAGCTCTAACGCCAAGCCGCATCGCCCGGAGCTGTGCCACCAGCCGGAGCACACGACGCGCCGGCACGCAGACGGAGACTGCCTGCGGCTTCTCCGCCGGCCCAGCCGAGCGACCGCTCAGCGTGCCCGGTCGGGCTCCTCCGCGGCGGTCAGGCGAGCCCGCGGACCCGCAGGTAGGAGACGAGGACGGCGATAACGACGATCGCGACGAGACCCGCCGCTGTCTGCAAGTTGAAACGGCTGTAGGCCGGGTTGCTGCGTCCAAGGCGGGAGAGGACGAGAATCGCGGCGAGGCCACCGACCAGGCCCCCGAGGTGGCCGCCGACCGAGATGCCTGGGAACGCAAAGCTAATCACGAGGTTGACGACCACGATTATCATCGCCGAGCCGCCGAAGACGTAGATCTGGCGACGCTCCAGGAAGAGCCCCGCCCCGAGTATTCCGAAGACCGCGCCCGAGGCCCCAACGGTCAGGGCGTTCGGCTGGAGCAGGAGCGCACCGGCAGAGCCCGCCAACAGCGAGATGCTGTAGAGCGCGAGGAACCGCCACCGGCCGAGGTACAGCTCGAGCGACCGTCCGAACCACCAGAGCATGAGCATGTTGAAGCCGATGTGAATGACGTTGGCGTGCAGGAAACCCCCGGTGATGAGCCGGTACCACTCGCCGTCTGCCACCCCCGGGCCGTACAGCGCGCCATCGACGACCAGCTGGCTGTTGGTTGCGCTGAAGCTGCCCGACTGGGCGAGCTCGGCGAGGTAGATGAGGACGTTCACGATGATGAGCGCCCGCGTCACGAGGTCGGCGCGCCCGCCCGTCACCGCCCGCCGCATACCGCGTGCTCCTCGCCTGTGCTGCTTCACCTGGCCTGAGCAGTCTGGGCAGCGGATCCCGACCGGGCCGAACACCATGCAGTCGGGACAGATCGGCTTGCCGCATTCGGCACACGCTACGTGCGTTCCGACCCCTCGGTGCCGGTAGCAGGTCGGCTGCTCGCTCGTTTTGGGTTGCGTCACGGGTTGGATCGTAGTCACGGGCATCGGAGCTCCGTCCGCTGCCGGCCTCTATCCGAGGTCGACGGACAGCCATGCTTGCTTGTGCTCTCGCTAGCATCCGAGTCCGTGCGTGTCCATGTCGCGTTCACGCTTGCCGAGGTCTCCGCAGCGCAGACGGCAATCGTCGTCGACGTGCTGCGGGCGACGTCGACCATCGCGCAGGCGCTTGCCGGCGGCTACGAGCGCGTGCTGTGCTGCGCGGAGATCGACGAGGCGAGGTTTCTACGCCAGGCACGAGGGGAGGGAGCGCTCGCGGGCGAGCGTGAATGCGTGCGGATTCCCGGTTTCGACCTCGGCAACTCACCAGCCGACTTCGTCGAGCCGATCGCCAAGACCGTGATCCTGACTACAACCAACGGCACACGCGCCCTGATCGCAGCGGGCGCCGCCGCAGAGCGGGTCTTCGCCGCCAGCCTGCTCAATCTCGCTGCCGTTGCTGCTCGCGCTCGCGGCCTCGGCGGTGACGTTACGATCCTCTGCGCCGGGGTGCTCGGGGAGTTTGCGATGGACGATGCGTACTGCGCCGGCAGAATCGTCGAGCTCATCGATGGAGAGCCAAGCGATGGCGCCAGGGCAGCACTCCGGCTGGCACAGTCGTTTGAGACGGCCGAGCAGGGGCTTGCCGCCAGCCAGAGCGCACGCAACCTCCTCGCCGCGCACCTGGCCGACGACATCGCCTGGTGTGCCCGGGAGAGCGTCCTCGACATCGTCCCGCACATCGCGCAGATACAGGCTGCGGCCGTCGACGTGACCGCCGGGTAGCCAGCGGTCGTCGCGCTACCCGCCAGCGCTCCTGGCGCAGGTGCACACTTCCTCTTGACAGCGAACATGTGTTCGTGTAGAACAAACGTTCGTATGGTTGCCTGCCTCGCCGTTCCAGCATTTGGCCTGCGCGCAGCGCTTCAGCCACGGTGCGACCTCAGAGACAAACCGGTCGCGCTTGGCCCATCCCTCGCTGGACCCAACCTGATCGGCCCATGCACCGCCGCAGCGCACGTACGTGGAATCCGACCGGGCATGACCGTCGGCGAGGCGCTTGCAACCTGCCCTGAACTCACCCTCGCCCGGCCCGATCCGGCCGCGGCCGCCGAGCTCTGGGAGCAGCTTCTGCGCCGGCTTGAGAACGTAGGACTCACAATCGAGCCGCTCGAGCCGGGGTACGTTCTCTTCGAGACCGCTGGAATCGAGTCGCTCGCCGGCGGCCTGCGCGCCGCCCTCGAGCGAGCGCTCACCGCCGTCGGGCGAGAGTGGCAGCCGCGCATCGGCGTTGCAGAGCGCCGTCTCGCAGCGGTCGCCGCTGCGGGAGCCGCCGCCCCAGGGCGTGCTCTCGTCGTCGACGACAACGAGACCGCGCTCTTTCTCGAGCCCCTGCCGCTTGACCTCCTCCCGCTCTCGACCGAGCAGCGCAACGAGCTCTCTGCGCTCGCAGTTCGCCGCCTTGGAGGGTTCGCGGCCTGACCGCGCTCTTCAGTCAAGGCCGGCCACCGATGGTTCCCGTGGATTGTGCGAAGGCTTGCGAAGACGCTCGGCTTAAGCGTCCAGGCCAGCAGGTCTACCGGCCGTTCGTGGCCGCTACCGCAGCGCCGCCATGAACGCAAGACCCCGATGGGATGTCCCCGACCACGAAGGCACCATCGTTGTCCTGCACGAGGCAACGTGACCAAGGCATATCGCCAGCGGTCACCCTGAGCCGATCGGCCACGAGCAGGCGATCAGGCTGGCGATCTTCGATCCGAACTTCATTGTCAGGACCGGGCACCCTCCTCGCTACCCTGGCGGGGAACGTCGCACAGCCTGCAAACTCGATGCTCACCCCGACTATCCAGGGATGTACGTGCGCGTCGCGATCGAGCACGGTACGGCAATAGGGAACTTCGTCGTCACGGCGTACGTGTCGCAGAGTCCGCCGAAAGCAGACTTGACCATTGTCTTCCTTCCCTGACAGGGCAGGCGAGTACGCATTTCTTCTCGACGGGAAGGAGCCGCTTGCGGCCATCCACAACGAGCAGGGAGATGTCCTGTACGTGTGGCGCGGTGAGAGGGCGAGACCGGCGATCTGTGTTGAGTCGCGGGAGAGCCACCTCGTGCGGATCGATCCCGGCACCGGAGAGCTGGTTGGGTTCACGATCTTCGGGTGGGACGGGCAGCTTCGCGAGCAGAGCGAGATCACGGTGACCGTGGCGACAATACGGCGGGACACGGTGACTCGCGAGCAGCAAGAGCACACGCTCGAGCTGATGCCTTCCTGGCCCGCGCCGCAAGAGAGAGCACGCTCGAGGAGTACCGGAGCCGCCTGATAACACCCGGCGAGCGGCAGCGTCCAGCCTGGGAAGCACAGGGCGCACCTGTCGCGCTGCGGTGTCGCGGTGGAGGCCGTGGGGCGCGCGCGCTCGGCCGACGCCCGACGGAAATACCTGGCCCGCTTGGACACGTCCCTCTGTGCGGATGGGGCCACCCCGAGCCACCACCCGCTTTCGAGCCTAGCGAGGGAATCGTGCCGCGTGTCGCGCAGCCTGTGTCGGATGTGGAGCGGAAAGCTAGCGCAGTGCCAGCGCGCCGATCTCCGCTCGGCGCTCCCTCTCCCCTCGGCGCTCAGGCCGAACAGCTCCCGACGGCCACTTCCAAACGATCGAGAACCTCCTCAAACCCTCGGCGCTCCCCCAGACAACAGCGCCGGACGATGTGCTCCCTACAGGAGCTCGCGGTACACGGCGAGGTGACTGCGCGCAGACACGTCCCAGGTCAGCTCGCGCCGTGCGCGCTCGGCCCCCGCTCGTGCCCGCCCCAGCGCCTCAGCGTCGCCGAGCAGCCGGGCCAGTGCCTCCTGGAGCGCGTTCTGATCATCCGGTGGCACGACAGCACCGGCCCCGAACTGGCAGATCGGCTCGGCAACTCCTCCGACGTCGTAGGCAACGGCCGGCACGCCAGCACCAAGCGCCCGTAGCAGCGCGCCGCTCTGATCGAGCTCGTCCCGGTATGGGAAGACAGCGACGGTCGACTCCGCGAGCGCGTCGTCCACCTCACTGTGGGGGCGGTAGCCGAGCCGCCACTCCGTGCCTGAAGCCTCGACTCGATCGCCCAGATCCACGGCGGGATCGCCGACAACGAGCAGGCGTGCTCCGATCCCGCGCGCGGCGCCGATTGCGTGATCGATCTGCTTGTACGGGCGGATCACGCCGAGGAAGAGAACCGTTGCGCCATCGTCGGAGCGACTGAGAGGCCCAGGGAAGACGGGGTGGGGGATGACCCTGATCTTCTCAGCGTGGACGGCGAGCTCCTCCTCGAGACGCTGCTTCCCGCGGCGGCTGTGCACGACAATCCGGTCGAAACGCGCACACGTCCGCTGCCACAGCACGCTCCGGCGGCGAGAGCGGCGGGGCAGGATGTCATGCGCGGTCAGGACCGACGGCCTGTCGAGCCCCAGCAGCCGCTCGTCCACGCGCGGCCAGGGCAGCCACTGAGCGTGCAGGACGTCGGGCATCCTGCGGCGTAGACGCACAAGGCCGACAAGGTGCTCGATCGCTCTCAGCGGCAGCCGCGCCGGCGAGCGACCGAAGACGCGCGAGCTCACGGGGTAGAAGAGCTCTGTCCTCCGGTACCCGGCCGGGGAATACCCCTGCCCGAACCGGAAGCGCGAGGCCACGAGCTCAACCTCGGCCCCGGCGGCGGCGAGCGCCTTGGCCAAGTGGTGGTCATACGGCGTGGTGAAGGCGGCCGGATCGAGCAGCATCACGCGCATCGACCTAGCGTACGCGCGAGGGGCATCAGGCGGGTGGCCGGCTCAGGCGGTGCGCGTTGGACGGAGGCTCAGCCAACGCGACGTCAGCGAGACGGCGCGGCGCAGCCTCTCCCACCACGCCTTGGCTGCAGCAGCCATGATGCACGGGTGGATTTCGACGCTGTGAGAGCGGAGTTTCCGGCGCTCGAGCGCGTTGCCTACCTGAACACGGGCACGTTCGGCCCCGTTCCCCAGCGCAGCCACGATGCCGCAGCCGCCTGGTCTGAACGCGAGCTTCGCGAGGGCCGAAGCGGTGTCGACTACTTCGACCACCGGCTGGAGCAGCGCGAGCAGGTGCGCGCGATGCTCGCGGATTTGCTGGGCGCCGGTTCTCACCAGGTGGCGCTCACGCGCTCGACCACCGAGAGCTGCAACATCGTGCTCGCCGGTCTCGGGCTCGCAGCCGACGAGGAGATCGTCACCACCGACCTAGAGCACTTCGGGCTCCTCGGCGCGCTGGGCGCATCCGGTGCGCGCGTGCGCGTGGCGCGGCTGCTGGGGCGCCCGCCGGGCGAGGCCGTCGAGTCGATCCGCCGAGAGATCGGCTCGCGGACACGCCTCGTCGCCACCTCCCACGTGTCCTGGCTGAACGGACAGGTTTTGCCGATCGCGGACATCGCCGAGCTCGGCGTGCCCGTTCTCGTGGACGGCGCGCAGAGCGTCGGCGCGATTCCGGTCGATCTCGGCGAGCTCAGCTGCGACTTCTACACGTTCCCCGGTCAGAAATGGCTGCTCGGGCCTGACGGCACGGGGGGGCTTGCCCTGAGCGACGCCTGGCTCGAGCGCCTTGCGGTCTGCCTACCTTCCTACTACGGCCAGCAGGACTACACGGACGACGGCCGCTGGACCCCGGCGGAGGGTGCCGCACGCTTCGACCCCGGTACGATCCCAGCGGCGGCTATCGCAGGTTGGGCTGTGGCGCTCGAGCTTGCGGCCGAGCTGGGCGAGGAGCGGTTCGGGCACGGCGTGGAGATGGCTGCACGCTGCCACAGGCGCCTCTCCTCCATCGTTGCCCTGCACAGTCGGTCAGGCGACTCCACGCTCGTCGCCTTCGAGCCTCGTGGGAACGCCGAGGACGTCGTCAGAGAGCTCAGCGAGCAGGGCGTGATCGTTCGGTCGCTGCCACGGCTCGGGTGGGTGCGCGCCTCGGTCGGCTTCTGGAACAACGACAGCGACCTCGCACGGCTCGCTCGCGGCCTCACCGCCTAGGCCCAGGGGGTCGTCGGCGCACCGCCAGTCGCCACCGGCGCAGATCTGCCGCACACGGGCTAATCTGGCGGGGGTCAGGCCTCGGCCGGCGACTCCGCTCGAAGGCCGAGCTCAGCGGCCAGCGGCCGCAGTGCGGCAATCACGAACTCGATGTGCTCGTTCAGCTCGAGGCCGAGCTCCTCGGTGCCCTTGTAGACGTCAGCTCGACTGACGCCCGCCGCGAAGGACGGCTGCTTGAGCTTCTTGCGCACCGACTTCGGCGCCAGCGTCTCAATGCCGTCCGGCCGGACGAAGCCGCAGGCACAGATGAAGCCGGACAGCTCATCGCAGGCGAACAGCGTCTTCTTCAGCGGCGTATCGCGGGGCAGGGCGAGGTGCTCCGCGTGGCTGAGCACAGCCTCGATCAGCTCTTCGGGGTAGCCCTCCTCGCGCAGGAGCGGGGCCCCATCCTGGGGATGCTTGTCGAGCGTTGGGTGGATCTCGTAGTCGAAGTCGTGGAGGAGAGCGGTTGCCGACCACAGCTCCTCGTCCTCGCCAAGCGCGCGCGCATAGGCCATCACAGCAGCCTCGACCGCCAGCGCGTGCCGCCTCAGCGCTTCGCTCTTCGTGTAGGTGGTCAGCGTTGCCCAGGCCCGCTCGCGTGTGACATCCATGCCGCTTCCTCGGTCTCGTGCGGCGCGCGGCGAAGGGCTGGCGCGCCGTTGTCCGACACAGACGAGTACCATAGCGAGGCCGGCAACCGGGCTGCTGGCAGGCACGTGCCGTGGCTACGCAGACGCTCGTTGCAAGCACATTGTCGGAATCGTTTGTGATCGACGGAGGTCAGCTGCTCAACGGCAGTGTCCGCGTTGCCGGAAACAAGAACGCAGCACTGCCGATCCTCGCAGCGTGCCTGCTTACCGACGAGCCGGTCGTGCTCAGCAACGTCGCGAGCATCCTCGATGTCGAGACGATGATCGACCTCCTCGTGGACATCGGCGTCTCCGTTGAGCGACCGGGTCATGGCACGGTCCGCATCCACGCTGCCAGCGAGCCCTCGTACCGGCTCGACGAAGGGCTCTGCCGGCGAATCCGCGCCTCGATCCTCTTGGCGGGCCCGCTCCTGGCCCGGTGTGGCCGCGCGGTCGTGCCTCCACCCGGCGGCGACGTGATCGGCAGGCGCCGCATCGACACGCACATCCACGCCTTCCGCCAGCTCGGAGCTCACGTCAGCATGGAGCACACCTACGACATGGAGGCAGACCGCCTCGCAGGCTCGAGCATCTTCCTAGACGAGGCCTCGGTTACGGGCACCGAGAACACGGTCATGGCTGCCGTGCTCGCCCCAGGCGAGACAACGATCATGAACGCGGCCTCCGAGCCACACGTTCAAGACCTCTGCCAGTTCCTGGTGTCGCTTGGCGCCAGGATCGACGGGATCGGCTCCAACATCCTGCGGATCGAGGGTGTCGATCGCCTGCGGGGCGGCGCCTACAGCATCTGCGCCGACCATATCGAAGTCGCGAGCTTCATTGGCCTGGGCGCGGTTACGCCAGGCGAGCTGTTGATCGAAGACGTCGTCCCCGAGCACCTCGTCGGCGTCTGGCCGGTCTTCGAGCGCCTCGGCGTGCGCTGGGAGCTGCAGAACACCACAATTCGGGTGCCGAGCGAGCAGGAGCTTGTCGTCGTCGATGACCTCGGCTCACAGATCCCGAAGATCGAAGACGGCCCCTGGCCGGCGTTCCCGGCCGATCTCACATCGATCGCCCTCGCCGTTGCCACGCAGGCTCAGGGCACAGTGCTCGTCTTCGAGAAGATGTTCGAGAACCGGCTGTTCTTCGTTGACAAGCTCGTGACCATGGGGGCGCGCATCATCCTGTGCGACCCACACCGCGCGGTCGTCAACGGCCCCGCTCAGCTCTACGGCGAGCGCATGGAGAGCCCCGACATCCGGGCTGGCATGGCGATGCTGATCGCAAGCCTCGCGGCCCACGGGCGCTCGACGATCGGCAACATCGGGCAGATCGACCGCGGGTACGAGCGTATCGACGAGCGCCTCCGTGCGCTCGGCGCACACATCGAGCGCACCCAGGAATAGCGAGGTAGCAGGCCTCGGCGTAACGCTCGCCGAGCCTTCCGAGCGCCAGTGGAACCGCTCAATCACCGGCTGGCCGTACCGCTGCCCACGGCGAACGCGTGCTGCTGCCCTGCACCCGCGGGGCTGGACCTGCGCAGCAGCGAAGGGCTGTGCCCCGCCGGCTGCCTTCGCGCTCGGCGCTCGCTGCCGGTGGCCTTCTCCAGCCAAACCTACACTTGGAACCGTGGACCTCGTCGTGACGCACATCCACACAGACTTCGACGCGCTCGCCTCCCTCGTCGCAGCAAGATGCCTGTTCCCTGAAGCTCGCGCGGCGCTTGGCATCTCGCTCAACCGCAACGTCGAGGAGTTCGTGCGCCTGCACGCCGATGACCTCGAGCTCACCGCAGCCGCGGCCGTCGCCCACTCCGCGGTCAGGCGGCTGATCGTGGTCGAGACCAGCCGGGCCGAGCGGCTCGGGCCGTTCGAGGAGCTTGCGCGCTCCGGCAGGGTGGAGGTCCTGCTCTTCGATAACCATCCCGGTGAGGCGCCCGACTGGGTCCCGAGCGCCAACGTCATTCGCTCCGACGATGCGGCCCTCACGACCACCTTCGTCGGCATTCTCGCCGAGCGATCGGTCACGGTCAGACCAACGGAGGCCACCCTGTTTGCGCTCGGCATCCACGAGGACACAGGCTCCCTGACGTATCCAACGACGACCGAGCGCGATGTCGATGCCGTCGCCTGGTGCCTGCGCCACGGCGCTCGCCAGGAAGCGCTCGCACGGTATCTCCACAAACCGCTTGGCGAGTCTGAGCGCGCGCTCTTCACGACGCTGCTCGAGTCGGTCGAGACGCTGGAGGTGGCGGGCGCGCCGATCACGCTCGCCTGCGCGCGCGCCCCAGGCTACGTGGATGGCGTCTCGAGGCTCGCGGAGAAGCTCCGCGACCTGATCGACCTCGACGCGCTTGTCTGCCTCTTCGAGATGGAGGGGAAGACGGTGATGGTCGTGCGAAGCGCCGGTGCGGAGCTCGACGCGGCGTCGCTCGCGAGGGCCCTCGGCGGCGGAGGCCACGCAGAGGCGGCTTCGTCAATCATCCACGCCGTGCTCGACACCGCTCGGGCAGAGCTGCTCTCCGCGCTCCCCGATGCGGTCGAGAAGCCACGGACAGCTCGCATGGTCATGTCGACACCGGCCCGCTTCGTCGAGCCGGACGAGACGATCACACGCGCCATGGCCTTCTGCCAGCGACACGGGCAGAGCGGGCTGCTGGTCGGCTCCTCCGACGCGCTCATCGGCGCCGTCACGCGCGAGGACCTCGACAAAGCCCTGAGCCACGAGCTCGCGCACGCCCCGGTGCGAGCGGTCATGCGAACCGTGCAGGAGCCCTGCCTTGAGGACACGCCGCTGCCCGAAGTGCGCCGGCTGCTCGAGGTATCCCGTGTCGGCCGTATCCCGGTGACGCGCGACTCGACAGTCGTCGGAGTCGTGACGAGCGGCGACCTGCTGCGAGAGCTTGCCAACGACGCGCAAGGCGAGCAGGCCGCCGGGCCCGCGGTCTCGGTGCGAAGCCGGCTCGAGGCGCTGACCGAGCTCGAGCCCGTCTTCACCGCCATCCAGGCGGCGGCTCACCACTACGCCGGCGTGTACCTCGTGGGTGGCGCGGTCCGGGATGTGCTGCTCGACGAGAGGGCCATCGACGTCGATGTCGCGGTTGAGGGCGACGCCATCGAGTTCGCGCGCGAGCTCGCATCGCTCCTGGACGGGCGCACCGTGTCGCACGAGCGGTTCAACACCGCCGTCGTCCTGCACGCAAGCGGGCGTGTTGATGTCGCCACAACCCGGACGGAGTTCTATGACGCTCCGGCTGCGCTGCCGAGCGTCGAGCAGGCCGCGCTCCGGCAGGACCTCTTTCGGCGCGACTTCACGATCAACGCGATGGCCGCCTCGCTGCGCGGCGAGACCTTCGGGACGCTGATCGACTTCTTCGGCGGCCGTGCCGATCTCGACTCGGGTGTCATCCGCGTCCTGCACGGACTCTCGTTCATTGACGATCCGACACGGATTTTCCGAGCCATCCGCTACGAGAACCGGTACGGCTTCTCGATGGATCCGCACACGAGCTCGCTGGCGCGCGCGTGCATCGACATGGGGCTTGTGGGCGAGCTTTCGACCACGCGCCTGCGCGATGAGCTCGTTGCGCTTCTCAGCGAGCCCGACGTAGCGGCTGCGCTCGCTCGCACCGAGGAGCTCGGACTCGCGGCCGCGATTCACCCACAGCTGGCCGTGGACGCCGAGACGACAGCGCTGATCGCTCGGCTCGACGAGCTTCGCGCGCAGTCTGCGCCGGACGTTCCACACTGGCAGCCGCGGCTTGCGGCGCTCGCGCGCAGGCTGCCGCCGAGCGAGCTGCTCGGCTGGTTCGAGCATCTCAAGCTCCGCCGCAGGGACGCGCAGCCCCTCGCCAGCGCCATCACGATCTTCCCACGGCTCGTCGAGCAGCTCCGGGAGGTGACCGAGCCGTCGACGGCACACCAGCTCATCCAGCGTCTCGACCCCCACGGGCTGCTACTCGCGATGGCGAGCGCCCCGGCTGGGCCCGCACAGGCCTGGCTCACGCGGTACGCGACCGAGCTGCGAGACATCCGGCTCAGCGTCACCGGTGCGGATCTGGCTGAGCTTGGCCTCGCCGAGTCGCCGCTCGTGGGCACGATCCTCGAGGAGCTGATGCGCCAGAAGGTAAACGGGGAGCTCGCCGACCGCGCGCAGGAGATCGAAGCGGCACGAGCGCTCATCGAGGGCAGGAAGGCAACCTCGGAGACAGCGACTCGGTGAGCGACCTCGACGTGATCGACTGGGACGGCCCTGCCGCCTATCGGGTGAGCTTCGCAACCCGTCGGGGGGGCGTGAGCAGCGGCCCCTACGCCTCCTTGAACCTCGGCCTCCTCACGGAGGATGACCCGGAGCACGTCCGCGAGAACCGCCGGCGTCTCTGCGCAGAGGCCGGCGCCGACCCACACCGCACCGCGATCGGCCGCCAAGTCCACGGCGCTGACATCTCCCGGGCCCGACCCACCGGCGTGCTCGACGGCGCGGCGCACCCCGAGCTGCGCGACGGCATGTGGAGCAGCGAGGCGGGCCAGGCGATGCTCGTGCTCAGCGCCGACTGTCTGCCAATTGCGGTCTGCAGGACGGGAGAAACGCCGGCGCTCGCCGCGGTGCACGCTGGCTGGCGGGGCCTCCTAGCCGGCATTCTCGAGAATGCGATCTCGGCGCTTGCCCACGGGCCGTTTGCCGCCGTCATCGGCCCCGGGATCGGCCCTTGCTGCTACGAGGTGGGAAGTCGGGTCGCGGCGAGGTTCGCTTCGGCCTATGGCGCTGACGCCGTTCGCGGAAGGAACGTCGACCTGTGGACGTGCGCCGAGCGCGCCCTCCACAACGCGGGATGCGGCACGGTGGATTGTCTCGATGTCTGTACGGCCTGCGATCCGGACCGCTTCTTCTCCCATCGGCGGGACGCAGGTGTGACGGGCCGACAGGGGATGATCGCGTTTGTCCGCTGAGCTCGCGCCGGCGCCCGTCATCGCCGAGCGCTACGAGGCGATGCGCGCAGAGCTCGGAGCAGATGTCACGATCGTCGTCGCGACGAAGTACGTTCCCCAGAGCGCGATGCACACCCTCGCTGCGGCCGGCATCACGACCGTCGGCGAGAACCGTCTCCAGGACCTCGAGGCAAAGCACGCCGAGCTGGGCTCCGCGTTTGCCTGGCACTTCATCGGCCACCTCCAGTCTCGGAAGGCTCCGGCCGTATCTGCACAGGTGGAGCTCGTTCACTCACTCGACTCGCTGAGTGCCGCGAAGCGGTTGCGCAAACCGGCCCTCGTCCAGGTGAACCTCGCCGGCGAGCGGTCGAAGTCAGGCGTCGGCTCAGAGGAGGTCGAGAGCTTCGTGGCGCAGGTCACCGCGCTTGGCGTCGATGTGCGCGGGCTGACGACCATGCCTCCGGCCACGGCCGACCCGGAGGCCTCGCGGCCCTACTTCCGCAGGCTGGCGGAGATCGCGGCATCGCTTGGGTTGGAATGGCTGTCGATGGGGACAAGTCAGGACTACCGCGTGGCAGCCCAAGAAGGTGCAACCCACGTTCGGGTGGGCGCGGCCCTTTTTGGCCTGTCCGCCGGCACTCCGCGGTAGAATTCCGATCCATGGGTCTCACAGAGATGTGGAGTCGTGCGCTTGTCTACTTCGGCGTCGCCGAGGAAGAGGAGTACTGGGACGAGAGCTCCTTCTCAGCCGAGGACCAGCTCGAGCGCAGCTACGCCGAGCGCCCAAACGTCCGACGGCTCTCGCCGCAGAGGGCGCAGAGGCGGTGGGACCCGAACTGGACCGAGCCCGACGTGTCCTCCTCCGCCGGCGTTGCCCAGGACGTCTACGAGCCGCGCATTGAGCGACACGAGCGGCGCGAGCAGCCGCAGCGGTCGACCCAGCCGAGCGCGAGTGCGCGGGCACAGCCCAGGCGCCAGCTCGCGGCGGTCCCATCGGCAGCCGGGCGAGTGCATCTCGTGATCCCGAAGAGTTTCAACGACGCGCAGGCAGTTGCCGATCGCTTCAAGGCCGAGATGCCCGTGATCATCAACCTCCAGAGCATCGATGCCGAGCTCTCGAAGCGCTTGATCGACTTCGCCAGTGGTCTCACCTACGCACTCGAAGGCAGCATGCAGCGGATCGCCGACAAGGTGTTTCTACTCACGCCGAAGCACGTCGAGGTCTCCGCCGAGGAGCGCACGAAGCTCGTCGACGAGGGCTTCTTCAATCAGGCCTAGCGGAGGCGACCGAACCGATACGAAACTGCGCCGATTCCCGCGGCGTGCAAGGGGCGCACCGCTTGGGTGGTGGATCGCGCTGTGCCGGCGGGCTTGGCGCTGGTGCCTCACCCGCCTGCGCAGCTCGCGCGGCTTCCAGGCATCTCTCGACGCTCCTGCTCCAAACCTGGCACAGGCTGCACGCCCCGCGGCACGATTTCCGCGCTAAGCTCGAAAGCGGGTGGTGGTTCGGGGTGGCCCCATCCGCGCAGAGGGACGTAGCGGGCCCAGGTCGTCTCCCCAGCCGCCGGCCGAGCGTTCACGGGATCCGTCAGCTGCCGCCCACGCGGTCACGAGTTCCAAGGCTGCCAGCACATCCCAACGGCTGGTGGCACACCGCCGCAACGACGCACGTGCGCCCAGCGCTGCCCGGGCTGGGCTCTGCCGATCGACGGCCGTGCTGTGTCGGGGCGTTAGCCACCTCAACACTCCGACCGATCATCTAGTTTTGGTCTATGCCGCTTGCGGTCGACGCCGTCTTGACGATCCAGCGTTTCGTCAACGCGGTCTTCCTCGTCTACATCCTCCTGATCCTGATCTTCATCCTCCTGTCGTGGTTCCAGCTGCCCTACAACGTGTGGCTGGACCGCTTCCGCAGCTTCCTCTACGACGTCTGCGACCCGTACCTGCGTCTCTTTCGACGCATCCTCCCTGCCGTACGCCTCGGTGGCGTCGGGCTCGACCTCTCGCCGATCGTCGGGATCATCGTGCTGGAGATCGCGCGGAGGGTCGTGCTGCGCATCCTCGACGAGTTTCTCTGACCTCGCCACCCGCACCAGCAGCCTGTCAGGGGCCCGACAGCGTCCGAGACGCCGTGTGAGCGAGCCGACGGCCCGGCCGGCAGCACCTCGAAACCCATTTCGCAAGGGAATTCGTCGCGCGCTCTTCGCATCGCCGGCGCGTCGGTAGACCTCGACGCCCACGTCCTCGCAAGCAGCGCGCCTAGGTCAAGCTGCTCGCCATGAAATCCAGGTGCCACCATCAACCGTGTAGACGGCGATCTCCACTGCCCCCTAGGCCTCCGCGCCCCAGCCCAGAGCAGGGGAGTGCGGAAACGGCAACAGCACCGACGGGCTGCTCACCGAGGGTCCCCTGGGCTCGTCCAACCCCCAACCTGCCCCGCCCACGAGCGCCAGGCCCCTGATACACGGCCTTCGAGGCCGCGGGCTATACTTGATTGGAGGGTGCCTTTGAGGATGTCCACAGGCCGGCTCAGGGTTCGTATCTCTCCTGGAGCGACGCGGTCGCAGGTGCTTCACCGCCATGAGAACGTCTGGAAGGTGTGCGTCAGTGCGCCTGCGGAGCGCGGCAGAGCAAACCGCGCGCTGATCAAGCTCCTGGCAAGCGTTCTCGATGTCGAGCGCCGGCGTATCTCGATCCGCTCGGGCGACACATCACGCGACAAGGTCATCGAGGTGGTCGGCACAACCGCCGCGGAGCTCGAGCATTCCCTGAGAGCAGCGGCAACACGGGAGTGACCGCCGCAGAGGTCACCTCGAGGAAACACGGTTGATGAACGAGAGCGAGCCGCCCTCTCAGTACGCCGACGTCCGAGTCGGCTCGGCGACCGATGCCAAGGCGCCCGTCTCGGTGGCCAAGCGCTCGCTCGCCGCGCGGCCGGCGCACTGGGTTGCCCTTGCTGCGGTCAGCCTCTCCGGCATCGTCGCCGACCAGCTGACCAAGGCGATCATCGTCCGAGAGCTGGAGCTCGGCGAGGCTATCCACCTCGTCGGGCCGCTGTATCTCCACCACGTGCAGAACTCGGGGATCGCGTTCGGTCTCTTCCAGAACGCGACCTGGGCAGTGACAATCCTGACCGTGGTCGCAGTCGTGTGGATGGTCACGTACTTCACGCGGGCCGGGGCTCGCCACCCGCTCCTGCCGGTGGCGCTTGGGTTCTTGATCGGCGGCAGCGTCTCGAACCTCGTTGACCGGTTCCGGCTCGGACGCGTCACCGACTTCATCGACCCGCAGCACTGGCCAGCGTTCAACCTGGCCGACGTCTTCATCACCGTTGGCGTGCTGCTTCTGCTCGTGACGATCGTCGCCGTCGAGCATCGGCCGCGCCTGCAGCGCGGGTAGCTCCGAACCATGCCCGTGCCCGGCGGTGCAGAACGCGCGACCGGCCAGCCTCTCACCGCTCCGCGACGCTACGAGCTCGTCGTGGAGGAGCTCTCCGAGCCCGTGCGGCTGGACATCTACCTCGCTCTCGTGCCCGCGGTCGGCTCACGCGCTGGGGCCGAGCGCATCATCGCAAGCGGCGGCATCCACGTCGATGGGAGGCGGAGGCCGAAGAGCTACCGGCTAGGTGGTGGAGAGCGCCTCGAGCTCACCCTGCGCCCGCCCGAGCCGCCCGTGCTTGTGCCCGAGGAGATGGACATCGCCTGCCGCTACGAGGACGAGCATCTGCTGGTCGTCGACAAGCCCGCGGGCCTCGTCGTCCATCCGGGTGCCGGCCGGCGCGAGGGGACCCTCGTCCACGGGCTGCTCGGGCACGGCATCGCCGGAGGCCACGAGGGCGATCGCCCCGGCATTGTCCACCGCCTCGACCGAGACACCTCGGGGCTCCTCGTCGTCGCACGCTCGGCCGAGGCCCATCGGCGGCTGTCGGGGATCGTGGAGCGGCGAGAGCTCGTGCGCATCTACACCGCCCTCGTACGAGCGAAACCCCGGTCATGGCGGGGAACGATCGAGGCGCCCATCGGCCGAGACCGCCGTGATTCGAGCCGCCAGTCACTTGACACCGACACTCCGCGCGAGGCGATCACCCACTTTGAGGTCGTTGAGCTCTTCGAGGAGCACGCGCTCCTCGACGTGCGCCTCGAGACAGGCAGACAACACCAGATCCGCCTCCACCTGGCCGAGATCGGGCTCCCCGTCTCAGGCGATCCCACCTACGGCGTCAGCGGCGACCTCGGACTCTCGCGGCAGTTCCTCCACGCCGCGATGCTGTCGTTCGCACATCCCTTCACGCACGCCCAGGTCGAGGTCGTCTCGCCGCTGCCCGAGGAGCTCTCCTCCGTGCTGCCAGCGCTGCGCCAGCAGGCCAAGCGCACCGTCACCGACCGCCCATCCGAGCAGCAGCGCACGGTTGGCTAGAATCCAGCAACGGCAACCCACGACCCAGCGGGAGTTGGACGGGTGGCGGTGCCTGCGTCTCCGGCGTTGGTTCCACGCGTAGCCCGCTGATCTGGAACACCAACCGAGAGGAGATCCATGGCAGTGGTCTCAATGCGCGAGCTCTTGGAGGCCGGCGTCCACTTCGGCCACCAGACGCGTCGTTGGAATCCCAAGATGCGCCGCTACATCTTCAGCGAGCGCGGCGGCATCTACATCATCGATCTCCAGCAGACGCTCGCGCTCATTGAAGAGGCGCACAAGTTCGTTCGCAACGTGGCGGAACGCGGCGGCACCGTTCTCTTCGTCGGAACGAAGAAGCAGGCCCAGGACGTAGTTAAGGAGGAAGCGCAGCGCGTCGACATGCCCTACGTCAACCACCGCTGGCTCGGGGGTCTTCTGACGAACTGGCGCACGATCTCGGAGCGCATCGCGCGTCTCCATGATCTGCGGCGCCTGCGCGACGACCAGCAGCTCGAGCTGCTCCCCGCCAAGGAGCGCATGGCCATGCTCAGCGAGCTCGAGAAGCTCGAGACCAACCTCGGCGGTGTTGCGGAGATGCGCGCCGTTCCCGACGCTCTCGTCCTCGTCGACCTCAAGAAGGAAGCGCTGGCGGTCCGCGAGGCCCGCCGCCTCGACATCCCCGTGATCGGTCTCGTCGACACGAACTGCGATCCTGACGAGGTCACGTACGTGATCCCCGGCAACGACGATGCGATTCGCTCATGCAGCCTCGTCGTGCGGGTCCTCGCGGACGGCGTTGCGGCGGGTGCGGCGAAGGTCTCGCTCGCAGAGCTGAAGGCTGAAGCGCAAGCGGCAGCACAGGCCGAGGCGGCAGCCGCAGCACAGGCCGAGGCCGATCCAGCTCCGGCCGCCACGGACAAGACCCACGCAGCCCAGGAGGACGCCACGGGCGAGGCGGCGGCCGCGGCAGACGACGCCACCGTGGCCGACGCCGCAGCAGAAGAGGACAGGGGAGAAGCACCTGCTGGTGCCAAGCCAGAACCCGAGACACAGGTAGCACCCACGCCAGGCCCTGCGGAGGCGACCGTGCCCCCGGCCGGTGCGGCCGACAGCGCATCCGGCGAGGAGGCGACGGGTGACAGCCCTGATGAAGGGCAGGACAAGCCCCCGGCAAGCGAGCCGGGCGCAGATGGAGCAGACAGCCCCCAGGTAAGGTCCCCAGCCGAGGCAGAGACGGCATGAGCGTTCCGGCAAGCGCCGTCAAGGAGCTGCGCGAGCGCACAGGCGCAGGCATGATGGACTGCAAGCGGGCGCTCGAGGAGTCCAGGGGCGACATCGGGCGAGCTCAGAGGTTGCTCCGCGAGCGTGGGATCGCAGCGGCCGGAAAGCGGGCCGGCCGCGAGACGACGGAGGGCCAGGTGCTGACCTCGCGCACCGACGGGTACGTGACGCTCATCGCTGTGGGCTGTGAGACCGAGCCGGTCTCGAAGAACGACGAGTTCCGCACGTTCGCGCAGACCGTACTCGACGCGGTCGCGCGTGATGGCCCCGAGACGGCATCGTCGCTCGAGGGCGAGCGCATCGAGCTCGTTGCACGGCTGGGGGAGAACATCGTGGTTCTCGGTGCCGAGCGCTACGAGCGTGCCGATGGGTCGTCAGTCTCGAGCTACGTCCACCCGCCGGCGCACAAGCTCGGCGCCCTCGTCAGGCTCGACGGCGGCACCGAGGAGCTCGCGAGGAAGGTCGCGATGCACGTCACGGCGACGAACCCGGCGTTCGCAAGCCGTGAGGAAGTACCGGCCGAGACAACCGACGCGGAGCGCAAGGTGCTGCAGGGGCTCCCCGAGGTCGTCTCCAAGCCCGAGCACATTCGCCCGAGGATCGTCGAAGGAATGCTCGACAAGCGCTTCTTCGCGGAGTCGGTCCTGACCGAGCATGCCTGGATCCACGATCTCTCGTTGAGCGTCGGCGAGGCTCTGGGAGACGCGCGGGTGCGGGCGTTCGCGCGCCTGGACGTGGGATGAGCGCCCGCCCCGAGCCCGCCACCCCGCCCGCCGACTCCCCATCGGCCCAGCCCATCTTCCAGCGTGTCCTCATCAAGCTCTCGGGCGAGGCACTCATGGGGGAGCGCCCGTACGGAATCGACGCAGACAGGGTCGCGACGATCGCCCGCGAGGTCGACAGGGTGGTCGCGCTCGGAGTTGAGGTTGCCTTGGTCATTGGCGCCGGGAACATCTACCGGGGCATGCGCGCCGCCGCCGCCGGGATGGACCGTGCGACGGCGGACTACGCGGGCATGCTCGCGACACTCTTGAACTGCCTGACGATCCAGGATGCACTCGAGAGGTTTGACGTGCAGACGCGCGTGCAGTCGGCGATCTCGGTGAGCGAGGTCGCCGAGCCGTACATCCGCCGGCGCGCAATCCGACACCTCGAGAAGGGCCGCGTGGTGATCTTCGCCGGGGGGACCGGCAACCCGTTCTTCACGACCGACACCGCGGCTGCACTGCGGGCGCTCGAGATCGGGGCGGAGGCGATCCTGATGGGGAAGAACGCCGTGGACGGTGTCTACGACGGCGATCCCCGCACAGATCCTGACCCGGCCTTCCTCCCAGCCCTCGAGCACCGCGAGGCAATCGAGCGCGAGCTCCGTGTCATGGATACAACAGCTCTCTCGCTCTGCATGGACAATCACCTGCCTATCTACGTGTTCGGCCTTGCCACGGAACGCGCCATCGAGAGGTTGATCATGGGCGCCCGGGTTGGCACCATTATCTCGACGCCACCGAGGGAAGCATGATCGACGAGTTGCTCGCAGACGGACGACGACGGATGGACAAGTCGGTAGACGCCACGCTGCAGGAGTTCAACACCGTGAGAACGGGCCGCGCCTCAGCAGCCCTGCTCGATCGGATCACCGTCGACTACTACGATCAGAAGACCCCGGTCAAGCAGCTCGCGACCATCAACGTCCCTGAGCCGCGCATGCTGACCATCCAACCGTTCGACCCGTCGTCCCTGGCGATGATCGAGCGCGCCATCCTCGAATCCGGCCTCGGTCTCACCCCGTCGAACGACGGGAAGATCATCCGCCTTCCCATTCCGCAGCTGACCGAGGAGCGGCGCAAGGAGCTCGTGCGCTTTGTGAGGCAGCTCGCCGAAGAGGGCCGCATCGCGGTTCGCCACGTCAGGCGTGACGTGATGAGCGACCTCAAGGAGCTCAAGGCGAGCGGCGACGTCGGCAGCGACGAAGAGCACCGAGCGGAGGAACGACTTCAGAAGCTCACCGATGAGCATGTGCACCGTGTCGACGATCTCCTCAAGAAGAAGGAAGAGGAAATCCTCGAGGTCTGACCCCGGGCGCGTCGAGGTCCCGGGACCGGTGACCAGCAGCCCGGGCCGATGAGCCTCCGTCACCGAATCCTCCAGTTCCGCAGCGCCAGGGTGGCGCTCGAGGACGACCTGCCAGACGTCGCCCGGTCGGTTGCCATGATCATGGACGGTAATGGCCGCTGGGCGCGCCGCAGGGGCCTGCCGGTGGCGGCTGGCCACCAAGCGGGTGCGCGAGCGCTGCGGCGCACGGTCGAGGCGACGATCGAGCTCGGTGTTGAGTCACTGTGCGTGTACGCGTTCTCGACCGAGAACTGGTCGCGGTCGGCCGCGGAGGTGGATGCGCTCATGGCTGTGATCGTCGAGTCGATCGAGCGCGAGCTGCCAGAGCTCGTCCAGCAGGGCGTGCGAACCCGGTTCATGGGGCGCCGCGATCGCGCGCCCGAGGAGCTGGCGGTGAAGATCCAAGAGCTTGAGGCCGCGACGGAGGGTCTCGACCGCCTCCACCTCTGGGTCGCGTTCGACTACGGTGGGCGTGACGAGATCGTCCAGGCCGCGCGGCGGCTCGTCGAGGAATGCGTCGAGCCGCGCGACATTGACGAGAACGCCATCGCCGCCCGGATGTTCGCACCGGAGCTGCGCGAGCCGGACCTGCTGATCCGAACGTCCGGCGAGCTCCGCGTGTCCAACTTCCTGCTCTGGCAGCTCGCCTACACGGAGCTCGTGTTCGTCGATGTCCTGTGGCCCGATTTCGGCAGACGTGAGCTGCGGCGCGCGCTGACCGAGTATGCGAGACGACGCCGGCGCTTCGGGGGGCGATGAGCGCGCTCGCCTCAAGGCTGGCCATTGCGGTGGCCGGCTTGCCGATCGTCCTCGGAGCCGCCTGGGTTGGCGGCTGGTGGCTGCTCGCCCTCGTCGCGGTGGGAACCATCCTCGCGCTCCACGAGCTCTACGCCGCGACGCGGGAGCTCCGGCCGCTTGCGCTCGCCGGCTTCGGTGGCGCGCTGACCGTACTCTTGGGCACGCAGTTCGGCGGCCTGGAATGGATCGCGCTTGGCCTGCTCGTCACGCTGCTCGCAGCCTTCTGTTTCGCAGCGCTCGCCGACACCTCCCAGTCGAACACGGTGAGCGTGGCCACCACGACGCTCAGCGTGGTCTGGATCGCCGTCGGGCTCGTTCACCTGACGTTGATCCGCGCCGATGCCGTCGATGCGCAGTCCGTCGATCGAGGCCGCCTCGCGATCTTCACCGTCCTGATCGCGGTGTTTGCCACAGACACCGCCGCCTACCTCGTCGGCCGCGTCGCGGGCAGACGCAGGCTCGCCCCCAGGGTCTCGCCGGGCAAGACAGTCGAGGGATTCGTCGCGGGTGCGCTCGCGGGAATCTTCGTCACGTGGGTGGCGATGTACGACGAGGGTTACCTCGAGATCTGGGAGTCGCTCGTGCTCGGCGCTGTCATCGTCGCCGCAGCGACGCTGGGCGACCTCCTCGAGTCGCTGGTCAAGCGGGATCTCGGCGTCAAGGACATGGGGACTTTGCTCGCGGGGCATGGGGGGGTCCTCGACCGTGTCGACAGTCTGCTGCTCGCGGGGCCGGCCGCCTACTACACGCTGCTCGCGTTGGGCGCGGTCGCCCCTTAGCAGCGGCTAACAGACTGCCTGTCCAGGTCGTTGGGACGTCGCTGGGATAGCCATTGCTTGCGTACCCCGAGCGTCACGCCTGCTCTATCCCACCAAGGGCGTCTGATCTTTCGAAGCCCTCTTTGAAACATGCTGGTCCGTACAGGGCATAGATCCTCCCTGAAACGCGATCTGGGGCTCACTCGCTGGTTCCCCCGCACACGCGGGGATAGACGCCACAACTGCGACTTCGCCACCCGCTGCTACGCGCGTCGCGAGCACATCTCCATTTGACCGCTTCCTGTACAAGACCCCAGACGCCCGGAGAGCCCAAGCCCCCGTCGCGCTAACACCCGGACGCACGGGGCTGCACAGCCTGCCAACTACACTGGCTGAATGACGCGCGTCGCACTGCTCGGGGCCACTGGGTCGATCGGGCTGCAGGCACTCGAGATCATCGACGCGCACCCAGATCTCGACGTGTGTGCGGTGGCCGGCGGCCGCCGCTGTGATGAGCTCCAAGCCATCGCGCAGGCCAGGAACGTGCGGCACGTGTCAGTCGGTGGCGAGCCGCCGCTCGATCAGCTCGTGCTCGCCTCGGAGCCCGACATCGTCCTGAACGCCGTGGTGGGCTTCAGCGGCCTGCGTGCGACGCTCGCGACGCTCGAGGCCGGGATCGACCTCGCGCTCGCGAATAAGGAGAGCCTCGTGGCGGGCGGGGAGCTCGTCGTCGCAGCGTGGCGGAAGGGCCAGGCGCAGCTCCTGCCCGTCGACTCCGAGCACAGCGCGGCGCTGCAGTGCCTTGAGGGACGGCCGCGCGAGACCGTACACACGCTCGTGCTGACGGCCTCGGGCGGGCCGTTCCGCGGTCGGTCGCGCGACGAGCTCGCCGAGGTAGGGGTCGAGGATGCGCTTGCCCACCCAACGTGGAAC
>JAPOVR010000015.1 GCA_026708005.1 Actinomycetes bacterium
TTGGCCCAACACCCGACAGGCCCCACACCACCAGGGGCACCAACCCCCCGCCACCAACCACCCCCCCACCAAGGCCCAACCAGACCCAAAAGGGCCGGCCACCTGGGCGACCCCAAGATTGGCCTGTTGGGGCTCTCCCAGGGCGGGGCCACAGCCATTCTGGCGGCAGCGGACAGCAACGACGT
The DNA here is from genome assembly GCA_026708005.1 of Actinomycetes bacterium. Taxonomy (GTDB): domain Bacteria; phylum Actinomycetota; class Thermoleophilia; order Gaiellales; family Gaiellaceae; genus JAPOVR01. The sequence continues at coordinate 186 of JAPOVR010000015.1, forward strand.
GCTGGCCCTGGCGGCCGAGGCGTCGTTCCGCAGCGTCGACTCACCATCGCCCAAAGCTTCAGCTATTTCATGGGTTGACCGGCGTTCCCTTTCGCGCCCATCACCGTGTGGCTTGCGGAGCGCAGGACGGGCATCGGCACCAGAGATATCGTGCCTGAGCGGACGGTCTCGGATCTCTCACCCCCACCGCTGTTAGTGATGCACGGCCTCGACGACGAGACCATCTCCCCTGCTGACAGCGAGGCCATCTTCGCGGCGGCGGGCGAGCCCAAGGAGCTATGGCTGATCCCGGGGCAGGGCACAGCGAGGGCGCCGCCGCCCCCGACGAGTACCGGCAACGGATCGTTAACTTCTTCGACGGCAACCTCTAGCAGGGTTCGGCGAAACACGGAGCAGCAGGCGGCGGTGGTTGTGAGCTGCCGGCATGAGGCGCCTTGGCGATGCCTATCGGTAGGTGCTTATAGGCATAGAATGACATGAGCGGTAAGAGACCTTTCCCCTCAACCCAGTGCTGAGGGCTGGTCTGCTCTTGGTGTGGAGGTGGGGTCGTGGGTGGGGGACGCGATGGCGCGCCGGCGGCAGGCGCCGGAGCAGATCATCACGGGGTTGGGGTGGTTTTGTCGCCGGGGCGGTCGGTGGCGGGGTTTGTAGGGCGCTGGGGTGACGGAGCAGACAGAGGATGCGGTGGCATGCGGGTCGCCCCAGCCCAGGCGGCCGGGAGCGCATCTGGCCCCAGCAGGAGGGGGCCCCAGGGTGCCGCGCCGGCAGCCCAAAGGGAGGCCGCCTGCGGCCGGCTGGCCTTGCGTCCGGCTGCGCCCCGCCTACCGTAATTCACGTCTGGGCCCACCCGGTCCGGTTGGCGGCCCGAACCCACCAGCGGGCGACCTCTTGCGACCGCCGGCCGAGACGGGGCAAGACATTACCCGGCAACGCCCCTGCGGGCGGGGTAGCCCGACGCGTCCGGGTCGGCAAGCGTGCCCCCTAGCCTCACAGAGGCTTGCTCGATCGCCAACAGGTGTTTCCCGGCACCCGCGCGCGGACAATGGCCCCGAGTTCACCAACCGGGCCGGGCCGGCCTGGCTTGGCTGCGACCGGTAACCCGTCCGCCCCTTCACCTGGCCCAGCAGCCCCAGGGAGAGAACGGCAACACCCGAGAGGGCTCCAACGACAAGCCACGGTAACCGGCTACACAGGCCGCGAGACCCCCCGGGAAGCCCAGACTCCCGGTCAAGGGCTGGCGCCACACCCACAACCCAGCCCCCAGGTACCGTCCACCAGCACCCCAAACCACCACACCCACACCCGCCTAGCCTGCGACCCCCCTACCAACCACAACCCCAAACAACACCCACACCACCAACGCAAACCCCCGCACAAACGCCAAGAGCAGGCCAGCGGCGGCTCTTCCCCGAGCAGGGGACATCAATGGGCCTGCCCTGAGAGGCATCCCGCCGATGCGGCGCCTGGCCTCCGAAATCGGAGGGAAGGCTGGGCCGCGGCTGGACCCCAAGCCGCGGTGCGGGCTGGATTCCTGGCTCCGTTCGTCTGCGCCCCAGGGCAGCATGGCGCAACCCCAGAACGCACAACCTTTGGGGACACAAACAACACGCCAGCTCCCGCAAGCCGTCCAGCGAAACAGCACACGCGTTTCGCTAACCTCCCCCAGGGGGAACAGCGACGTCGAGGAACTTCAACAGCAAGCCACGGTGGTCAGCTGCCACACCGCGAGCCTTTCCACACCCTCGGGAAACGCAAGCCCCGGTCGGGGGCTGGCGCCAAACCGACAACCAGCTCCCACCCAGCTCCCTCGGATATCACCCACAATCCGAAATCATCATGCCCGCGCCCGTGTGGCTTCGACCCCCGCGCCAACCTGCAACCCGAAAGGGGCTCACATCGCGACACTAACACAAACCCGGCACAAAACCGAGGCAGGGTCAGTCCGGTGCGTCTATCTGGTCTGTTGAAGAGCCGCGTGGTTGTTGTGAGGGGAGGGCTTCCAGATCTCCGACCTCCGCTTCTTCAGGGCCGCCGCTGTGGAGGCAGGAACAGCGTCTTCTGCTGGTCGGAAAAGCTTTGGGGCTTCGAGGTTGGTGGTCTTTCTGATCCGTTCAAGGTTGCCACATCCCTTCCCTTGCAGCAGGCGGCTGATCGCTCACCTGGCATGTTGCGTGATGCCTGTCTAGCTGCGGCACTGACAGGTGGGGGACACCCGCGGCCATGAGCGCTGTAAAGATAGTCGCCACTCTGGGATCTTCTAGTTCCTCGCCGGAACAGGTGGAGAGACTGCTCCGCGTCGGCGTAGACGCTGTGCGTTTGAACTTCTCCTACGGGTCCCACCGCGACCACGCCAACCTTGTGCATCTAGTACGGAAGACCGCGCAGCGCCTGGGCAAACACATCACCGTGCTCCAGGACCTGCAAGGTCCCCGCATACGCACCGGCCCCCTCAAAGACGGCGGCCCCCTCGGGCTAGAGCAGGAATCGGAGATAACCATAGCCCACGATCTAGTGGAAGGCAATAACGGCCGGATAAGCAGCACCTACCCCGATATCTACCGCTTCCTGTCCCCTGGAGATCGCGTCCTTTTTGACGATGGCCGCCTGGAAGCCAGGGTGCTGGCTGTCCAGGGGCGAGACATCCGGTGCCAGGTAGTCAAGGGCGGTCTCTTGGGTGCTTTCCAGGGCATCAACCTGCCAGACATAGCCCTGGACATCCCGACCTTCACAGCCAAAGACCGTGAAGACCTTGAGTTCGGTCTAAAAATCGGTGTCGACTGGGTGGCCATGAGCTTCGTGAAAAGCGGCCAAGACGCCGACCTGCTGCGCAGCATGATGCGCCGTCAACGCACTGGAGTGCCCCTTGTCGCCAAGGTGGAGAGGGCCGCGGCCCTCCTCGACTTGGAAGGTATCCTCAACGCCTTCGACGGCGTCATGGTGGCACGCGGCGATCTCGGCGTGGAGCTTTCCCCAGAAGAGGTCCCTGTCTGGCAGAAGACGATAGTCCGCCAAGCCCGACGCAAGGGCAAAATAGCGATCGTGGCCACCCAGATGCTCGAGTCGATGATCAGCGAGCCGCGTCCCACCCGCGCCGAAGCTTCCGATGTGGCAAACGCCGTGTGCGACGGCGCCGACGCTGTCATGCTCAGCGGTGAGACTGCCATCGGCTCCTTCCCGGTGGAAGCAGTGGCGGTCATGGCCCGCATTATCCAGACGTCCCAGGAGATCTACGTGCCTGAAGAGCTCCCCGCCACCGACCGGTACCGCCGCGAAGCCCAGGCCGTTGCGCGGGCGGCTTGCGCCCTCGCCGACGACCTCAACGCCCAGGCCATAGCTGTCCTGACCCGCTCCGGCGTGACCGCCCACCGGATTTCCAGGTGCCGCCCCGCCATGCCCATCTTTGCCTTGACCCAGCAACCGCGCCTAGCCCGGCGCCTGAATATGTGGTGGGGCGTGGTCCCCGTACTTACCGACCTGCCCGACGTCACCGTCGACTCCCATGGCGTCATAGAGAAGATCCTCCTGGAGAAAGAACTCGTTAAGCGTGGCGAAAAGGTGGTCGCCGTGGGCTCTTCACCGCTTGCCGCCCGGGTCCCCACCAACTTCCTGAAAGTGCTGCGAATAGGGGCCCACGCCTACAGATAGATCGTCGGCTAAACCAACCCCGCCTTATCCGCCGGTGCGATTGTCCACCCCCTTTCAACGCGCCGGCCCACCAGCACCGGCTCCGCGCAGATCTACCGCCACAAAGTCGGCCGGCTCCATGCCCTCCTCATTCACCAGCATCACGCCCTTGGCCCTCAGCCGCCGTCGCAGCTCACACCCATCGGTAAACCCCTCCAGCAGCTGCTCTTGGGAATCCCAGCCCGGATTGAAGGCTAAATGTTCTTCTCGAACATCCCCTGGAAACAACCCTATGGTGTGACCGCCGTTCCTTAGGATTTGCCCGCGCCCGGGCGGCCTGCCCTGGGTGTTTGCGGCAAGGCTTATGGTGGTGCCGTGGTGCGAGCCTGCTTTCGGGCTGTGGTTCACTCTCTTGCAGCAACCGATTTCTGGAGCCAGACCGCCGGACGCGGGCAAGGCCACTGCCCAGACGGACAGCACTCACAGACACTGGAACACAATCGTTCTGTTCGATAAGGGCGTTGGTGGCAGTGCCGGATCAGCGAGGCGATTGTTGGGCAAGATGCCGACAGCGTCGGTTCTGCGGCCGATCTGGCGGTTGACCCTTTCGGACGGGTTGGTGCTTCTGAACTTGGGCCATTCTGCTGCGGCGAGCTGGTAGAAGGCCAGGGGGTCTTCCTTGGTTTCCTCGAGCAACTCGGCGATCTTGGAAGCGGCGCCTGGAAGTGCTCGAGCGCCTCGCCCAGCCGCGCTTTGGCGGTCTCTGGGTTGCGGCGCCGCATGATCTCGCCTGAGCGCGGCTGCGACCAGGCCTCGCTCCGAGCGGCGGCAGTGGCCTTGCATGGTGCGCACGAAGTGGACGGTGCAGCACCGCGGGCAGCCGAGGACCCATTCGATCGCTCTCTTGAGGCCCTGGTGCTGGTCGCTGACACAGAGACGAACGCCTTGGAGCCCGTGGGAGGGCAGCCCGCGTGGAAACTCGAGCCAGAACGTCTCTGCCTCAGTTTCGCCGATATCGATGCCGATCACCCCTCTCGGTGCCCCAACTCGTGAACCGCGTAGGCAACCACGAGCGCCTTCCAGCGCACGCGACCTCTGTCTCTGATCTTCAAGTGCCTTGCATCGAGCCACAGGCACGGGCATTCGCCCCCCCCAGCGGGCGACCACGGAACCCGGCGAGGAGCCCGTCCAGCCCCCGGCAGAACGCGGACGCTACGGCGGGTCGGCGGGAGGCGCCGGTGCAGATCATCGGCGAGCTGCGGGAGGCCGGGTGGCCTTGGCGCAGGGGTTAGTCAGTGGCGCGGGTTTGCAGGGCTCTTGGGGTGACGGGGGCAGACGTACTATCGCTGGCGTCAGGAGTGTCAGTGGCGTGCGGGTCGCTAAGGCCAAACGGCCGGGGCGGTTGGGGGGCTGAGAACGCGCGGACGGGCCGGGCAGTGGCCGACTTGACGGTCGCCAACCAGGCCTCTGGGGGAAGCGGCCGAAGGGGACCTTGTGCGCCCGACGCGTCGGCGGAGGGCCGTCACGCAGACCGCTGCGTCCGGTGAGGTACGTCCTGAGGTCGAGTCTCAGCCCCGCCGCTCAACCAAGCGTAATCCAGCATCAGAAGCGGGGTTCCATCCAACCAGTGTGCTCGCAGGCACGCGACCCTCCAGTCCACCAGAGTCCACCGGAGTCCATTGTTCTCGGTGCTGACTGGCGCACGGGTGGCGCACCGGACCTGCCGTGGGACACACACCTGATCGCTTGTCAACCGCCGGAGCATCCTTACCGACAGAGGCACCCGCAACGCGCCAACCAGGCGGAACCGCTGGGCGACAGAACGCGACAGCGACGGTGACCCCGATCCCGTGCCCCTTGGCTTGGGAAACTCATCAGGCAGCGACGACTAGGCGCAACCCACAGCGACTATCGCGCACAACCAAGAGGGTTTCCCAGGCAACCAACCCGGCGAACCCGCATGGCTGCACGATGCGTTTCTGAGTCATTTTGGCTAAGATATGACCATAAGTTGCCTTTGAGGGCAACAGCTATGAGATCCTCTCGGTAACCGAAGCGAACACTTTGGGCGGAGAGGGCCTGTTTGCGGCGGCCGCCTAGCCGGGGGGCTGTGTCTTGGTTGGGCTGCCGGGTTGTTGCGGCGGGTTTGGGGCCTGACACCGTCGTGGCTGTCACAGATGCATAGGCCCGATCGTGGGGTTGTGTTGAGCCAGTTGTAGCCGGGGGCACGGCAACGTCGTGCCCCCTTGCTGGCTTACATACCTCTGGGGTTGTGCATCTGTGACAAGAAGCCTGATCCCGACTGCCGACAAGGGGGCGGCCCTATGCCAGAGCTAGCGGAGAAGACCGACAGCGAGCGTAAGCAGACGCTCGCCACGACCGTCACGAATCGTGTCGCCCAGGGACGGCGCGTGGAGTCACAGACCGATTTTCAGGCGGTTCTTGTCCATGGGCACCGCCCAAACCACCTGTTGCATCTGATCGTGACGCTCTGCACGTTCGGGCTGTGGGGGCCGGTCTGGCTGGGGATCGCCGTGCTGGGCGGCGAGAAACACGAGACCGTCCAAATCGACGAGTAGGGCAACGTCCAGAGATCCAGCGGCTCTAACCCAAGCCCCGACACCAACACGCCGCCACCGGGCAGCCAGACCCGCAGCAACAGCTGCTGCCCGGAACCGGGAACGACACCCGGCAAGGACAGGCCGGAGCAACGAGAACCCCATACAAGAGACCACCAATCCAGGCCCAGCTGGCCCCTAGCACACAAGCTTCTGGGTTGAGCCCGACCGCTCCAGGTTCCCTTAAGCGGAAACAGGCATGGTTAAACCATATGGGGTGCTATCAGGTGTCTGGAGATCATGTGGGGCCATTAGAAAATCCGTAGAAACTACGGTCAGATTCGAAAACACAGACTGCTCCAGTCGCCGTATGGGGCTGCACCGGCTAAGAAGACGGCTCTCGCCGAGCACAACAGGCCGCTGGCGGCCGGTACTGCGCTTCTACCCGACAGCTGACGGCAAGACCT
>JAPOVR010000099.1 GCA_026708005.1 Actinomycetes bacterium
CTCGTCGAGGTCGGTTACGGGCAGTGCCAGCACGTCGTTGGCAAACGGATCTGCGTCCTCAAACAGAGCGGCCACGGTGCCTCCTTGGGTTTCCTGCCGCGCTTCGACTGAAGCTGAGCCAGGGCAGCAACCTGCAACCTACCGTCCCCGCGGCGGGGCTAGCCGTTCGCCCCGGGTTCCCGGCGGGGAACGCTTGGCAGCCGTGTCGTCTTCACGGAAGCGCACTCCCTGTTTGCCCCAGCCGTTCTTGTCTTCCTGCATGCTGTGCTCGCGGAGGACGCATTAGACGAGCTGTTCGCCCGGTTGGTGAAGCGGCCCGCGGGGCTGGCTGGCCTGCTCTTCGGTGACGCAGCCGTCGGCGAGTGCCCTCAACGCGCCACCACGCCCTTCTTTCACGCCCCACACCCCCACACGAGGACGGGCCAGCTTCGGGGGGCGGCGGGTCAAGGCTGCTCGACTGGTGTGTTGCTGGTGTTGACCTCCTCTGGTGCCGGGAAGGGGTCCCATCCGCTTCGGATCTGCTGGGACTCCCGGATCAGGTAGCCGCCTCTGCTTTTGTCTCCCCAGAGGCTCTTCAGGTAGGTGATAACACCGATGATCTGTTCGTGGCTGAGCCGGTCGCCGAACGCGGGCATCGAGCCCTTGTAGCTGGGGTAGCTGGGGTCGTCGAGGATCTTTCCGCCCTGGCTGACGATCCGGTAGAGGAACCCGTCCCCGTGGTGCCAGGTGTGCCCGTCCCCGTTGAGAGGAGGCGCCGGTACCGTGCCATCAGGGTTGCTGATGTGCCAGTCGGGCTGGCCTTCACCGCCAGGGCCATGGCAGGCGGCGCAGTAGGAGGCGAACACCTCCCGGCCTGCCAGGGGAGCCGCCGTGGCGGGGACGTCCTCGAGTGTCTGGGTGTCCCCGACCGGGGAAGACGAGCAGCCAGTTAGCAACACCAACGCGGCCGCCAGCAGGGCGACAGCCCCGGCCCAGCCGAATCTCCTCGCACTAGCCAGACGGGCACAGCGAACCATCGGCAACAACCCCGCCCGCTGCGTTAGCGCGTCCCCCGGCCCAGCCGAAACGGGGCAGCCGGACCAAACCGGCTCAGCACACGGTTGAACAGTCGTCCCCCTCCAAGGATGCCGTTGGCGCACTGTACCCCCAGCGCACAGCCGGAGGATCCCCGCCACGCCACCGCCGGCACCCCGGCGATCAAAGACGCCCCGCCGAACACCCGGCAGTGCTGCCGCGCCCTATGGCGCTCTCTGCCATTCCGCAGACAGACCAGCCGGGGCACCCCAGCCCGGTGGCGGGGCCAGCGGGCAGAAACAGCCAGACCCTCCCGCCCAAACCGGCAGGCCCCCGCCCAAACCGCCGCAGCGCCGAGGCTAGACAGCCCTGGCCGATTCGCCGCAACAGGCGTCTCAAGGCCACGAACGAGAAGCCCGGAGGAGTTTCCGGGCCAGGCCCTGCAGCCGGTGAGGCAGCCAGCCAGACGCGAGCCGACAGCGTGAGCTGGGGCGGCGTGTGTCTTGGGGCCTGACTGCCGCATAACGACAGGCGCCGGGCGGCGGCTAGCCGAGCTTGGCGACCATCGCGTCCCAGGTCGCCGCGTCGGCGGGCCCGTGGAGCTTGTGGGCGATACGCCCGAACCCGTCGACGAGGAACGTGACCGGGTGTCCCGTGATCCCCCACTGGCGGCTCTGAACCCCTTTGCTGTCAGAAAGCACCGGGAACTCCCAGCCGTGCTCCTCCACAAACTTGCGCCCCCCCTCGTCGCTGGCGTCCGCATGGACACCAATGACCGCCAGATCGGTCCGGCTCTTTGCCCACTCCCCGAAGGCCACGCCCTCGCTCCTGCAAGTCGTTCAGTACTCGGCAAAAACCTTGACAACAAACGGGGCACCGAGGAAATCCCCGGTAGAGATCGGCGCCCCATCCAACGTGAAACCGGAGAGAACCGGCACCTCCGGCCGGCCCGGGTCCTCCACCCCCGCTGTGGCCCCACCGCCAGCCTCCTCACCCGGGGCTGGCGGCGACTCGGGTGGCGCCTGTGACACAGAAGCCGGGGGAGCCTGGGCTGGCGGTCCGGACTCTGCGGCGCCGCAGGCGGAAACAACCAGAGACCCGGCCACAGCAACACAGAAACCGAGAAGCAACAAGCCCCTGCCCACAACAGCTCACAGGGTACACCCAGACTTGGCCGCGAGACCCGTCCGCCAGCTGGAGCGCGACCCCAGCCAGGGTCTACTTCACGCACTCGTGGTGGGCCGCAGCGAGATCCCCCGGCGGCGTGCCGACCGATCGATAGCGAACTTGCTACCCGGCCCTGCCACCACCCACCAGACAACGACCGGCGAACAGGCACCGGGTCCGGGTGTTGTTTCCATCATGGAAACGGCCCGAATAATCTAGCTGGGCTCTTTGCCAAAGGAGTTGGTGTGGGGCTCACCGTGGCTGTGGCCGGCCCCGGGATTTCGTGCTGTTGCTCCATTGTTCCTCCAATTTTTGAAAATCAAGATCTATATCCAAATTGACAGAATAGAGAACACAACAACGAAGGCAAGGAATAAAGCAATCCCAATCGCTCAAACAAAATAAGGAAAAGCTTTTTGTACGCCTCTAATCACTTTCTCTATCGGCAATATGATCCATGTCCAATGCCAGTGATTAGGTGTGTCTTCGTTGCAGATGCCACAGAAATAGAGGGCCTACACGCCGTTCGAAGGCGTTTGCCATAAGACCTCTGCGTTCGAAACTTGCGACTTCGAGCGCACACACGTTGGTCGTAGTTTCCGGCGGCCAATGAGCGCGTAACTGTGGTGTAGGGTATTCACGGTCTGTATTCACCTTCTGTAAAGCTTCTTGATATGGGAAGATGGTGCAGTATGCGTCCAACAGTTCTGCACTCGAAAACTGACGCCCTCTTCAGCAGATAGAAGCTGCGGACCTCTATCCATGCCATGGGCTGCGAGTTCCATGGCATATTTCGCCACCGTCTCGGCACCGTGCCCGGCTGCGGCCAGAAGCAGTTTGCAGGCGGCCGTCGGAGGATCAAGTTGGACTTCACCGTTGTGTCCCCATTTCTCCCCGTCGGAGACCGTGCCCGCTGGCGGCCGCGTTTGGCGGTCGGTGCCCCACTGAACTTCAACCCATTCCTGTACGCCCTGGAAGGCTGGTACGGCGTCCATCCACCCATGCTTTCTCTGGAGCATCTTCTTGACCGCTCTTTCGAGTTGCACACTGCCCAGTGGGCTGCCGGCGATTGAGACACCACCCTTCGAAGGCATTCCAAGCTGTGCCAGGACACGTCTCAATCGTCTCTCGATGCTCTCAAGGTTTGCCGCACGCTTCATGAGAGTGTCACCTTCGCATCCAGTTCCCCCACACGTACCTCACCCGTCAGCAGCGTGGCTATCTCTGTTGTGCTGCTGGCCCGAGTACTTTGTAGCCTTGGTTGTCTTCGGTGCGCTCAGCGGGGGGGAGGATCTGGACGAGGGTGTTGGAGAGGCCGGTGACTTCGCCGTCGGTGTCGAAGCTGTAGTTCTCGCCGATCGCGCCTGTCCAGGTGATGTTGTAGAGGCAGTCCCTGAAGCCGTCGGCGTCCTGGTCGTCCCCGGTTTGTTTGAGGCATTCGGCGGTGATATGGACGGTGTCGTAGGCGGAGCCGAGGAACCAGTTGAGCGCGATGTAGCCGTAGCGGGCTCTGAAGTCGTCGAGGACCTGCTGGGCCTTCGGGTAGGACGGATCGAGGGTCTGCGTGATCGCTTTCATCCCTGTCGCGGCCTCCCCGGCGATCTCCAGCGCGGTCGGGCTGGCGGCCACCGTCTCCACGTAGATCGGCCCCCGGTAGTCGAGCTCGCGGGCCTGCTTGACGATCGTGCCGCCGGAGAACTCCGCCTGCGGGGCGACGTGGAGGGCGTCCGCGCCCTCGGCGAACAGCTTCGCCAGCTGGCTGCGGAAGTCCGCTGTCTCGGATGCGTACCGCTCGAAGGCGACGACGTGGCCGCCGAGCTGCTCGAACTGCTCGGCGGTGGTGCGCCTGACTCCTTCGGCGTAGTCGGTCGACTCGGTCAGCATGACCAGGCTGCGGATCCCGTCAGCCCACAGGGTGTTGGCGGTGTCGACGCCGACCAGGTTGTCGTTCAGGGCGGTACGGAAGATGTAGTCGCCCGCTTGGGCGATGTCCGGGTTCGTCGCCGTCGCCGAGAACAGGACCACACCATCGGCCTCCGCCAGCGGGGCCGCGCCGAGCATCGCGCCGCTGCAGCTGGTACCCAGGATGATCTTGACGCCGTCGGCGCCGGTCAGCTTGTTGTAGGCGGTGATCGCGTCCTGGGCGTTGCACTTGGAGTCCTCCACAACCAGCTCCAAGCGGCGCCCGTTGATACCACCGGCCGCGTTGATCTCATCCACCGCCATCTGCTTGGCCTGGATCGCCACCGTCCCGTAGGTCTCACCCAAACCCGTCGCCGACTCCATCACCCCCACCCGAAACGGCACCCCCTCCCCACCACCACCGCCGCCGCAGCCGACAGCCGCAGCCGCCGCCACAGCGGCCAGCAAGACCAGCGCCGCCATCACGGTGCCGGATGGTCTACGCATCATCGGTGCCTTCCTTCTGTGCATGGGTTCCTTCCGTCGCTGGTGGTTGGGTCTAGAACAGGGTGGAGAAGATCGCGGCGAGCGTGCCCGCGATCAGAAACGCGAACCCCGCCGCGATCACGCTGCTGCAGCCGACCTTCCTGCGGGGCCCGTGGTTGGTCACCGGCTAGGCCCCGACCGTCGGCGGCTGCGCCAGAGCCAGACGACGGCGGCGGCGTTGCCGAGCAGAAGCAGCGTCGCCAGCGACCCGGACACCAGCCAGAGCGGCCCCATATCGGCGACCGTGACAGCAGCGACCAGCGGCATCGCCGCGACCCAGGCGACCGCCGCGACCGTGAGCGCCATGGCGAGCTTGCGGACATAGGCGAGCAAGGCGCGTGGCCTAGCCGGCCCCCGCCAGGTTTCCGCTGCCATCGTGATCTCCTCTCGGTGTAGGCCAAGTGCTACGGGCCCGGCTGCTCGAACGGCTCCGGCTCCGGCACGGTCGGCGGCCAGCTGGGGGGCGGCGCAGGCTCGACCGATTCGCGTAGCTCTGCCTCCCCGACCATCCCGGCCATCAAGCCCATTTGCAGGAGCGGCAGCAGCAGAGCGAGGGTTTCCTCGGGGCCGGGTGGCTCCTCTAAGCGTCGCTCGACTTCGGCGAGGCGCGCGCTCAGAGCCTCCGTCTCAGCGCTCAAAGCCCGGGCATCGGCAAGCCGCTGCTCCAGGCGCTCGACTTCGGCACGTGAGTCAACAAGCTCGCCGCTGAGTTTTGAGACGAGCGCCGGGTCTTCCGTCTCGGAATAGGCGACGACCAGGCCGCCGGCGGCGCCGAGCCCGAGGCAGCACACGGCCACGACGGCGGTCGCGCCGACCCCTCTCGCCCGGACCCGCCAAGCGGTCACCCCTGTAGCTCCTTCGGGTTGGCGCGCCGCGCCCGGTCGCGTTCCTCGGCCTTGCGGCCGGCGCGTGTGAGCAGGACGAGGACGACGAGGAAGAACCCGCCCCACATCGCCGCGACTTCCCACAAACCCAGGGGCCCGAACCTGTTGACGACGATCGTCGCGGTCAGCAGGCCGATCCAGCCGACCAGCCAGATCATCACCACCGTGACCAGCAACGACCAGACCGCCCTAACAGCGCCCATCACCGTCAGTAGCCGAGCGCGCGCATCACGAGTGTACGCCTGTGCTCGGGGAGCCGGAAGATACGTTCTGCCGCGTCTGGTTCTTCCCGCCGCCAGGCCCGCCACAGCTCGCGCTCCTCCCAGGTGAGCGCGTCGTAGCAGGCCCGCTCCGAACTTCCCTTCTCGGGCGGGCGCAAAATGTGTCTGCCATCGTCCATCTCCTGGCGGGGGGTTGTGGCACGCGTCCCGGGCGGGCTGCCGCCGACGCTGTTTCCGGTCTGGGGCTGTTTCTGGTCTGTGTTGCCACCGGTTTGTTTGCGGCGTGTTTCTGTGGTTTGGGTTTCCTCTTGGTTGTGAGCCCGGGGGGCCGGCTTTCCCATCAGCCGGAGGACGGGAAACCCGGCCCCGCGATTCGTGGTTGACCCGCCTGCGCAGGCACATGGCCCGTGCGTGTACGTGGCGGGCCACCCCAATCTGTAGCAGGGTTGGTGTGAGGCATGTGTGAGTACTAGACCCTTTTTTTGGTGAAATTCCTATGAGCTAAGTTGGGTTGGTCTGTGTTGGTGTGGTGGTGCCCGGTCTGGTTTGCTGTTTGCTGGGGTGTCGGGGTTTCCCGGGGTCCGGCTGGGGGTTGGGGTGGGCGGGGGCTGTCGGGGGCCGGCTGTTTGGGCTGGGCGAGGCGGGTCTGCGTTTGAGTGAGAGCCTGGATCCTGGCAGGGTGCTCCGGGGTGTTGTGGACTGCGCCCGCTCTCTGACGGGGCCCGCTACGCGGCGTTTGTGCTGCTCGATGGGACCGGCGGGGTGGAGGAGTTCCTCTCGTCGTGGCCTGCCCGGGCCGGGCGGGTCGGCGAGGTCTTTGTTGCCGGGAAGGAGGACAGCAGCGAGTTCAGCCCGATGGACGAGGAGACCCTGGTCCTGTTTGTCTCCCAGGCGGTGTTGGTGGTCGGCAACGCCCGCCGGCACCGGGGCGGCCGCAAGGCGAGGGCCGGTCTTGAGACGCTGATCGACACCTCGCCGGTCGGTGTCGTGGTCTTCGGCGTCAGTCGGCGGCCGGGGAGCGCGTTTCGGCGGCGCGGCGTATGAACACTTG
>JAPOVR010000146.1 GCA_026708005.1 Actinomycetes bacterium
TGTCCCCGGGCCCGCCTTGACACCCCCCGCCGCGGCGCCCCCGCCCTCACCGGCCCGGGCGGCTTCCCCCTCCGACCCACCCCCCCACGCACACCCCCCCCCCCCCCCCCCCCCGCTGCCTCAGCCCTCCTCCCGACCAGGCTGCCTCACCCCTCCAACCCAAGGGCACCCCAATGGAACGACACGGCGAGGGCTTAGAGGTGGCGGCCGCCCTCAGCCTCGACACGCGATATGACAGCGGCGGCGCTGGTCGCAACCACATCCTCGCCGAGGAGCACCGTGCCGAGCTCGTTCGCCTGGCGGAGAGCTCCATCCCGCTCGGCAGCCGCTCCCGACCGGGCGACCGCGAGCGCCGCGCGCACCGCCACGCCCCACGGGCCGACCTCGTGCAGCCCCTCGACCGCGACGGCCGCAACGGCCGTGGGAATCCTGGGGCGTCCCTGCAGCGTGGAGGCAAGCTTGGACACCCGCCGCTCGATGACTGGCCCATCTCGCCGCGCGTCGGCCACCGTCTGCTCGAACCCCGCCAGCCCGTCGCGCCGCTCGGCTAGCAGCTGGCCGGCCGCGGCATGCGCATCGCGCGCTCGCACGAGCCGGCGAGCGGCCTCGGCCCGGCGCCCGTCGTCACCGTCACGCTCCGCCTCGGCGCTCTCCCGCTCGGCCGCCTCGAGCTCTGCGGCGCGCTCGACAAGCGAGGCCGCCGCTTCATCCTCCCTGCCGGTGAGGCGTGCGCGCTCATCCCCTTCGGTCTCAAGCACAGTCACGACGTGACATGCGCGCTCGCGAACCCCGGCGGTTATGCGAGCCAGCTCATCGAGCTCGTGAACCTCGGCTGCCAGCGATTCCTCATGCGCGGCCAACTCCCGAAGGTAGACGAGCCGCTCGTCAGCCATGCCTATGACGGCGTGACTCGGCGTGCGTCGAAGACCGCGTCGACGTTGCGCAGCGTGTGGAGGATCGATCGGAGGTCGCTGATATCGCCGACTTCGACGACGTACCAGTTCCGCGCCATCTGGTCCTCGACGTGCCCGCCGTACTCGACGATATTGGCGCCGTGCTCCGCGAACGTCCGAGCCACGTCCTCGAGCAGGCGCGGACGATCCCACGAGTCAACCGCAATGTGGACGCGGAAGCTCTGCGTTCCAACACCATCCCACTCGACGCTCGTAAACCGCTCGGGATTCTTGCGCAGCGCGCGCACATTCGGGCAGTCCTCGCGATGAATCGTAATGCCCTTGCCGAGCGAGATGTAGCCGACGATCGCATCCCCGGGAACCGGTGTGCAGCACTTTGCGAGGCGAACGAGCACGTCCTCGACGCCGGGAACGGAGATGCCGACCGCCTGCGAGGCAACGGTCGAGCGCTTCGTCTTGCGCGGGAGCTCCTGCTCGACAGCGACCTCGCCCGTCTTGAGGCGCTGGAGCAGCTTGTTGACGACGGTCGTGACCTGAAGCTTTCCCGAGCCGAGAGCGAGGTAGAAGTCCTCGGCCTTGTTGAAGCTCATCTCACGGATGACTCCTGCCAGAAGCGCCGAGCCCGCGAGCTTTCGGTAGGGCAGGCTGTGCTGCTTGAGTGCCCGCTCGAGGGATTCGCGCCCGCGCTGCTCGCTGTCGTGCCTGCTCTCCCGGTGCAGCCACTGTCTGATCTTGCTGCGAGCGCGCGAGGAGACGGCAAGCGAGAGCCAGTCACGCGATGGGCCACGATCGATTCGCTTGGACGTGAGAATCTCGACGAAGTCGCCGCTCTTGAGGCGGGAGTGCAGCGGGACGATTCGACCGTTCACCTTGGCGCCGACAGTGCGGTGCCCGACATCGGTGTGGACCGCGTAGGCGAAGTCGATGGGCGTTGAGCCAGCCGGCAGATTCTTCACGTCGCCCGCGGGCGTGAACACGTAGACCTCATCGGCGACGAGGTCGGTGACGAAGCTCCGCATGAACTCGGCCGGATCGGTCTCGTCCTGCTGCCACTCGCTGATGCGCTTCAGCCAGGCGAGCCGCTGCGCCTCGTCTTTGGCGTCCTTGCGCGACTCCTTGTAGAGCCAGTGTGCGGCGACGCCGTAGTCCGCCGTCTCGTGCATCCCGCGCGTCCGGACCTGGATCTCGAGCGGCTTGCCTTCAGGCCCGATCACGGTGGTGTGGAGCGAGCGGTACATGTTCGGCTTCGCCATGGCGATGTAATCCTTGAAACGCCCCGGCATCGGCTTCCAGAGCGAGTGGATCATGCCGAGCACGGCGTAGCAGTCACCCTGCCCCACCCTGCCATTCCGCTCGGTGATGACGCGCATGGCGGTCAGGTCGTAGATCTCGTTGAACTCGCGGCCGCCCTTCGACATCTTGTCGTAGATCGAGTAGAAGTGCTTGGCCCGACCGGAGATCTCGGCGCTGATCTCGGCCTTCTCGAGCTCGGCTTCGAGGATGTGGGCAGCCTCGGCGACGTAGGCCTCGCGATCGGCGCGCCGCTCGCTGACCATCGCCTGGATCTCACGGTACTTCCGTGGATGGAGCGCCTGGAACGAGCGGTCTTCGAGCTCGGCCTTCATCGCGTGCATCCCAAGGCGATGTGCGATCGGCGCATAGACCTCGAGCGTCTCGCGCGCCTTCTGCACCCGCTTCTGCTTGCCTAGATACTCGATCGTGCGCATGTTGTGCAGGCGGTCGGCCAACTTGATCAGGATGACGCGGACGTCTTGGGCCATCGCGACGATCATCTTCCGATAGTTCTCAACCTGCGCCTGCTCGCGGCTCGCGAACTGGATGCGCGTGAGCTTCGTCACGCCCTCGACAAGGCGCGTCACCTCCTCGCCGAAGTCCGCCCCGACGGACTCGACCGTGGCATCCGTGTCCTCGATCACATCGTGCAAGAGGGCGGCGGCGATCGTTGCGGTATCGAGCCGAAGCTCCGCGATGATTCGCGCGACGCCGGCCGGGTGCACGATGAAGTCCTCGCCGCTTTGCCGACGGTGCCCTTCATGGGCGTTGCAGGCCAAGTCGAATGCAAGCTTGAGCAGATCGCAGTCGACGTCGGGGTTGTACTCGCCGACCATGGCGATGAGCTCATCGAAGAGCCGTCGATGCCGCTCGGCGAGCACGGTGACGAGCTGCTCACTCACTTTCCAAAGTGTAACTCCGCTCGCAGCGGGACCCGCGAGCGCAGGCCTATGAGCGCAGGCCTGGCGCCGCTGCCCCTAGAGGCGTCGGGACGAGCAGGCGGCTGGCCGAAACGTCGACTGTGCCATCGACGTCAGGCCGCCTCGGCCAGCGGAGTCTCGACCGTGGCGAGCAGCTCGCGAAACGCCGCTGACTCGAGCAGGTGCCGGCGCTCTCCCGCAGCCAGCTCGCCGACGAGGTCGAGGTCGGTGAAGACCGCCCGCGCCTCGTCGCTCCACCGCTCGGGTCCGGCACGCCATTCCTCGCCTAGCCGCCTTCGCAGCTCCTCGTAGCCTGCCGCTGACTCGAACAGGCGCTTGATGACGAGCTGCGGGGTGACCGTGCCATTCCAGCGGTTGGCGGACAGGCGGAATGCGACATCCCAGCGGCCGCCGCTGCGGAAGCGGTCGAGCGGCGGCCCGTAGCCGAACGCGATCGCGCCCGAGCGTCCACGCTCGGAGATCACGCTCATCCGCAGATGCTTGCTGTTGCCGACAGGCGTCAGATCGGCGAGCTCGCACGAGGCAGCGAGCAGGACCACCTCCGGATTGCCGAGCCCGAACGGCGCAAGGCGCTGGAGCTCGTTGCAGAGATCAAGCGTGAGCTCGTCGCCGTGCACGATCGCATCGACTGCCGCGAGGGGGCGGAGCTCATGGCCGCTGACCGCCCCGGCGGCGTGCTCGGCGAGCGCCTGGGCGAAGCTCTCGACCTTCCCCGGCTCAATCGTGAGACCCGCCGCCGCTCGATGACCGCCAAACCGCTCGAGGTGCTCGGCGCAGGCCTGCAGTGATGCGTGCAGGTCGAAGGCCGGAATCGAGCGGCCCGACCCCTGCCACACCTCCTCGCCTCCAGCCACCAGCACCACCGGACGGTGGAACCGCTCGACGAGCCGCGAGGCAACGATGCCGATCACACCCTGGTGCCAGTCCTCCCCAGCGAGCACGTAGGCGTGCCGAGCTCGCTGGGCGGGCGTCCATTCGTCGACCTGGCGAAGCGCATCGCGGAGAATGCGCTCCTCGACGGTCTGCCGCTCTCGGTTGAGGCGCTCGAGCTCGCTCGCGAGCGGGGCCGCCTCCTCGGCGGTCTCGGCGAGCAGCAGGCGCAGCGCCGACTCGGGATGACCGAGCCGGCCGGCCGCATTGAGCCGCGGTGCCAGCCGGAAAGCCACGGCCACCTCGTCGACGCCGGCCGGGTCGACGCGCGCCATCCGCATCAGCGCCGAGAGCCCGGGCCGCGAGGTACGCGCGAGCCGGCGCAGGCCGGCCTTGACCAATGCGCGGTTCTCATCGAGCAGCGGGACGACATCCGCGATCGTCGCCATGGCCACAAGCTCCTGCAGCTCGTGGAGCGGCTCGCCGGGGGCAAACGCCTTCATGAGCTTGTAGACGACGCCGGTGCCGCACAGCTCCGGAAACGGGTATTCGGACGGCCTGGTGGCAACGAGCGGGCAGTCTGGCAGCGCATCTCCCGGCCGATGGTGATCGCACACGATCACGTCGAGGCCACGTGCTCGAGCCTGGGCGATCTCATCGACCGCGGTGATGCCGCAGTCGACCGCGAGCACGAGCTCGACGCCCGCCTCGGCCAGCTGCTCGAGGGTGTCGCCGTGCAGGCCGTATCCTTCGACGAACCGGCTTGGCAGATGCCACCTGACGTCTGCGCCCACCGCCCGCAGCACCGTCACCGCAACGGCCGCCGCGCAGATTCCGTCGACATCGTAGTCGCCATACACGCAGATGGGTGCGCCGCGGTCGACGGCGCTCGAGATCAGCTCGCAGGCGTCCTTGACGTCACCGAGGAGGAACGGGTCGTGGTGGATCTCGTCTGGCTCAAGGAAACGACGCGCCGACTCGGGCACGCTCAGGCCTCGCCTGACGAGAACGGACGCGGTCGCCGCACTGACTCCAAGCTCGGCGGCAAGCTCCTCGACCTGATCGCGAGGGCACTCCCCCAGTGTCCAGGTTCCCTCAATCACCGTCCTCCTAACCCTACGGACCTCGCCGGACGAGCTGAGCCTCCGATCGCACCGGGGGCCACCGACACCCGTATCCTGTGGGTAGTGAGCGAGGCCAACTACCACTCCGGAGGCGACTACACGGTCGACTTCCTCGGCTACCGCTTCGGCTTCAACGCAACTGACTTCGAACAGCGCGTCAACGCCGCAGCCGTCCGGCTCGGACTCGTCGAGATCGGTGAGCTCGCCGGCGAAGAGATCGCCGACCTTGTCGAGCTTGCTGCAGACGGCGGTATCGAGTCGGCACGGAGCCCGCTCGGCCGGTACATCGTGCGCGAGTGGGACCGCGTCTCCGCCGTGGGCAGCGAGTCGCTCGTCTACTGGCTGCGCAAGCTCGTGTTCCGTAGCGCGTGGCTCGACCACCGCGTCAAGAAGGGCCTCTTGGAGGTCTCCTGGGAGGAGCGCTCTGCCGAGTTCAGCTATCGAAGCCCGAATGGCGGAGCCTCGCTGCTGGAGCTAGCACCGGTCCCATCCTGGCACGCGGTCGGGTATCGGCCGCCCTAGGCCCTCGCGAGGCGGTGCGCGGCCGGCCGCTTTCACGGTGAGGCGGCCGCGGTCGGATATAGGCAGCCCTAGACCCTCCTGAGCGCACGGACGCACGTAGCGCTCTGATCGATGCCGACCCGACGGCGCTACGAGCGCAGAGTGCATCGGCTGGTCGCCGCGAGGCGAGCAGGCCGATCGTCGAGAAGCACCCGAGCTCGCCGTACCCCCCGCGGCGTGCGTGATCGCCTGATCAGCGATGGTCGGGAAGCATCCGGGCTCGCCACCGCCGGTCAACCCGCTGGTGACCTGGTGAACCCAACGGGGTTCGGTCGAAGTGCCCCTGGCACCTGCTGAGGCAACGGTTGATGGCCAGAGGCATGGCCGATGGCGCGGATTGGGGAGGCCAGCAGGGGCGGCCCGCGTTGCGATTCCTGCAAGCGCCGCGACAGGCAACGAGGCAAGGCCGTCGCGGCCCAGCTTCCGGAAAGAACCCGCCGCCCCCACCCACCACCGAGGGAGGGTGGTCGAGCAGAACGCACGGCTTGCGCGCGACTTGTCACAGAAGCGTGATGAAACTGCGCCGGTAGTTGAGCGGGGTTTTGGTGGTGCGGGTTTCGGTTCGGACACGGAAAACCTTATCCGGGAGCGTGCCTGTTTGCTCCGGATGTGCGGGCTGGGTGCGGACACGAGGCTGGGTTTTGGTGGCGTTCGTAGTGTGGTGAGGGTGGGGCTTGGGGGCTTGTCGACGCGTGGGTTCGGTGTTGGTGTCGTCCGCATCCGGGCTCAGAGGTGGACCCGTTAGAGGTAAGTGACATTGGAAGTTCGTGTGACCTGCCCCCCCCCCGGTCTGGTCCACCCTCAATGTGAGGGTGTGGGTTGTGGGTGGGGAACGTTCTCGCGCATCGGTAGCCCAAGACGGGGCCGTCTGTGGCCGGCCGGCCGCTCCCGGACCTGGC
>JAPOVR010000014.1 GCA_026708005.1 Actinomycetes bacterium
TTCCCCGACCCACACCCCCACACTCAGAGCGGACCAGCCCCAGGAGAGCACGTCACTAGCCTTTCATCTCCGGCTCTGTGGTTTCACGTTCCTGTTGTCCCATTTCCCGGGGGTCTGGCGAAACAGCTAGTGAAACGGCGCCTTAGTTAGGTGACAATGCCGGTTTCATGCCTGGGCAGGATGCTGTGATGCAGACAGTTCCGGGTAAAGCCGGTTCCGCGGGCGGAGTTCGAATCCCCGCCGTCGGTCTGATCTGGTTGGCGGGTCGTTGTGTCGGATGACTCGCTCCTTCCTGGCAAGCTGCCCCACGGCCAGCTCGCCTGTCTACTTGGCCAGTTCGGTCGCCTGCCGGCCGAGATCCGCGTTGGTCCGGAGATCGGTGAGGACGCGGCGGTCATCGACATTCCTGGCGGCGTTCTCGTCACAGCGACGGACCCGGTGACACTGGCCTCGGCTGACGTCGGGGAGCTCGCGGTGATCGTCAACGCCAACGACGTTGCGGTGACGGGTGCCCGTCCCCGATGGTTTCTTGCCACGGTTCTTGTTCCGTCGGGGACCGCCGCCGCCGTCGTTGGCGAGATCTTCGCCAGTATGAAAGAAGCATTGGACCGGATCGGAGCCAGCCTGGTCGGCGGCCACACCGAGGTCACCGAGGCTGTGACCGCTCCAGTCGTGGTTGGTCACATGCTTGGAGTGATCGAGAGCGGGTCGCCGATCGCGACCAAACACACTCGACCGGGCGATCGTATTCTCCAGGTGGGACCAGCGCCGCTCGAAGGCGGCGCAGTGCTCGCTCACGAAGCCGTGGAGCTACTTGACAGCCTCGATCCGATCACGATCGAGCGGGCACGAGCCGGACGCCACCGCCCCGGACTCTCGATCGTTGAGCCGACGCTCATCGCAGCGAACCTAGGGGCACATTCCCTCCACGACCCGACAGAAGGAGGCCTTGCCGCCGGGTTACACGAAATGGCCCGAGCGGCAGGCGTCCGGCTTCGCATCGATCGGGCCGCCGTCGCCTGGTACGAGCCGGCCGTCCAGGTATGTCGTGCCCTGGGAGCCGACCCCTGGGCCACCCTGGCCTCAGGCACCCTCCTTGCAGCACTCCCTCCAAGCGACACGAACGACGCAGCGGCCGAACTCGCCTCGCAGGGATACCAAACATCGATCATCGGCCGCGCAGAACGAGGCAGCGGCCTATTGGACGAAGAGGGCAAGCCGATCCATCTGCCAGTACGCGACGAAGTTGTCCGAATCCTGTCCAGCAGCTCACCACCCTGCACGCCAGCAAGCAAACCGGAAGCCCAACGAACACCGACACCGCTGGCGGACACGTCCGGGCGATCCTCGCCCTGATGGGGATAAACCCCGCAAAGACGGCAGCTTACGGCCGCCGAGAACCATTGCTGTTCTACTGGTGACGGGCAAGCTGCTTGCCCGAGCGGCTGGCGGAGTTCTCCCAGCAAGTGGCCGCCGCCGAGGCGCGCCTGCTCGCATCACACAACTGGCCCGATGAGCCGGGCGTACGTGAGCCTGCGCCCAGCCATCCCGGCTGCGAGCGTGCCCACCTGGTCGATCGTGTCCATGTCCCGCCAGTTGTAGCGACCCGCGAACGCATCGACGTAGCTCTGGAGGTGCTTCCGGCTGATCTGGTGGTAAGTGCCGAAGATGCCGCGCTTGGCAATGACCTGCCTGGGTGTCTGTGCCAGGGTTTATGTTGGTGCTGTGGTGTGAGCGTTCTTCCGGGTCGTGGTTGGTTGGGGGGTTACGGGCTAGGTGGGTGCGGGCGCGGTGGGGTGGGGTGGGGTGGGGGCGGGCAGTAGCCGAGGGGAGCTGTGGGGTGGGGGCTGGGTAGTGGGTTCGGCGTCGGACTTCGATCGAGGGGCTGGGGCCCTGGGGAGGGGTCTGGCGGCTTGTGTAGCCGGTCGCCGCGGTTTGCTGTTGAAGCCCTCTTTGGGTGTGGCTGTTCCCTGCCTGGGCTGTCGGGCTGGGTGAAGGGGCGGACGGGTACCGGCGCGGCTAGGCTTGGCCGGTGCGGCCCGGTTGGTGAGCCCTGGGGTGCGTTGTCTGCGCGCGGGTGCGCGGGAGACCCGTGGGCGATCGAACAGCCTCGCTGGGGGTGGAGGGCAACACTTGGCGGCCCGGGAACGCGTCGGGCCGCCTCGCTCGCCGGAGGGGTGGCAGCGCGTTGGGGGCAGCCCTTTCCTGTGCGTCAGTCCTCCTCGCTTGAGGTTTGGGCTTTGAGGGAGGGCAGGCCGGATACGGTGTCGGTCACCTTGCAGGCGAGTTCGTTGTAGCCACACGGCGGCGCCAGGCGGCGCAGCGGCCCCAGGCTGATCGACGCCGTCAAGGGCTGCTGCGACAGGTCTCGCTCTGCCACCACGTAGAACTCCCACTGATCAGGCTCGCGGTGATCCGCCCTGCTCCTGCCAGACTCAGGGTGCCACGCGAACACGTACACATCCGCGAGACGTTGAGGCCGCGTCTCGACCGAAACAGAGCTCGCATTGTCCCACCACCACTTGCGGGGAGGGATACCGAACGTCGGCGAGCGCTTCACGGTTTCTTTCCAGATCTGCAACGCGGCGGACTGTTTCACCTCTAACCGCGCTAGCGTCTCGCAATGTTCGAGGTCCCATCCACCCCACGCGTCGGTCAGACGCCACGCGGGGTCGCGCTCTTGCAGCGCGAGCTCGACCATGCACTCCACGTACAGGCCGCGCGCGACGTTGTTGATGATCGGCTGCCCGTACAGCCGCTCGGACAGGCGGCCCTCGATACGCCCTTGCAGCTCGCTCACGCTCCCATCCAGGGAAAGCCAGCACCCTGGGGCCGATGCCGCCGCCTTGGCTCCGCCTGAGTCCTCGTACCGCTACCTCGAGAGCACAAGACTTACAGGCCCCGTCTAGTCGCCGGCGATGTCGACGAGCAGGCGGCAGTGGTCGCTGGGACCCCAGTCGCCGGGATCGTTGAGCGCTCGGACGGTCAGGCGGTGGGCGATCGGCCGGGAGGCGAACACGTAGTCCAGCTGCAGGGCCGCATCAGCCGGTGTCTGCCCGTTGGGCCGGCTGTAGAACGTCGTTGCGTGCAGGCCGATCAGCGGCAGCCCGATCCGCATCATCTCCCCAAAAACCGTTGTGTCGCTGTCCCACCAGGTTGTCAGGTCTGCGCCGACGATGAAAGGCAAGCCTGCGCCGTGTCCCTGTTTCTCGCAGTAGCGCTGGGCCTGGAGGATCATCGCCGGCACGATCTTCGCCCACTCGTGCCCTGACTCGACGGAGACCAAGCCGAGCTGTTCGCCGCCCGGAAGGGTGGCAACACCGGCCGCGAGCCTGGCCGGGCTGTCGATCGCCGAGCCTGACGGCGCCGAGGCGATGATGTCCTCGGTCGGTATCCACTCGAGCTGGACACGATTGGAGAGACGGACGATCGCGCGGGCGCCGTTCCAGCCCTTGTGTACCCAGGGACCGGGCCCGACATCAAGCCTGGCAGCGACCTCTTTCGGCGGTGTGCACGCCTCCTGCAACAGGGCGACATCGGCCTGCCCGTGACGCTCACACAGGAAACGCCAACTGTCCCGCTTGTGCTCTGTGTTCCAGCAAACAATCCGCACCAAACACCTCTCCTGCCCCAGACGAGCCGATTCGCCTGAACGGGCGGAAGCAGCCCCTGTTGCCGCAAAATGATGCAGAGGAGACTAACTCGCCCGGACCATCGACGAGCAACCGGCGCGAAGCTGGAGTTCAAGCAGTCCAGCGCTTTCGAGCCGATCGATGACATGACCGGCGGCGGCCCGTTTGGGCTGGGGCCCAGCCAGTGGGCTGACGACACGTCGATTACCTTGTGCCTGGCGGAGAACATGATCGAGAGAGGCGGATTTGACGCGGCCGCCTCGGCGGCACGCCGCCGAGGCGATCAACAGAAGCTCCGACAGCTCCCGGACAACGCGCGTGGCGAGAGAAGCGGTTGATGCGTGCCGCTACTTCGGCGTCCCGCTTGTCGGCGTTTTGCGTGGTGTCGGTAAGGAGACGCTTCTCTCCGCCCAGTACTGCCCGGTGGAAGGGCTCTGGGGAGAAGCCCGCTGGCAGCGGGGGCCGCCGCTGTGGCAGGCGGGTCGTTCAAGCACCGGGAGCCCCCCGCAGATCAAAGGAGACTTCCGTGTCGTCCAGCCGTCACAGGGGGGCGCTGTGGGCGTTTCGGGAATCCCGGAAGGTGCCGTGACGGTGCGCTGCTGGCTGCGAACCTCGCCGGCGACGCCGACACGGCCATTGCGGTCTATGGCCAGATCGCCGGCGCCTACTACGGGGCAGAGGCGATCCCGCCCGACGGTCGCAACTCCCCTTCGCTAGCCCTTCCACCAAACCCTCCCAGGAGGCGTTTGCGAAATACGATTTGCCTGGGTGGAGACCGATCTGTTGGTGAAGCTAGGGGCCGGGTTGACGTGCCCGGCCCCATAGTGTTTGCTGCTGCCCCTGCTTTCAGCGCTGTCTTTGGGCTGGTGCCCCGGCCGGCTGTTCCCGGGACTCGGAGCGGCGCGGGAGCCTACAGGTTCTTGCTGCCCGGCGATGTTTTTGCGCTGGAGCGCATGGTAGCGTTGCTGGTGTGGGCCAGCCCGCTTTGGTTGGTGCAGTTAGAGGACAAACCCTCATCAATTCAGGAGATCCCAACGGCTCAAGCGGCGGTCAAGCCCCCGGAGGGCGGTAGTTCACCGTCTTCTGAGAGGCTACGTCAATCTCCTCTGGAGTGAGCAGCTGCACCGTACTGATGCTGAGCGATCCTCCCGCTGTGATGGCCAGGGAAATTGCGGCAGCTGTCGCCGCATCAGGCAGGTCAAAGATGATGTATAGATCCGCACCACCGAAGGCATAGTAGAACGCCTCCAACCGCCCGCCTTGCTCCCTACCCATCTCTTCGAAGACCTTGCGTCTCGCACTGCCGCCTTCCCG
The DNA here is from genome assembly GCA_026708005.1 of Actinomycetes bacterium. GTDB lineage: Bacteria > Actinomycetota > Thermoleophilia > Gaiellales > Gaiellaceae > JAPOVR01. Next base: position 4,947 of record JAPOVR010000014.1, read on the forward strand.
AAGCAGACCCTGCATTCCTGTTGGTGTGTAATTCGCCTGATACAGATACTTGGCCATATTGAACCCCCTTATTCCGATGTTGTCGTGTCACCCGTGTTGACCGTAGGCGGAACCGTCTTCGACTTGTCGCTCGACGGCCTCTAGCACCGCAAAGACTTTCACAACGAATTTGCAACTCCCCAGTATCACCGGTGGCAAGCAAGTCTACCGCTTCGCCCAAATCACCCCGCAAGGTTCTTAGGCCGACCCCAGGGCCTTCCCAAAGGGGACGGCACTGTTGTGCGGACGCTGTGGGGTGAGCTCGCTTGGCAGCTCGGGGACGCCGACCCCTCCTAGGTGATGTTGGCGAAACCAACCCTGAGCAACCTGAAGACGATCAGTGACTGTCGCTACAGCCTCCTAGTCGCTGGCGATGTCGATGAGGAGGCGGCAGTGGTCGCTGGGGCCCCAACGGTCGGGGTCGTTGAGGGCTTGGACGGTGATGGTGTTGTGGAAGCCGCGGGAGGCGAACGCGTAGTCGAGCTGGTTCTCGGCGGTCGCGGGAGTCTTGGTGGTGGTGTGGTAGGTGGGCACGTTGCGGGTGTCAGGCGGCAGGCCCTGAGGGGTGGGGCTGGCCTGCCTGCCGCCTTCGGGGTGCTGGGGCCCGAGGAACTCAAGGCCTAGTGCTTTCATCCTGTCGGTGACGGTGCGGTCACGGGCGGGCGGCGCGAGCGGGTTGCCGCCGGTGGCCCCGTGGATCATGTTGAGATCGCCGGCGGCGAGGATCCGGTGGGTGGCGGGGTCGGTGCTGCCGATGAACGCCGACAGATCCGAGGTGATCCGGTGGGACGAGGCGTCTGCGTAGCCAACGCTCCACGTGGTGCCGGTTGAGGGGTGCGGTTTGATCCAGCGCGCGTACATCGACACCGCGACAAACGGCGGCGCGTCTTGGGGTGTGATGCGGGCGGCTGCGATCGTGCCGATCCCGCTGACGGCGATCTCATCCTCTGCCGTGTCGCTGATCGGGCTGACCTGTTTGAACCACTCGACCCGGACGCGGTCGGACAGCTTCACCACCATTGAGAACCGGTCGCAGAGGTTGTTCCAGCGGCCTTCGAACCAGCGGGAGTTCCAGCCGTGCGGGTCCCAGCACTCCACAACGCCCGTCTCGACCTGGTTGGCCACGTCGGCCGGCGGCTGGCCTGCCTCCTGCAGCAGGGCGACGTCGGCGCCCATCCGCACGAGCTGACGCCACGGCTCGTGCTTCTTGGCGATGTTCCAGCTGACAACGGTTGTCGGCAACCTCGTCTGCAATCTACTGGGTCTCCTTTGAGGAACAACCCTGACTCCATGGGGGGCATCGGATAGGCAGGCCAGCAACAACCGCGGAAACACTCCGCTTGGCCCGCCGCCTCTGCGGAGGCCGCTAGCCTGCCGACCCTCGCTCAGCCCGGTAGCGCCGATGTCTCTGTGGCTCCGTAAGCCATTGCTTAGACTGGCGCGACGTGGCGCCACCTCGCCTGCCGAGGCCCGTGCAGCAGCGAACACCGCAACCGCGGGGCCGCACTGGATCGATCCTCACCCCATCTGACCTGCCCTTCTGGGGCTGGTCCACTCTCGATGTGAGGATGTGGGTCGTGAAAGGGGGGACGCTGTGGCGCGTCGG
>JAPOVR010000138.1 GCA_026708005.1 Actinomycetes bacterium
CGCAGGAACGGGCATCTGCTACCGAAGCCTGATCACAGCCGAGCCGAAGGGGGCGCGAGAGCGCCAGTTCCTCCGAGCGGTCACGGCTAATGATCAGCGGCACTTGGCCAGTACTTCGGTAGCCCTGGCAGCCTACCGCAATTGCAGAGGGTCGCAGATCTTCGCCGGCCAGCACAGAAGGGTTGCCGGGGCACTCATGCTGGTGCCCCGGCAGCGCTGCATTAGACAACCGGGCCGCAGAATCCCGAGGCCTCGCCTGTCCGGGCCCTACAGGCCCTGGTCACCTGTCACGGCCACCTTGGCCTCCCGAGTTTGTGCCCCAGCGTGCGCTGTTGACGCGCCACAGCGCCCCCCTTTCGTGATCGACGTCCCCGCATTGAGGGTGGACCAGATTCGGGGGGCAGGCCAGTCCGGCGTTTGCTGGGCGCGCCGGGGGGTTACTTGCTGCGGGCTAGTGGGGACGCTTCCAGTGCTTCCCGAAACTGCGCCTGCGGGTGTCTGCCGATTGTAGATGTCCGCGCTCGCCGGGAAGCCGGTGCTGCTACCATTTCCGACCCCATGAGCGTCACGGACGCCGAAGACCGTGAGTGGGAGGGACTCTGGGAAAGAACGCAGAATCACCCAGAGACCGCCGAGAGGCTCTGCGACATTGCCCGTGAATCGCTCGCCCAACAGCGGTCCGTCGGAACCGCCCTCGACGCGAAACTCGCGTGGGTGTTCACCGGATCAACGCTTGCTATCGGCGTGTCAGCAGCAGGCCTGTCAGGAGGCAGCAGGCCCGTTGGAATAGCCCTAGCCGTAGCCGGGGCTGCCTTCATCGCAGCAGCCGTGGTTGTCATAGCGGGAGTAAGAGCGAGGGGATGGAAAAACCCTACTGCCGCCAACTATTTGCTCGCAGACTACGGAGGACACGAGAAGCTCCGTCTTGATCTCGCTATCGCACACTCGATCGGATGGGACTACGAAGCGAACGAGCAGATACTGAATCGAAAGGCTCGCTACCTGAGCTTCGCACTAGCATTCACGGGCGTAGAGGTCACCGCCGTCGTAGTAGCGGTATGTCTGGCCGTGTTCACAGGAACTTCCACACCCGTTTCCTGACTTAGTCACCTCTCCCCTTCTGTTCCGGTCTTGGCTTGGGAGTAGGTGGTGTTTTGCCGTCACGGGCATGCCTTACTTCTGTCTTTCCCGCCTTCGCGGGCCTTGTCTCCGGCTTCGGCTCAGGCTTGGCCTTGGTGTCCTTACGTGGCTTACCGCCCATGATGGTGGTTCCTTATGTTGGGCGGTCGCTACCCCGCCAGGTGAATACAGCCGGCTCGACTATAGCTGAAGGCCGCGAGCAGGAAGCTCGCGGCCTTCAACCGTATCCACCTTTAACCCCGGGATCTAGCCCGGCTAGCTTAGCACCTGGCAAGGATTCGCTTTAAGCTCCTTTCGGAGCGTACCGGGCTGTGTCGGTCTACGCCGGAAAGTGGTTCTGAAGTAGCGATTCGCGAATTTTCGGTGCCGGACAGTGCCTGTGGATAACGCCCTGTGCCGGGCCGTCCTTTAGAAGATCTATTAGAAGCCCGAGTCGCCGTTTGCGGCGGCGCCGGGGCGCGATTCTGTTCTCGGGCAAACCCCTGGCACGGCAGCGTTCCCGGGTGGGTATCGGCAGGAGCGGGCCATCCATCCCCGATCCAGTTCTCGACCTGGGCGGCGGTCCTAGTGCGTCCCGACGTTGTTCGGGTTTGGGAGGTGGTGTGCGTCGGACGGTGCGGTTGCGCAGGATGGTGGACTTCTATGCTCGCTGGGACTTGGCTGCCCGGCGGCTGGGTGCCTGCGCTGGATCGCTGACCCCTAGACCCGCGGGTATGGTGGCGAGGCCATGGTGCTTGGGGAGTGGTGGCTCGCGAACCCGACCGATGCCGCGGGCGACTACGAGCCGCCTGATCCCGCAGACCGCGTGCCGGGCGCTTTGAGGGAGGTCGCTCAGGGCAGGTTCTCCCTCGAAACCATCGGGTTTGCCGGTGATCGGCCATTCATGGCAGGTGGTCCGGCAGCGTCGACGGATCGGTCGCGTCGAGAGATCTGGGGAATCGACCGCGACTCGACCTGCTACAGCCTTTTCGACAGCCTCAGGTCGAGGAGCACGTTGGATCTCGTCCACGTGTCCGGTGGGCACGTGGATTGGCTGGTCGGGTGGCTCGCCAAGGGGAGGAACGTGTGGGTGACATCAGACGAGGAGTGCGACAGCGCCCGGATCGAGATCGACGACCTGCGCGCGTGGGCGCTGCACCAGGGGCCCGACAACGTCGAGCTCGACCTTGACCGCAACGCGGTGACAATCGACCTTCGCCGCGAAACACTGGGCTCGAAGACGATCGGTGACACCCGGGTTTCGCTTGTCCGCGGCTCTGAGGTCGCAGTCGGCTCTCCGGACCGAGACCCCGGGCGGCACTTCTCATTCGCCAACGTCGTGTACTGGGAGGTCGAAGGCCCAGTTGCGCTGCGAGCAGTTGTCATGGATTGGAGCGGACACTTCGAGTCATTCGCCCGGTTCATGACCATGGAGCCGTCAGTCGTGAGCGGCATCAACTGCAGTTTGAGGGAGGAGGACGGCCCGGAACAGTGGGTGGAACTCATTGCCCCCCAGGCTGCCGCGGACTGATCGAACGACAGATCGCGATGCCGGGCAGCCGGCGCCCTACAAGTACCTGACAACTGTGGGCACTCTCCAAGAGTTCGGTATCGATCCGATGGACGTGTTCGCCAGCTACTGGCGAGAAGTCGTGACGGGTGACGCCTACATGGCCATGGAGCTGCACCTGGAGTCACAGGATCGCCTGTTGAGCCGCGGTTCCGACAGCGCGCTGCTCAACGCAGTCCGCTCAGTCGAAGCGCTCTACGCCGCCCAGCACCCCGGAGCAAAGCTCGGGAAACACCGCGCTCAGAAAGCAGTTAACGATGCCGTTTCCCGCGCTGGTGACATCGGACGCCAGATCCGCGACGCATGGCCCGAGCTTCGCCGGATCGGGAAGCTGCGAAACGACGTCGCTCACGGCAGATCACGACCGAGCGACAGGTTCGACCTCCGATGCCACGGAGGAGCAATGGCGCTGCAGTGGATTCAACGGGCTCGACTCCTCGCCGAACTCGGCCTCGACGGGCCCACGGCCCAATCGATTGTGTCATCCAATTTCCAGTACCGACAGGACCTACGGAACCTGCAGTACTTGAACAATGAGCTCGGACCGCAATCGGCACCGTGACTGTCCTTGACGCCGCAGCGACAGTCGCCGCCCTGGAGCCTTCTGCCTGAGTCGCATACCCCCCCCTCGAACCCCTGGCTTGGGCTGATTCCTGCAGCGAACCAAATTCTCCATGCCGTCGTGGTTGCCGTCCCAGGCGCTGAGGCAGTGAAACCCCTTACGCCGGTTCTCGCGTTCCTCTAGCTCCTCCGCAGAAGAAGGTTAGTGTAAATCTTGGTGCCAACGGTTGATGCCAATATAGGCAACACTAGATCAGGCTGGACAGTGTGACCTGCCCTCGGATATCCTGTCATTGCGGGGGCGGTCTTATTGGGTCACCGCAGCCTGAACCGGGTGGCGGCTGCCCACCGGAACTTTGCGGGTCCCCAAGGGGCGGCTTCTTCAACAGCGAACTCTGAAACAGGTTTGCTTATCCTCCGCTATGGGCTTGCGAAAGCCAACGCCCGTTGCGCGAAATCCCGAAGCTCCACGTCGTTGATTATCTCGGTTTCCATGCCGGATTCGTGTCGTGATGGAACCTGTTCGCATACTCGACAAGCCCAGCAAGCTCCTCTATGGTGGCCTGATCCAAAATCTCGTCCGGCTGGCCTCTCCTCTGGCGGCATCGTTCAAGAAACCGGCCGAGGAGCGTTTCTGGCGGAAACTGTTCCGGCAGGGCTACCCGAAGGTAGGCTTCGAGGTGAGGTCGGATCGACCTGGCTACTTCGCGCTGATCGCCATCGGCTGTGTCGATGTACGTTCGCAGTCGGTCGTGACGCCGGTCGTGCTCGGTGAGGGAGTCCTCGTCCACGCTCCACTCGCGCAGCGTGGATCCTGTGCCCGCCCGGACAATCTCCAGTGCTACGCGCATCGTCCGGTCGGTTCCGTCCCAGAGACGGCAAAGGAACGGCTTGTCGTGCGAGAGCAGAAGCACTTGGCCGGCTCGATCGGCCAGACGTCGAACCTCCTGAACCGTCGTCAGGGAGCGGTGGTTGTCCAGGCTCGAGATCGGGTCGTCGATCACGACGACTTTGTTTCCGAGATCGGGGTCCTGGTCTAGGGACGCGAAGAAGAAAGCGAGCGCGAGCGCCTTGCGGTCGCCAGCGCTCAATGTGTTGCGAAAGGAAGGCTCTCCTTCTGGCGTTGTGTCGCCCGCGACGGTGATGTGCGAGTCATTGATCACCACGTCGTAGTTGCAGGTGCCGCCGCCACGCGTCATCGCGGAGGAGACACGGTCAAGCCGAAAGCCAGCGTTGAACCGGCGCAGATAAGAGTTGATCGCCGTTTGCGACGCGGGGAACGCATCGGCTCGGTACTCGTCCTGCGCAGTCCTGGTCTCCGCCCTCTCATCTTCTGTGCGAGCCTTGGCCTTCTTCTCCGCTAGGTACTCGTCGCACAACGCCGCGATCTCCGACGTATGCCGCGCCTTCGTGGCCTGGAGCCGCCGGAGGTCGGTAGCGATGGCATCTCGGTTGGCTGCGGCGGTCTGCTCCTTTACCACCTGGACAGCCTCGTTTGCAGCGGTTAGCGCGGCGCTGATCTCCGCGATCCGCTGCCTGTGCGCTTCGTACGCCGCGATAGCGGCCCTCGCCTCCGCCGCGAGTGCTCGTGGCTCCAACGGGGCCGCTTGCTTCGAGGCTAGCGCTGCGACAACAGCTTCCCGTGCCGCGCTCCAATGACGCACGATCGGTGCCGTGTCGATCGGCACGGCCGGGACTTCACAGAAGCGCGACCAATACTGCCGTCTTTCGCCGACCACCCGGACAGCACGCTCGAATGCGGCCGGGACGTCGCCAGCGTGTGCATGAAGCACTGCTCTCAGGAGCTCCTCTACGGAACGCTTGAGGTTGGCATAGCCTTCGCTGAAATAGGCCCGATAGTGGGCAAGAAGGGTCGAGCCGGCGAGATCCTGGGCGCAGAACGGACAGGGCTTTTCTGGCGCAACACGTTGCATGCCGTCACCGACCCACTGCTCGCCACCCGGCTCCAGCGCTTCGACATGGGCCCGCACCCTCGCCTCCGCTTCCGCGTCGAGATCGGGCAGCTCACGAGCGAGAACGACGTCAATGGCCTCGGTGTCGAATGCTGGCAAACCGAGCGGCTCGAACAGAGCCTCTCTGGCTACGGTATCCCGATCGAGCGCCGCCGCGTGAGCGCGTTCGATCTCCTTGATCGCAGCGTCGATCCCCTGCGCTTCGGGGAGCGCACAGAAATCGTCAACCGAGAGTCCATGGCGTTCCCGCTCTGGGATCGCATCGGACTTCTCCCGCAACGCCGTATTGTGCCCCTCGATCCGCGACACCAGACCCCGGAGTTGTCGGCTCAGGCTGACTCCCTGGGCCCCGAGGACGAACTCGTGCAGGTTCTGCCGATGTCGGGCATCGACCGCGAGCCCGGAATGGACGTTCTCGTCGACGAACACGTCGTCAAAGACCACCAACTGAGGCTGCATGCGATCCGCGCAAGTCCAACCGCCGTCACGGAACACCGCAGCTGGTGGACCGTCTTCGCAGTCGACAACGACGTGCGGAGCGTGCTGCGCGTTAAGTCGGCGCCTCTCCATAATCGGGAGCGGATCGCCGGTCGCCAGCGAGCGCAACACAGCCGCGAGAGTCGTCTTGCCTCTCCCGTTCTCGCCATAGATCAGCACGACCCGCCCGAGCTCGATTGCCGCCGCGGTGTCAACCGACTCAAACTGACCAATGTTCTGGAGCAGCTGGATCCCACGGATCATGTCGCGACACTCTCAACGATCGGGCCGGCGCCAGGAACCCGGAACTCGCCAGAAAGAAAGTGCGGCAGCAGAGTGCTGCGCAGAGCGCCAAGCGATTGAGACTCCAGTGCGCTGTCCACAACCCGCTCACTCAAGGGTACGGACAGTTGGGGCGATTTCATCAAGGAGCAGGCTGGGAGGAGCCGATAGCACCATAATGCCGATATCCTTTTACTCAACGGAACTTCCCAGCGAGAGGCCTAGAGTTTGTTGGGGTTGCGGGCCATGTAGCCACGGTACATGCACCGAGATCACTCCTGGGACTGTGCTTCCTGGTAGACGTTGTAGTGGGTGAGTCGTGCCTCTGGTGAGAGAGCCCAGCTGATCCGTACCGCCGCTCCTTCCTAGGAAGCGCTCACAGCCCGCGGGGAGGGGCGGCCGAAGGTCTGCTCGGACGAGTCGCATATCACCCCCTCAGGCATAGAAGAGCCGCTGAGCCGGGCAGCGTTCGAGCTGTCTACCTCCGGAGCACCCGGAATCGTTGCAGGCCACCTCCGAGTAGTAGTGGCTAGCTGTCCAGGCATGGTCTGGTCGCTTAGGCTGCGAGCCAGATTCTTGTGTCTGT
>JAPOVR010000156.1 GCA_026708005.1 Actinomycetes bacterium
CCACCACAGCCAGAACCGCGGCAAACACAACGCCAACAAACGGTCTCACACCCCCCCTTCTAGCCGCCGCCACGGACAACACCCCAACAAACCCCGGCCAACCCCCAGGGCCACCGCCGCAACACCCCCGCTCCGACCAGGTCCCCCACCGCCTACAGCCACCCACCCCGGCCCCCGCTTCCCGGGTTTTCATGGCCCAACGGCCACCGAAACCCGACGAAACCGGTGCGAACTGGTGTAGGACCGGCGCCAAAACCCGGCAGAAACACGGCAGTAAACCCACAAACAGGTGCGGCCGCCGGCCCCCCCGCCGCCCCGGCAGGCCACACACCCACGGCCAACGCCCCAGTAGCAGCAGCCGGAGGCACGCCAACCCAACAGGCCAAGCCGCCGCGGAAACACCGACCAACACCGGGAAAACACAGCCACCCAGACCGCCAAACGGTTTTTAATGTCCCACTCCACCGCCCACCCAGCCACCCACACACACCCCCCAAAAACCTAGAAACCCCGGCGGCCTCCCCCGCGCGCGCGAGCGCGAGAGACCCGCTTTCCGGCCAGATTGCTCAGCTTGCTCGGGGCGGTCTGAGCAACCTGGGCAAGCTCTCGGCAGGTGACCGTTTAGTTTCCGGTAAGTCCAATTACCGGACGCTATCCGCTCGATAGTCCCTACCTATCGGGCGCCAGACTCCCTCTGTTTCGCCGTTGCTGGACGCGGCCGGGAGGAGCAGCCGGCGCGCGACGTTCGATCGTGCTCGCGAGCACGCGTGAGCGGCTCTCAAGCTCTCAGCTCGTGCTCGGCGGCGGGCGCGACCCCCCGGGGGGTCAGGAATCGCCGACGGCGAGGCTTGAGTGCTCATATGCGCCCGTGGGATTTCTGCGCTACCCAGGGGCCTGGCCTGATGTCAGTAGATACTGTAATTCTGCTCCTCCGGGGAGTTGGAGGAGATGTATTGGGCCTGGATTGGGGTTTTCTCTTCCCTGTTTTCTATCCTTCGTAACGGGGAGACGGGGAGAGATAACCACCGGGTGGCGGGCACGGTGCCGGGAGGTGGTTGCGGCGTCGGGCGGGGCGGACTTCGCTCCTTGGTGGCGGCTGTTGGGGGCCGGGTCGCTCCCGCTGCTCGTGGTGCGTGGCTCGAGTCTCACGGGCCGGGTCGTACTCGTGGCCGGGTGGGGCGGCGGCGGCCCAGAAGAGGAGCTATGCCTCGGTCATGCCGTCCAGGCGCCCGTGTAGCCTCTCGGCCGGAGGGCCGTTTTGCGGAACAACGGCCGAACCGCCAGCAACAATGAGGCACGCGAATGACACGAGAAAACCCGGCAAAGGCAGCAACGATGGCCGCTGATCCGATGAGCGAACGCTCGGCATACATCGCTGGTGTTGGGGTCTCTGGCGGGCTCAGTGAGCTCGACGCCGCCCGACAGTTCGTCGTGGAGCTTCGGCTCGAACTTGACGCGCAGCAGCGCCGGCTTGATGGGGTGCCGCCGGGGTGTGTCTCTGTCTCCCCGCGGGCTCGTGCCTGGTCGAGTTCCCGGGCTGTCGCCGAGAGGGTCGTCCCGAGACATCGCGCCGCCCGCCGGACGTACACAGCGTTGGAAGCGGACCCTGGGGGTTAGGCGGTGGTCATCCGCTACGACAGGAAGGCGTTCGCGGAACAGACGGAGCACCGGCGCCGCATCCACGCCAGACGGATAGAGACGGCCGCGGGTTTGGGTCTTCAGGCGACCGCGAGGAGACTGGCGCGCAACTACCAGCTCACCTACGGCCGCCCGGTCAGGGTGCCGCCGCGGAGAGGTCGTGTCACTCTCCCGTCGGGGCGCCCCGGGGGCCGTCGGCTTCCGGCCGGGCGTGTCGGCTATCGATCTGGCCGTGCGATAGCGGGGCGGGGGCCTGCGGCTAGCCGGGGCGCCCGGGGTTCCCCGGTCCGTTCGGGCTCGGGCGATCCCGACCTACCGTCAGAACAACCGCCGGCCGGTGTAGCCCGCCACGGGCGGGCCCTACAGCGGTGGCCGCGGCCTGGCCTGGGATCGCCACGCCAACACCATCTCCGGGAGCACGCCCCCGGCCAGAGTGTGAGGGGTTGTTCCCCGACAGGGGCCCCGCCGGGCCTCTGGGGCGAGGAGGCCGGGATGGTGTGCCGGGTGGGCGAGTGCCGTTCGCTCGCCCACCGTCTTGGCCCACGTCCCGTGGCTCTCCTTGGTGGCGGGGATGCCATCCGCCGGTGGGGGTCTGAGGACCGGGACGGCGGGGGCCTTGGCTGGGGCGGCTTCTGCTCGCAGCCTGGGGCCTCCTAGAGAGAACGGGAGATGTCGCTGGTGACGGCCCGACCGGGAGGCCAAGGGGCTTGCTGTGAGCCGCTGTGGGCACGTCTATGAGGATGCTTCGGGCAGGCCGGTGTTCCGTGTCGTCCGTCTCGATACCCCGGACGGGAAGCGCGTGTGGCAGGAACACCCCACCGGAAGCGGATGGGAGAAAGGCCTAGGCGGTGCCAAGCCCATCCTGTACCGGCTCCCCCAAGTTGTCTCTGTCGTCCAGGCTGGTCGGGCTGTCCATGTTGTCGAGGGGGAGAAGTGCGCGGACGCCCTCAACGATCTGGGGCTGGTGGCAACGACGAACCCGGGTGGGGCCGGCAAGTGGCAGGAGGAGTTCTCCGAGAACATGCTGGCGAACACAGACTGCGTGGTCTGGGCTGACTGCGACAAGCCTGGCCGAGGCCACGCCAACCAGGTCGCCCAAAGCCTCGCCCGCGTTGGCTGCACCGTCCACATCGCCGACCTCGACACCGACAGGGACGACGGATACGACATCGCCGACCGCCTGCGCTTCCTCCAAAGGGAAGACGTCACCGACGAGCAGCTCGCCGGGCACCTCCGGGACACGGTCGAAGATGTGCGCGCCCGGAAGCCCGTCTCCTACACCCCGGACACCCCCATCCCGGAGGTCGAGGGTTATGCGACCGGGCAGGGCCCAGACGACAGGCCGTTCGCGGTTCCTCTCGACGAGTTCCTCGCAGAGAAGACAGACACCAAGCCGGCGCTGATCGGCACCGAAGAGGACACCGTGCTGCCGGCGGGCGGGCTGATGCTGCTCGCCGGCAGAAGCGGCGAAGGCAAAACCACGCTCGCGAACGAGCTCGCCTTCCACCTCGCGGCCGGAGCCGGCTACCTGGACCACCCCATTGAGCGGCCGCTGCGGGTGCTCCTGATCGAGAACGAAGGACCACAAGAGCCGTTCCGGCAGAAACTCGAACGCAAACACCGCAACTGGCGCCACCAGTCCCTCGACAAGAACCTCTACATCCACACCCACAACTGGGCCGCGTTCAGACTCGACCAGCAGGAGGCGCGCAGCAGGCTCGCCGCGTTCACCGCCCACCACGGGATCGACGTTGTCATCGCCGACCCGCTCGGGTCGCTCGGCGACACCGGCGCGGGCTCCCCCAAAGAAGCCCAACCGTTCATCGAGCTGCTCAAACAGACAGGCCTCTACCAAACCGTCGCCTGGATCATCCTGCACCACCTCCGCAAACCAGGGGCCCAGACACGCGTCGGCGACGAGCTCGACGAGATCTCGGGGGCCTGGGTGCAACACGCCGACGCTGTCCTCACCCTCAAAGCGCGGAAGGGAAACCAGGCAAGACTCAGCTACCCGAAGCTCCGCTGGGGCAAGCAACGGCCGGCCGCGATCCTCAGCTTCGACCCAGACACCGAGACCTTCACCCACTTTCACAACGAGACCGCCCCGGGCGAACGCGACCTCCGCGCTGAGCTCACAGGACTGCTTGCCGACGGGGTATGGCGGACAGCCAGACAGTGCCATGCCCCCAAGAGGAAGGGCGGGATCGGCGCTGGCCGGGCCGCCGTCGAACAGGCGCTCGAAGACAACCCCGATCTCTTCGAGCAGCGCCCCGGCAAAGAGCTAGGCAGACCCAAGGCGCCGGTCTGCTACTCGCTCGCGGAGCTGGCACGAGACCCCGTGCCACCTGTACCACCTGAGCCTCCTGACGGGCAGGCTGGTCGCGGCTGGCTCCGGCCCTCCCCCCTACGAGGGGGAAAGGGCCAAGCCAGCCAGCAACCCCTCCAGCCTGCAGATGGCACGGCTACCAACCACGCCCGTACCAGCCCCGCTGCCAACCAGCCCACAGACAGGGAACCAGACGACGCCGAGGAGTGGGCACAGCAAGAGCGAGCCGTGTTCCTGGAACACCAACGGGGGCAGCAGTGAGCCGACCTACGCCCCCTCGAGCGAACAGGGCCGCGTGCAGACGCGACCCCAACCCCGGCGGCTGGGAGACGCCAAAGGCGGCCGCAAGCGGCTTGCGCAGATCACCACAAGCCCTCCGGGGCCAGCCTTTCGACGCTTCGCCTGCCGGGATGGTGGCGGGATGAGCGCTGGTCTTCTGACGACCCGTCAGGTCGGGGAGCTCCTTGGTTTGAGCCCGGCGACGGTGCTGAGGCGGTGGAGGAGAGGGGAGATCCCCGGCTACCGCCTCGGCTCTAACGTGCTGCGGTTCGACCGGGCCGATATCGACGCGTACTTGGCTGCCTGTCGCCGGGGTGGACGAGAGGCACCTGCCAGGGAACCCCGAAGCGTCCACCCCGACCCGATAGTTTTGCACCTGCCAGGGAACACCACCGAAGAAGAGGAGGGCCCGCATGCCGAGTGAGCAGTTCGGCCAGCCGTACCGCACCGCCAGAGGCTGGGGTGTGCGCTACTACGACCGGGACGGTACCCGCCGCCGGAAGTCGGGGTTCCGTTCACGGTCGGAGGCGCTCACCTACTACCGGGACGTGATCCGACCGCAGATCGACGGGCTTCAGGCCAGCCAGCCCGAGATCACGCTGCAGGCGTTCATCCTGAAATACCTTGAGGCTCACAGCGTTGGTCGGGAGGCATCGACGATCCAGACGCTCCGCGAACGGCTCCGCCACGCCGAGAAAACATTCGGCCCACTCAGCCTCCAGGAGCTGGAACGCCGCGCCAGCGAGATCGCAGACTGGCGTCGCACGCTGCCGGAAGGCTCCCGCTACGGGGCCACCCAGGCGCTCCGCCAGACACTCGACACGGCCGTCCGCTGGGGCTATATCAGCCAGAACCCCGCCAAACTCGCCGGGCCAAACCCCCAGCCCAAACGAGCCGAGATCGAACCGTTCACCCCCCAACAGATCGACAACCTCGCCGCAGAACTCGGCCAGTGGGGGCCAATGATCAGGTTCGCGGCGGCCACCGGCCTTCGCCCCTGCGAGTGGATCGCGCTCCAACACCAAGACATCAACCGCCCCCAAGCGGCCACAACCGTCCAACGCAGCTTCACCCGCGGCGTCGCCAAACGCTACGGGAAAACCGCAAGGTCACGCCGCCGCGTCCCGCTCTCCAACCTTGCCCTCCAAGCGCTCGACGAGCTACCACGGAGACTCAACACCCAGCTCGTGTTCCCCGCCCCCGGCGGCGGCAACAACGTCAAGGCCGGACACGGCAGCCACCTCGACCTGCACAACTGGCGCGCCCGCGAATGGAAACCCGCGCTTGAGGCCGCCGGCCTCCCCCAAAAGCGGATCTACGACCTCAGACACACCTTCGCCACCGACGCGCTCGCCGCCGGCATCCCGATTTTTGAGCTCAGCCGCTACATGGGCACAAGCGTCCAAATCATCGACGCGACCTACGGACACCTCGCCCACGGCACAGAAACCACCGCAAAAACCAAACTCGACGCCCTCGACCAACAACGTTTGGACCAAGAAAGGGCCATAAAATAACCCCGCCCCCCAACCCCACAGCAGGGAAAATCCCTAATAAGCAGGAACTTTACGAAATGGGCGGTACTGGGCTCGAACCAGTGACCCCCAGCTTGTCGAGCTGGTGCTCTCCCAACTGAGCTAACCGCCCTGGCCGGCGGATTGTAGCGAAGGCGTTGCGGGGGTCGGACGAGGGTGAGCAACCGACCGTTCCCCTGAATGCCGGCCTTCGAGGCGTTGTCCGCAGTGAGCGCCCCCCCAGCCCTGCACGGTACCGGCGACATCGACCACCGCGACAGCACGGCGCTCCGCCCGTTTGGCAGGGCAACGCGCCGGGCGCGCTGCGTACACTCGGTCGGTGAACGCGATCGAGGTCGAGGCGCTCGAGAAGACCTACCCGAAGGGGATCCGCGCCCTCGACGGCGTCAGCTTCGCCGTGTGTGAAGGCGAGGTCTTCGGCCTGCTCGGGCCCAACGGCGCCGGCAAGTCGACGACCGTGAAGATCCTCGCGACGCTGACGACCGCCGACGCAGGGCGAGCGGTCGTTGCCGGGCGCGACGTGCGAGTAGACGCAAACGCGGTGCGCCAGGTGATCGGCTACGTGCCGCAGCAGTCGGGCGTCGACCGCGAGGCCACAGGACGCGAGAACCTCACGCTCCAGGGCCGGATTCAGGGCAGGCGCGGGCCGGCGCTGCGCCGGCGGGTGGAGGAGCTGCTCGAGCGGCTCGATCTCACCGCGGCCGCAGACCGCCTCGTCAAGACGTACTCCGGCGGGATGAAGCGTCGGCTCGATATTGGCCTCGGCCTCGTTCACGACCCGGCGGTCGTGTACCTCGACGAGCCCACCACGGGGCTCGACCCGGAGGCGCGGGTCGCGATGTGGGCCGAGCTCGAGCGCCTCGTGCAAGAGGAGCGACTCACGGTGCTCCTGACGACGCACTACCTGGAGGAGGCGGAGCGGCTCACAGACCGCCTCGCGATCGTCAGCCGAGGTGCTGTCGTCGTCGAGGGAACACCGGACGCGCTGAAGAGCAGCCTGCGCGGCGATGCCGTGACGGTGGAGCTCGGCGAGAGAAGCGCGGAGGCGGCGGCGGGGATCGTCGCCGCGCTCGCTGGGGTCGAGGAAGCCCAAGCCCACGAGCGCGTGCTGCGGGCCCGCGTCGCCGACGGCCGCAAGGCGGTTCCCGAGATCCTCTCCGCCCTCGAGGCCGGCGGCATCGCGGTTGCGACCGTGACCGTCGCGCGCCCGTCGCTCGACGACGTCTACATGCGCTTCACCGGCCGCGACTTCCGCGCTGAGGACGAAGCCTCCACGTGAGGGCTACAGCCCTCGATACCTGGGCGATGCTAGGGCGCCAGGGGCGAGCGCTCATGCGCCAGCCGATCTGGATCGCGATCCTCATCGTCGAGCCGATCGTCTGGATTACGCTCTTCAGCCAGCTCTTTCGGCGCATCGTCGAGCTTCCGGGCTTCGAGACCGACTCGTACATCCAGTTTCTCACGCCGGGCATCGTCGTGATGGCCGCGTTCTTCTCGGCTTCGTGGAGCGGCTGGAACATGCTGATGGACCACGACCGAGGGGTGCTCGAGCGGTTTCTCGCAACCCGCGTGAGCCGCTTCGCGATCGTCGTGTCGCAGGTGCTGCGCTCGTCGATCATCGGTGTCATCAAGGCCCTGCTGCTCGTTGGGATCGCGCATGCGCTCGGCGCGCGCGTCACAGCGGGCTTCGCCGGGTGGCTGGTCCTGCTGCTGGCGGCGGCCCTCATTTCGAGTGTCTTCGCGGGCATCTCCCACACGATCGCGCTCGTTGTGCGCTCACAGGACACGCTGGTCGCCTTCGTCAGTTTCTACGCGCTGCCGCTGACGTTCTTCTCAACGAGCCTCATCGCAGAGGAGCTGATGCCGGTCTGGATGCAGTGGGCCGCCCGCTTCAACCCGGTGAACTGGGCTGTGATGGCAGCACGTGAGACGATGAGTACGACGACCGACTGGAGCGCGATCGGCTTCTGGCTCGGCCTGCTCGTCGCCGGATCGGTCGCGACAGCGCTGCTTGCCACCCACGCGTTTCGCAGCTACCAGCGCACCCTGTAGCCAACGTGCCTGCGGGGCCGCGGCTGACGCCGACGTCTGTGCTCTCAGCGCTCCGGAGCCGCCGCGACGGGCCGCCCGCGGAGCTGTCTGCACCCTACGAGATCTTCTCGAGCGGGGCGTACTCGAGGATGAGCCGGCGCTCGGAGCTGTCAGCCGAGAAGCGCACGGTCACGATGCCGCCGGGCTCGATCCGGGTGACGACCCCCTCACCGAGCGTGCCGTGCCGCACGGTGTTGCCGGTGGCGAGGTCGGGTACCTCCCTGGACGGCTTCCTCGCCAGGGAGCGGTGGCCGTACGAGCTCCACGAGGCGGAGCGGAGACGGTCGCGCTCGATCCCCTCCCCCAGCTCATCGAGGAAGCGGCTCGCCAGGCGCTGGCGGCTCCGGCTTCCCCAGAGCGATCGAGCCGACGCGTGGATGAGCGTGAGCAGCTCCTGCGCCCTTGTGACGCCGACGTAGAACAGCCGGCGTTCCTCCTCGACGCTCTGCTCCTCGATCGAGCGCTGGTGCGGGAAGATCCCCTCCTCCATGCCGGTAATAAATACCACGCGGAACTCCAGCCCCTTGGCGTTGTGCAACGTCATCAGGGTGACGAGGCTCTCGCGCTCCTCGAGGTCGTCGGAGGAGGACGTGAGCGAGACCTCCTGCAGGAACCGCTCCAGGCTCGGGTCGGGCTCGCGCTCGATGAACTCGTGCGCGACGCCCACGAGCTCCTGCAGGTTCTCGAGCCGGCCGCGGGCCTCGATCGTGCGCTCTGCCTCGAGCGCCTCGACGTAGCCGGCCCGCTCGAGCACGCGCTCGAGCAGCTCAGGCACGGCGAGATCCTGGGCGGCGGAGGAAAGCGACTGCATGAGCGTGTGGAACGCCCCCACCGAACGCAGGGGCGCTGCGCCCAGGCCGACCGCGTCGGCACGCGCCACCGCCTCGAGCAGCGAGATCCCCTGGGCGTCGGCGAAGGCACGAAGCCGGCCGAGCGTGGTGTCGCCGATGCCCCGCCGCGGGCGGTTGATGATGCGGCCAGCCGAGACGGCATCGGCGGGGTTCGCGAGCACGGCGAGGTAGGCGAAGGCATCCTTGATCTCGGCCCGCTCGTAGAAGCGCGGCCCTCCGATGACCTGGTACGGAATCTGCTGCCGCGCCAGCAGGTCTTCGATCACCCGCGACTGGGCGTTCGTGCGGTAGAAGATCGCGATCTCGGAGCCGGTGAAGCCCGCCTCGATCAGGCGCACCACCTCGGACACGACCAGACGCGCCTCGGCGTGCTCGTCCTCGACCTCGATCACCCGCACAGGCTCGCCCTCACCGAGCTCGCTCCAGAGGTCCTTCGGCTTGCGCTCGGTGTTGTTGACGATGACCGCGTTCGCGGCCTGGAGGATGCGGTTCGTCGATCGGTAGTTCTGCGCGAGGGGGATCACCACGACGTCGCCGAAGTCGTGCTCGAACTCGAGGATGTTGCGGATGTCGGCGCCGCGAAACGCGTAGATGGACTGGTCGGGGTCGCCGACCGCGCACACGTTCTTCCGTTCCGCGGCCACGAGCTGGAGGAACCGGTACTGCGCCCGGTTCGTGTCCTGGTACTCGTCGACGAGCACGTACTGCCACGCCTTCTGCCAGTGCTCGAGCGCGTCGGGAAACTGCTCGAGCAGCTGCACGGTCAGCATCAGCATGTCGTCGAAATCGACGGCGTTGGACGCGACGAGGCGCTGTTGGTAGAGGTCGTAGACGTCGGCGGCGGTCAGATCGGAGAACGACCCAACCCGCTCGCGGTAGGCGTCAGGCCCGATCAGGCTGTTCTTCGCCATCGAGATCTGCGCGTGGATGCCCGCGGGCGCGAAGCGCTTCGGATCGCGCCCGAGCTCCTCCAGGCAGACCCTGACCAGCCTAATCTGATCGGCCTGGTCGTAGATCGTGTAGCCGGGCTTGTAGCCGATGCGGCCTGCTTCCCTGCGCAGGATGCGGCCGCATGCGGCATGGAAGGTCATCACCCACATGGTCTGGACGACGCCGCCGATCAGGTCCCAGAGGCGCTCGACCATCTCGTTGGCAGCGCGGTTCGTGAACGTGATCGCGAGGATCTCCTCGGCTCTCGCGCCACACGTCGTCACGAGATGCGCGACGCGATGGGTGAGAACCCGGGTCTTGCCCGAGCCGGCTCCCGCGACGACGAGCACGGGCCCCTCGGTGGTGAGCACGGCCTCGCGCTGGGCTGGGTTGAGCTCGGCGAGGTACTCCTCAGGCGTGAGCACAGACACGCGGCGATGGTAACGGCGCAGCTCGCCGGCAGCGCGCCCCATCGTCCTGGCTCACGCGGACAGGGCGCGGCGGCCGCCGCGTCGACCCGCCGCCCTGAGAGCGAGTCGCTACCGGATTCTCTCGAGCGCTGGCTCGAGCCGAGTCTCGACCCACGCGCCCGCCGCTGACAGGGCGACGAGATCGGAGGACTTGAGGACAACGTCGACCTGGGGCCCGTCCGCCTTGAAACGAGGGTAGCTTCCCACCGTGACCGCCGGGTGGCACGCGGTCGCCTCCTCGAGGACCGCGACGATCTGCGCCTCGCTCGTCCGGTAGCTGCGGCGCCACGTCTCGATCGGATCGCTCTTGAAGCGCTGCTCGATCGAGATGAACATCGCCTCCATCTCCGCCGGCAGACCCGGGAAGACGTAGACGTTCTCCACGCGGAAGCCCGGAGCACCGCCCAGCGGGTTGTCAAGCGGCACGGCCCCGGCCGGCAGGTTCGCCCAACGCACCGCGTAGTCGCCCAGCCCGCGCTGTCCGAACCTCCGCCGCAGCGACTCGGCCAGATCCTCAACGACGCTCTGCCCAACGCCGAACGCGGCCGCGACCGCCTCCCGGGTGAGATCATCCGGTGTGCCACCGAGACCTCCGGTCACGAAGACGTGCTCGACGCGCGGACTGTGCTGGCCGAGGAACGAGGCGATCTCGTCGACGTCGTCACGCAGCGCGGCAAGCAGCCGTACCTCGATGCCGGCCTGAGCGAGACGGCGGGCAAGCCACGATCCGTTGGTGTTCTCGACGTCCCCGCAGATGATCTCGTTGCCTACGGTCAGGATCGCAGCGGTGCCCGGCTCTCCCATCGGATCGGAGTATAGGGAGGGTGCTCGCGAAGGCCTTGCGAGCCGCGAGTCAGGGCAGGGGTCGAGCGGAGAATGCGTCGCCCCACGACGACCAGTCCGCCCGCCGCCTGAGCTGGGGGCGCCCTCGAGAGCCGGCGCGATGCCCCCCGCTACCGGCTGAGCGGGAAGGGGCGCCCAGCAAGAGCCGGCAGCGCCTGGGCGGTCACCAACACCGGCGAGCGCGCGTCCCCGCGCCGGTAGCGGATGCTGCCGTCGGGCTGCTGCTGCGCCTTCAGGTAGCGCCGCGAGCGCGGGGGCTCCTTCCTGCCCGCCGCGCGGAAGGCCTGCATGACCCAGGCGGTCGACTGGGTGTCCGGCGCTCCGGCCGCGGCCAGCGGGAACCCCCCGTTCTCCCGGCGGTGCTTGGAGAGGTAGCGGATCGCGCGTCGGATCACCTTCGCCCGCGCCGGGACGCCGGCGGCTCGCAGCGCCTGGATCGCAGCGGCCGTGTCGTTCGTGTCCGGCGCGCCGCTCGGATGCCAGGAGAAACCGCCGCTACGGTGCTGATGCCGCTTCAGAAACCTGACCGTCGCCTTCGGCACCGGCCGGCCCCCGGCGTGGAGCGCGAGGATTCCCCAGATCGTCGAGTTGAGGAAGGGCCCGATCCGCCCGCTCGCCACGTGATGCTCGTTCAGGTGCGCCAGCGGCGAGGCGACATCCTGGCCGAGCGAGGTCAGGGCGAGAATCCGAAGCTCGATGTCGGTTGCCTTGCACACCTGCCGGCCCGTGCAGTAGGGCCGTCTCATGAGGAAGTGCGCGGGCGTCGCTCCGCCGCGGCGAAGCCTCGCAACGTCCACGTCGGCCGCGTCGAGCGCGAGCACGACCCACGCCGTCAGCGTCGGATCCGATCGGCCCTCCGGCTCGGCAAACCCGCCGTCGCTCTGCTGGCGGTTCTCCAAGAACTCCACAGCCCGGGCAACCGCCTCCTTGTTCGAGGCGGCCGCGGCCGCCTCCGGTGTGAACGCCGCCAAGGCAGCGCCCGCACAGGCCACAGCCGCAATGAGCCCCAGCCAGCGCCGCATCCCGTGCGCACTCACTGCCAGACGACCTCCGTTCGCAGCCGGCGCCCGTGCCGATCGAGCAGGCGCCGTAATTCGGGCCCGATCGCGAGCGCGAAGATCACGTTGCCGATCGCATGGGCCAGCACGAACGGCAGCCCGCGCGAGAGCTGCACCGTGAAGGAGCCCAGCGTATGCGGGTAGAAGCTGAACCACTGCCATACATCCATCAGGCCCGAGAACACCACCCCGAGGGCGAACGCGACCGCGGCGAAGGCATACCGGCGCACGACCACGTGGCGCAGCGCACCGCCGGCCGCCCCGCAGGCCGCCCAGCCGAGCATCTGCCACGGCGTCCAGATGCCCTGGCCCAGGAAGAAGTTCGAGACCAGCGCTGCGACTGCCCCGACCCCCATTCCAGCCCTGGGTCCAAGCGCGGCGCCCGTCGCGAGCACGATCACGGTCACAGGCTGCACGCCGGGCACGAAAGCGAAGAGCACGCGGCTCGCTGCAGCGACGCCGCCGAGCGCCGCGACCAGCGTGACCTCCTTCGCCGAGCCCTGCCCCGCGTCGAGCCACGCAGCGCCGGCCACGAGCAGCGCGACCGCCGCGAGCAGCAGCGAGAGCCCGGCTCGGCTCGGATCGAGAGCCGCCCACGCCGAGGCGGCCAACGTAGCCGCTGCTGCTGCCCCACCGAGAGCCGGAGCACGCGAGAGCACGGCTGTGCTGAGCCAGGGCCCAACCGGAGCGTGTCCAGACAGGCTCCTAGACACGCGCAACCTCCCGTATGCCCAGCTGCACGCGCCGATGCGCCGGGAAGTCACGGTCGTGGGCCGCCACGAGCACCGCGTTCCCTGCCGCCGCGTATTCGGCAAGCCAAGCCGCGAGCTCCTGCTTGCGCACGGGGTCGACGCCGCGGGTGGGCTCATCGAGCACGAGCAGGTCGGGCTCGG
This sequence comes from Actinomycetes bacterium, assembly GCA_026708005.1. Taxonomy (GTDB): domain Bacteria; phylum Actinomycetota; class Thermoleophilia; order Gaiellales; family Gaiellaceae; genus JAPOVR01. Next base: position 12,915 of record JAPOVR010000156.1, read on the forward strand.
CAACCGCCACCGCAGCGATGCCGAGCCGCTCCCGCTCGCCGCTCGAGAGATCGCGCGGATGGCGCCGGGCCAAGTCGACCAAGCCAAAGGCGGCCAGCGAGCCGGCCGCGCGGGCCCGATCGCCGCCGACCGCAAGCGCGACCTCGTCATCGACGCGATCGCGCACGAGGTACCGCCCTGGATCCTGCGAGAGGTAGCCGGCACGACCCGCCCGCGTGGCGGAACCCGACTGGGCCGTTAGCAGACCGGCAGCGAGCTTGGCCAGCGTCGTCTTGCCGCAGCCGTTGGGGCCCTCGAGCGCCACGATCTCGCCGGCGCGCACCTGCAACGAGACGCCGCTCAGGACCGGCGGCCCATCGTGGTAGGCGAAGTCGACATCGAGCATGGTCAGCACCGGAGGCCCAGCGCTCGGTGCGTCGAGCCCAGGGATGGCCGGAGCTCCCGCGAACGGAGGACGCTCGGACGCAAGCCACGTCAGCGCCTGCGCATGCGGCGCGTCGAGCAGCAGGCGCCCGTTCTCCATGTAGAGGACCCGATCGGCGCACGCAAGCGCCCGGCCGACGCGCTGCTCGGAGATAACAGCCGCCGAGCCGAGGTCTGGGAGCGTCGCGAGGAGATCCTCCGCGCCAGCGGGATCGAGCTGCGAGGTCGGCTCGTCGAGCAGAATCAGGTGTGGGCGAAGTGCCACCGCCGAGGCGAGGCACACCCGCTGGAGCTCCCCGCCTGAGAGCTCCGCGGCCCGGCGGCCGGCGAGATGCAGGGCCCCCACGAGCTCGAGCGCTTCCTCCACCCTGCGACGGATCTCGGCGGGAGGCGTACCGAGGTTCTCGAGCCCGAAGGCGACCTCGTTCGTGACCGCCGTCATGACGATCTGCTGCTCGGGGTCCTGGAAGACGCTCGCGACGGTTCCCGCCAGCTGGGCGGGACGGGTCCAACGCGTATCGCAGCCTCCGACCGTGACGGAGCCGCGAAACCGCCCGCCGTGGAAGTGCGGCACGAGGCCGGCGAGCGCCCGCAGGAGCGTCGACTTCCCGGAGCCAGACGGCCCGAGCACCGCAACCAGCTCGCCGGGCTCGAGCGTGAGGGAGACATCGGTCAGGGCGTCTCGTTCGGTACCGCCGTAGCGGTAGGTGAGCCCCTCCACCTGCGCGAGCGGCGGTCCGGCTACAGCCACAGGGCGGCTCCCGCTGCGACGGCGGCCGCCAGCGCGACCGTCGTCCAGTCGCGGGCGCGCCAGCGCGCCTGGGGCTGGCGCGTTCGGCCTGCGCGCCCGAAGCCGCGGGCCTCCATCGACTCGGCGAGATTGAGCGCGCGCTCCAGCGAGCCCGCCACGAGCGGCGAGAGGAGGCGCCCTCGTCCTCGCAGGCCTTCGACCGCCACGCCCCGGCCTCGAACGGCCTCGGCCAGCCCCACCGCATCGCGCTCCAGCGTCGGCATCAGGCGAATCGCGAGCGCCGCCATCAGCGCCGAGCGCCGGGCGCCAGCAACCGCAGCCAGCAGGCGGTCATGATCGAGCAGGAGCGCGTACGCGGCGAAGGCGAATGCGACCGCGGCCAGCCGCGAGCCGTGCAGGGCTGCTGAGCTGATCTCTTCGCGGGTCACATCGAGCGGACCGAGCATGGGCACGATCGGGCCGCTCCAGAGCACGTGCGAGCCGTGCACCGCCAGCACCGGCGAGAGCAGGAAGACGCCGAGACCCGAGACCAGCCCGCCGACGACATACGGCCAGCGCCGACGCGCCGGCGCACGCATGACGATTGCGAGCAGGAGCACGGCGATCGCGGCGGCCGTCGCGACCCGATTGCTGAGCAGCGCTGCGGCCGCGGCGCCCGCCAGGCCAAGCGCAGCTGCACCGGGAGCGAGACCGGGGGCAAGCCTCATTCGAGGATCTCTCCCTCACCGTCGAAGCGAGCCGTGTACCGGAAGCGCACGACGGCCGGGTCGCGGGCGAGCCGCAGCGCCGCCGCCTCGACGGCGACCCGAGAGCCGTGCAGCCGGAAGGTCACCGGCGATCCGTTCCGACGGCCGATCTCGGCCTCGAACGTCGCGCCGGTCTCGGCGTCGTCGACTTCGAGGACAACCAGGTGCGGCTTGCCCAAACCGGAGCGGCCGACCAGCTCCCGCAGGGCAGCCGCAGCCGACGACAGCACCTCGGGCGCGCGCACCTCAACGGGCCGAGCTTGGCCCTCCCAGCCATGGATGAGCGGCTCGGGAAAGGCACCGACGGCCGCCGCCGGATGACCGGCGGGGTCGACCCAGCTGCGGAAGTCCCACCAGACGATGTCGCCTGCCCTCACCCGCACCTCCGCCGCGCCGAGATCGGGCTCGATGCCGTTGACGAGGAAGAACCAGTCCTCCTGGCCGACGAGATCTCCTTCGATCCCCTCGATCGACTGCACGTAGCGCCCGCCGTGGCGCGTCTCGATCTCGGCGACGCGGTCGAGCGCCTGGATGACCGTCAGGCCGGCGGGCACAGCGGCCTCGACGACGAGCTCGCTTCCGCCATCGCGGGTCACCCAGAGCGTCGCTTCGTCAGCTGCCGGCTGAGGCTCTGGCGCGGGAACGGCCGAGGGCTCTGTCGCGGGGGTCGGCAGCCCGGCGGGCACAGGCTCGATGGGAGGCGCCGGCGGCTCTGAAGGCATCTCCGGCGCCCAGGACATCTCCGGCTCGGAAGGCACCTCCAGGGTGGGAGGCACGGGCGCGGGCTCCTGCGCCTCTCGCGAGAGCTGCTCCGCGCCGACCCCTGCTGGCGGCGGGCCGGCGCCATCGTGCGAGACGCCCCCGCAAGCCGCAGCCGCGAGCGACAGCGCGAGCCCGGCGAGTGCGGCGAGGCGCAGCACCGCGCGCTAGCTGGCGATCAGCGTCTGCGAGCGGATTGCGCCACGCTTGACGACCTGCGCCGTGCGCCACGAGGCGGTGCACACGCGACCCTTCCGCGAGAAGATGCGCCGCCGCTCATCGAGCTTGAACTTCACGTCTTGGGCCTGCGTGCTCGTGCCAGCCGCGTCAACCTCGTAGGCAATCAGGCACCGGCCGTCCCAGACGATGTCAAGCGTCGGCGGCCCAGCGAAGGTCGTGGGGTCGAGCCTGGTCCAGTACCAGAGCACGGAGTCTCCGTCCTCCAGGACGACAGCCGAGGCTCCAACGTCGGGGGCACGCCCGTTTACCTTGAAGGACCACCCTCTCAGCCCTTTGCCAGCGTACCGCCCCACCTGGTTGACGAACGAGCCGAACGAGAACTGCTGGACGTTGTAGAAGAACTCGCCGCGCGCGCTCGCGGCTTCGAGCAGGCCGAGCGCTGTGGGCTGCGGAAGCTCGACGGGAGTGCCGTCCTCGGCGTGGATCACCCCCTGGAACGGTGTCAAGAGCGGTGCTGTCGAGCCGAAGATGGTGCGCGACTTTCCCTCCACCCGAACGTGAGCGGTGATCTCATCACCGGCAAGTGCCGCCGGTACCCCGAGAGCGGCCATCGCCAGACAGCTGATGGTGACAGTGAAGAAGTGACGCACGATTCCTCCTTCCGCGAGGGGTCGCGATGGGCGCGCGTCAGGTCTTCTGACTCAGGGCTCCCCTCCACACCGCCTTCCCGGCTGCTCGCCAGTGGCTTCGTGGCGCAGAGGCTTCTCCCCTCACAGCGGCGGGACCGTGCCGGACTCACACCGGCTTCCCACGACCGCGCGCCTATGGATTTCGCACGAGCCTATCACGGCAATCGGCAGCGCGCCCCGGGCGCGGAGCGCGCCGGACACGCATTCCCTACGGGTATCGCGCGGCCGAGCGTCTAGGCTTGGCACGTGGCCGCACAGCGCGTGTCCGCGTGGCTTCCGGTCATCGCGTGGGCGGCGGTGATCTTTGCCCTCTCCTCGATTCCCGGCCTCAACACCGGCCTGGGAACCTGGGATCTCGTGCTGCGCAAGCTGGCCCACGCCGCTGAGGCCGCGATCCTCGCGGTGCTCGTCCGGCGGGCCACGCGCAGCGAGCCCATCGCTCTCGTCGTTTCCGCGCTTTACTTCGCAACCGACGAGCTTCACCAGTCCTTCGTCCCCGGACGGGTCGGGTCGATCACCGACTGGGCAATCGACCTCGGGGGCATCGTCATCGCTCTTGCCTGCCTGCGGGCGTGGCGCCAGCGATCCTCGGCACGGCTTCCCCGCAGGAGTACGCAGCCAAAGCGGCCCGCCTCCCTCAACCCGAGCCGAGAGCGATGAGCGTGCGAGCTGTTGCAATCGACCTCGACAGCGTGCTCGGCGATACGCGGCGGCTGTGGATGGCGTTCCTCGAGCACGCCTCCCGCCGGTTCCACTCGATCGCGCCGCTCCAGCCCGACGCGCTTCCGAACGACCGCTCGCTTGCCGCCGAGCAGCTCGATGTCTGGGCAACGGCGGGGGTCGGGGACTGGCGGCGCCAGCTCCACCGCTTCGCCGAGGATCACGCCCCGGTGTACCTGCGTCCAGACGCCGGCGCGATGGCAGCGCTGCGAGCACTGCACGAGACCGGCGTGCGGATCGGTGTCTACACGGACGCACCACAGGAGCTCGCAACGGTGTGCCTGGCACAGCTCGGCGCCTCGCGCCGGATCGCCGAGCTCTGCGCCGGTGCCGATGCGCGCGCGCGCCTGCTTACCGCACTCGGGCCCGGGGCCTCGGTCGCAGCGAGCCGTGCGCAGCTCGACGCGCTCCTTCCTCGCTAGCAGCCGCTACGAGCGCCCCGCACTGCGGAGGGCTCAATGAGCCATCCGCGCGTCTCGAGCCTCCAGAGCCGAGGAACGGTCGCCCACGAGCTCGCCGAGCACCAACCGGTCGCCCGCCGCCACGCCCCAGCGGGCAAAGGCACCCTGATTCACCTCGAGCGCATGACGGTAGGGAACCGACGGCCGATAGCGAGGAAACGGGGCTTCCCGGCATGGGTCGAGGTCGAGGATCTCCAGCACCGTGCCGCTCGCGTCCAGCAGCGCCACCGACAGCGGAATCGTGGTGCCCTCCATGTGGAACGCGAGTTGGACGTCCGCCTCATGGACGAAGAGCATGCCGGCGTCGGGAGGAAGCGTCGCCCGGCCCATGAGCCCTGTCCGGCGCGCCTCCGCCGTCTCGGCGACCTCGACCGTCAGCACGAGCGGGCCGTCGCGGCTCTCGATGCGTACCTCGGCCGTCTTCAGCGCCGCCCCCGGCTGCGATGCGCCCGAGCTGCCACAGCTCGTAAGCAGCGCGGCAGCGGCGAGCGCAGCGGCCAGACCCGCTGCCCTGAGCAGAGGCGCGGGGAGGCGCGCTCCAAGCCTCTGGTTACGATGGAGCCGCATGGATCAGCGAAAACCCCTCGACGATCGGCAGCTCGATGCAATCCTCGAGCGGCTCGATCGGATCGCCGAGGAGCTGAGCACGCTCAACAAGCAGCTCGACTCGGCCGACGGCATGCAGCGGGTGGCCCACGAGCTGAGATCGCTGAGCGAGAGCCTGCAGACGCTTGCCTACGCGGCCCTCGGCCAGTCGGCCGGCCCGCAAGTTCGGCGGCGCAGCGCCTAGCTCAGGCACAGCCCGCTGCGTCTACACCTCGTCGGGAGCGGCAGCACCCACAGCGGCCAACCCGTGGGCGCGCCTCCCCACCCTGAGCGGCTCGATCTCCACGCGGTTGTCATGGAAGGTCGGTGAGCCGCCCATGTCGGCGTCGCGCTGAGGCGTGGTGGCGTTGGCGTTGAAGCCACCGGGCAGCAGCTTGGCCCAGTGTGACTTGTAGAGGAACGCAACGCCGGGCGCCGCGGCATCATCGACGGTGACGACCGCCTCGAAGGAGCCGCGGTCGTTGCGCACGACGATCGCCTCCCCCTCTTCGAGCGATCGCACAGCAGCGTCGTCTGGGTGGACATGCACAGTGAGCGGCCCCGCCTTGCGAAGGTGCCATGGCGTCGAGGCAAACGTCGAGTTGAGGAAGAACCGACTGGCCGGGCAGAGGAGAACGAGCGGGTAGCGCTCGGCGAGCTCGCTGTCGACGACCTCGTACGGCGGCACGTAGCCAACGAGCGGGTCGAGCCCGAGGCTGGCCAGCCCGTCGCTGCGCAGCTCCACCTTCCCCGAAGGTGACGGAAACCCTCCGTCGGCGAACGGCGCCGTGCCGGCCGGGTAGTCGACTGTGCGCTGCCAGCCGCGCTCCCGCAGCGTCTCGAGCGTAATGCCGGCGGCACGGCAGCCGTCGGTGTCGAGCAGCTGTCGCGCGATGTCTAGATCGGAGTCGAAGAACCGTGGGTGGTCAAGGCCAAGCGCCCGGGCCAGCCGGCGGAAGATCTCGGTGTTCGGAAGACACTCCCCGGGCGGGGCGACCGCGGGCTCGTTCCACGTCATGTAGAGGTGGCCGTAGGCCGTGTGGAGGTCGATGTGCTCAGGCTGCATGGTGGCGGGAAGCACGACGTCGGCGAAGTCGGCCGTGTCGGTCAGCCGGTGCTCGAGCACGACCGTGCACAGATCATCCCGGGCAAGGCCCTCATGCACCTGACGCTGAGCGGGATTCGACGCTCCGGGGTTCGCATTGAAGACGACGAGCGCTCGCACGGGCGGGTCATCGACGGTCAGGAGGGCCTCGCCGAGCCTCGACATGTTGATCGTCCGGGCCTGCCGGCGCGGCAGGTCGGACGGGTAGACGGTCTCCGTCGTGGCGACCGGGAAGTGGTCGCTCACGTTGCCCGCGACCCCGCCACCGACGTGGCGCCAGTCGCCGGTCACGGCCGAGATCGCCGAGATCGCGCGGACCGCCGCGCCGGCGCCACCGTGGCGCTGGAGGCCAAGGCCCATGCGGATCGCCGCCGGTCGCGTTGCCGCCAACCGTTGTCCAAGGCCCTCGAGCTGGGCGAGCGAGACCCCACACTCCTCGGCCGCACGAGCGGGCGGCCACTCGCGCAGGCGAGCCTCCAGCTCTGGCCAGCCCACCGCGTGCCGCTCGAGCCAGTCGCGGTCGGCGGCGCCCGCATCGAGAACAGCCCGCATCAACCCCAGGGCCAGCGCTCCGTCCGTTCCAGGGCGCAGCTTGACGTGCTCGTCAGAGTGATCGGCGGTTGCCGTGCGCAGCGGGTCGATGGTGACGATATGCCCCCCCGCCTCCCTGGCGGCGAGGATGAAGCGCCACTGGTGAACGTTGGAGTAGAGGAGGTTGCCGCCCCAGATCAGCACCAGCCGTGCGTAGGCAATATCCTCGGGATCGAGCCCGACCTTCGCGCCGTGAATCGCGGTCAGGGCAGCCGTGGAGGCGGCTGAGCAGATCGTCGTCCCGAGCTTGGAGGCCCCGAGGGCCGCGAAGAGGCGCGGACCGAGCGTCCACCCCTGCACCTGGCCCATCGTTCCCGCGTAGTAGTACGGCAGCACCGACTCGGGCCCGTCCTCGTCGATGGCCCGCTGGATGCCGCGCGCAGCGAGCTCGATTGCCTCCTCCCACGAGATGCGCTCGAACTGCCCGGCGCCCTTCGCACCAACGCGCCTCAGGGGATGGAGCAGCCGATCGGGCGCGTAGAGCGCATCGAGATAGCGGTTGACCTTGCCGCACAGCGCTCCGCGGGTGAACGGATGCTCACGATCGCCGCGCAGCGAGACGGCCCGCCCCAAGGCATCAACCTCGATGTGCCAGGCGCACGTGTCAGGGCAGTCAAGCGGGCAGGCTCCAGCGACAGACCGGCTCACCTGGCCGACCGTAGCAGAACCGCCGCGACAACCGGCGCTGCCGTGCCGCCGCGCCACCTTGGCCGGGAGGTGCGCCGGGGCCACGGCACACCGTATACCACCCGCGTTAGAGCGAGCCGCCTAGCCGTGAATCGCGATGACGAGAGGCACCATCAGAATCGCGACGACGTTGGCGATCTTGATCATCGGGTTGATCGCAGGGCCCGCGGTGTCCTTGTAGGGATCGCCGACCGTGTCGCCCGTCACGGCGGCTGCGTGAGCCTCCGAGCCCTTACCGCCGAAAAGCCCGTCTTCGATCAGCTTCTTCGCGTTGTCCCAGGCGCCGCCGCCTGCGGTCATGGCGATGGCGAGGAAGATGCCCGTCACGATCGTTCCAATCAGCAGCCCGCCCAACATCTGCGGCTTGATCATCGCAACGATGATGGGAACGAGCACAGGGATCGCGCTCGGCAGGACCATGTTGCGGATGGCCTGGCGCGTGACGATGTCGACCGTCGTCCCGTATTCGGGCCGCTCTGTTCGGTCCATGATCCCCGGGCGCTCGCGGAACTGGCGCCGCACCTCCTCGACAACCATGCCGCCCACGCGCCCCACTGCCTGCATGGCTAACGCCGAGAACAGGAACGGCATGAGACCGCCGATGAACAGCCCAGCGATGACCCAGGCGTCCTCGAGCGCGTAGGCAACCTCCAGACCCATCTCGGCAAGCTGGCTGGTGAACCCGTCGAAGAGGATGAGCGCCGCGAGACCGGCCGAGCCGATCGCGTACCCCTTCGTGACGGCCTTCGTCGTGTTCCCGACCGCGTCGAGCGGGTCGGTGACGCCCCGCACCGACTCGTCGAGATCGGCCATCTCGGCGATCCCGCCCGCGTTATCGGTGACGGGACCGTAGGCGTCGAGCGCGACGATCATGCCCGTCATCGCCAGCTGCGCCATCACCGCGACGCCGATCCCGTACAGGCCGGCCAGCTCGTAGGCTGCGACAACCGCTGCCGCGATGACGATGACCGGCAGCGCGGTTGCCTGCATGCCCGTTGCTAGACCCGCGATGATGTTGGTCGCGTGGCCGGTCGTTGACGCCTTCGCGATGTTCTTCGTCGGCGGCCAGCGAGTGCCGGTGTAGTACTCGGTCAAGAGCACGAGCGCGAAGGTCACGCCCAGGCCGATCAGCGCTGCGCCATAGAGCTCCCAGAAGGCGAACTCGATGTGGTCGAAGGCCATCGTGACCGGGATGAAGCCGGCCGCCGCGAGCACCGTCGACACGACGACGCCCTTGTACAGCGCGGCCATGATGCTCTGACCCTCGGTGGCCCGGACGAACAACGTGCCGATGACCGACGCGACGATCGCGACGCCGCCGATCGCCAGCGGGAAGATGACGATCTCCTCGGCGACGTTGAGCACGCCGATGAACATCACGGCAACGGCTGTCACCGCGTAGGTCTCAAACAGGTCAGCGGCCATGCCAGCGCAGTCGCCGACATTGTCGCCGACGTTGTCGGCGATGACGGCGGGGTTGCGGGGATCATCCTCGGGAATTCCCGCCTCGACCTTGCCGACGAGGTCGGCGCCGACGTCTGCAGCCTTCGTGAAGATGCCGCCGCCGAGACGCGCGAACACCGAGATCAACGAGCCTCCGAAGGCGAGCCCGATCAGAGCCTCGGTGGCATCGCGCGCAGACTGGTCGAACCAGCTCGTCAGGATGCCGTAGTAGGCAGCGACGCCGAAGAGACCCAGGCCCACGACCATGAGGCCGGTGACCGCGCCCGCGCCGAAGGCGACGCGCAACCCGGGTGCGATGCCCCCTTTGGCCGCCTCGGCGGTGCGGGTGTTCGAGCGCACCGCGACGTTCATTCCGATGAACCCAGCCCCGGCGGACAGAGCCGCGCCGATCAGGAAGCCCACGGCCACGCCCCAGCCGAGGTCGTTCCAGAAGCCGATGCCGAGGAAGAGGAGCACGGAAACGCCCGCGATGGTGATGTACTGGCGGCGCAGGTACGCAGACGCACCCTCCTGGATGGCCCGGGCGATGTCGCGCATGCGTTCTGTGCCCGCAGGCAGGCGCAGGAGCCAGACGGTCAGCCCCGCCGCCCAAGCAATACCAAAGCCCGCGCATAAGAGGGCGAAGAGGACGCTGTGATCTCTGAAGAACATGGTCAGGCTCCCAGATTTCTCACGAGGTTGCTACCGACTTGGCCGCTCCATGCAACGATCACGGTTTCTGAGCCGAGGCACAACGGCCGCGAGTTTTATCACAATCTCCAGACGCGAGGTCGGAGGTGCCGGTGATCTCCGCGCCCGAGTCGCCCGCCTCGAGTAACGACCGGACCGAGCCCGCGGAACGGCACCCAACGACCCCGACCGCACGGCCAAGCCCCCTCTCCTGTAATTTCCGAATATGTACTCGCGGCTCACACTGGCGTTCATCCTCGTCGCGGGTCTCGCCGTCGCCCTCGCTCTCGTCTTTATCCTCACCACCCGCGAAAGTGACTCGCCGCCGGCGGTTGTGCAGGAAGGCGGCTCCAGGACCGAGACAGGGGGAACGACCGAGACAGCCGGGACGGCGCAGGTGCCACTGCCGGGCACAGCCGGACCCGACCAAGCCGACGAGCCTGAGACCGCCCCCGCGCCCGCCGGGGAGCCAGGCGTCGACGAGCCGGCTCCAGAGGGTCTCGCCGGCGAGGTGGACGGAGAGGTGAGGCTGCGCAGTGCCTCGAGCGAGGGCCGCGAGTACGACCCGTCCTGCATCAATAGAGTCCAACACGAGTACGACTGCTACGAGGTATATCTCCTCAGCATTCTCAAGGCGGGCGGCGGCACCGTCGCGTTGCAGGAGCTCCAGCGGCTCTCGGACGAGAACAGCTTCGTCCGCTCCGAGTGTCATCCGCTCACCCACTCGATCGGCCGCGCGGCGTGGGAGCAATACGGCTCCTACCAGGCCGCCGTTACGTACGAGGACGGCACGTGCTGGTCGGGGTACACCCACGGCGTCCTCGAGCGGCTCCTCTTCAAGTTCTCTGACGACGATCTCATCGTCGAGATCAACAACGTGTGCGAGGAAGATCCTGTTCGCGGCTATGACTTCGACTATTACAACTGCGTCCACGGTCTGGGCCATGGCGTCAGCTGGCGGTTCGACAACGGCGTGTTCGAGGCTCTCCCGTTCTGCGATGCCCTCGAGGGCAACTGGGAGAAGCGGTCCTGCTACAGCGGGGTCTTCATGCAGAACATCGTGGTCGATGGCGAGTTCCACAAGTCGCGGGAGCTCCGGTCAGACGAGCCGATGTACCCATGCACGGTCGTCGAGAAGAAGTACAAGCACACCTGCTACCTTATGCAGACGTCGTACGCTCTCCGGGTCGTCGACTACGACTACGCGAAGGGCTTCGAGCTGTGTGACACCGAGGCCGACCCCGGCTACGAGGCGATCTGCTACCGCAGCATGGGCCGTGACATCAGCGGCAACAGCCACCGCGACCCCGAGCGCGTTGTCGAGCTCTGCAGCCTCGGGCGTCCCGACCGCCAGGGCGCCTGCTACGCCGGCGCCGCGAAGAACGCGGTCTTCAACGACCACGGGGTCGAGAAGGCCGACGCGCTCTGCGCGATCGTGCCTGAGCCGTACGTCGCCGACTGCGAGCAGGCCCGCGAAGAGGCGGCCCGCACCCTGTAGGGGCTCGTCGCACGACGGCGGGGCGACGACCAGGGCGCCAGCCCGTGCTCGCGGCGCTCAGCGGGCAGTCGCGAGCGCCGTGGCGCAGGCGCAGAGGCGCGGAGTCGCCGCAGCGCTCGGGATCGCGGCCATGAGCAGTGCACGCAGGCGCTCGATGTTCTGCGCGAACACCGCGTGGACGCTCTCGTAGGAGGCCGCGGGCGAGCCCTCGACGCCGACGTCGTAGTCGGTGACCACCGAGACGGTCGCGTAGCAGAGCTCGAGCTCGCGCGCGAGGTAGCCCTCTGGGTAGGCGGTCATGTTGATGACATCCCAGCCCATCGACTGGAACCAGCGCGACTCGGCGCGCGTCGAGAAACGCGGCCCCTGGATGACCACAACCGTTCCGCCGTCGCGCACCGGGATGTCGAGCCCGCGCGCTGCCTCGACGAGCGAGCGGCGGAGATCGGCGCAGTAGGGGTCAGCGGCCGACACGTGCGTGACGGGCGCGTCGTCGCAGAACGTGTCGGCGCGTCCGCTCGTGCGATCGACGAACTGGTCGCAGACGACGAACTCGCCGAGCGCGAGATCTGCTCGAAGAGAGCCGCACGCGTTCGGGCCGATGATGCGCTGCACGCCGAGCTCACGCATTGTCCAGATGTTCGCGCGGTATGGGATTCGATGCGGCGCCAGCTCGTGAACCCGGCCGTGACGCGGGATGAACGCGACCCGCACCTCTCCGATACTCCCGACCGCAGGCGGCGCCGAGGGCGGCCCGTAGGGCGTCTCCACCTCGACCTCCTCGACGTCATCGACAAACTCGTAGAAGCCCGAGCCGCCGAGGACACCCACATCAGCTCGGGTTGCTCTCACCAGTCTTGCCCGGGGCGGCCTCGCTCTCGGCGGCTTCGCCCGTGGCGGCTTCACCCGCAGCGGCTTCGTCCGATGCCGCATCCTCAGCCGGGCTGGGCTCCCCCTGCGCGCCGCTCGTCTCGGCCGGCTTAGTGTCAGCCGGCTTCGTCGACGACGCACCCGCGTAGGCGAGCTTGAGGCTCGAGACCGACGCGCGGAAGTCGCTGACCAGCTGATCGGGGACGAACCGCTCGAGGACCGGTGTCAGTGCGTCCATCGACTCGATGGCAAGGCGCACTTGGTCGAGGTCTCGGTCCTCGGTAGTCTCCGGGGTCATGCCGAGGCGCCGGTACCCGACCTGCGAGATTGTCAGCAGCGACTGAACGAGCACGTCCTCGACCCGGAGCTTGCGCATCTCTTCCGCGAGCTCGCGAGCAAGCTGTTCGTCGTCGAGCTCAGCCATGTGCCGCCTCGAACGCCGCGTCGTGTGTGCGCGTCACCTGCTGCGCGTAGATCTCGGCCAGCGTCGCGCCAGCCTCGGAGGCTGCCAGCTGCCGCTCGGCCGCGTTCGCGCGGGGAATCTCGAGCTCTCTGCTCAGGCCAAGCTCCTCGGCGACCGGCAGCACCCACTCCACCAGCTCCTCGGCGGCCACGCGAGCCGGACGTACCCGCAGCTCATCCATGCGATTGAGATCGAGCAGCTCGCCCGTGAGACCGTAGCGGATCGCCCGCCAGAAGTTCTCCTCGATCAGACGGTCCGGGTGGATGGCCAGCTGCTCGCCCTCGTCGACGGCACGAGCAACCCGTGCGGTGAGCGCGTAGATCAGCGCCGCGAGCGCACGCGCCTCGGCAAGCTCCGGCTGCGCGTCGCAGATGCGCACCTCAACCGTGGGGAATGCCAGATGGAGCCTGATGCTCCACCAGAGCTGCGTGTGCTCGGTCATCGAGCCCGTTGCGTACAGGTAGCGGAGGAACCCTTCGTACTCCGCCCAGCTCGCAAAGGGATCGGGGATGCCGCAACGCGGAAACATCTTGGTGAACGTCTGCGAGCGCGCGGAGTGGAGGTGGGTGACGCAGTTCTCGATGAACGGCGATGAGGCCGACACCGCAAGGAGGTCGGGCAGGTAGCTCCGGAGCGCGCTGCAGACCGCAACCGCGCGGTCGGCCCCCCTGATACCGATGTGGACGTGAAGCCCGAAGGTGTTGTTGCGCCAGGTGACGTAGCGCAGAAGCTCGTCGTTGCGTCGGTAGTGCGGGGTGTCGATGATTCGCTGGTCCTTCCATGAGCTCCATGGGTGGGTGCCCGTACCGCCAAGCGCGATACCGAGCCGGTCGACGACCTCGATCAGCTGACCCCGTCTCTCGGCGAGTTTGTCGGCGGCCTCCGCGAAGGTCTCGCAGCGCCCCGTCTTGATCTCCACCTCAGACGCGATCAGCTCGCCGGCGAAGTCCTTCTGCAGCTCGGTCCCACGGACAGCTGCTTCGATCTCCTCGAAGCGGTTGACCATGTCGTGGGTGTCGGGGTCGAGGAGCGCAAACTCCTCCTCGATCGAGAGCGTGAAGTCTTGACCTGCCTCGAACTGCTCGTGCGAAAGCCGCAGCTGCTCCTCCGCGCTGAGCGTCTGCTCGTCACCCATACGGACGAAAATACCAGGTACCAGCCCGGTTTACAGGCCCGCTACCTCGCTCAGGCCATCGTTTCGAACCGCTCTTCAGCGCGCAAGCAGCCGCTCGCCGACCTGTCGCCAGCTCCAGCGGCAGACTGCGGCGCGGCGGGCGGCCGCGCCGAGCTGGGATCGCATCTGCGGCGGGAGCGCGAGAACCTCCTCCAGCTTCGCAGCCAGGTCCGTGATGCTGCCGGTCTCGAAGCTCGCGAGTCGCCCATAGCCGGGCGGGTATTCGGCCTCGAGGCCCTCGGCGATGGCGACGAGCCCCGAGTGACGCGCGACCAGGGGTGGCACGCCGCTCGCCGCAGCCTCCGCGGCCACCATGCCGAACGCCTCCGGAAAGATGGACGGCGTCACGGCGACGTCGGCGAGCGGCAGCAGCCGGGCTAGGTGACGGTGCCCGAGCGGCCCGCAGAAAAGCACGGGCATGCCGGCCGCCTGCTGCCCGAGTACCTCGCGCTCCTCGCCGAAGCCCACCACGACCGCGCGGACGCCAACACGGCGCACCGCCTCGATGAGCAGGTGCACGCCCTTCTCACGGCTGAGCTTTCCGACGAAGATGACGGTCGGCGCGCCATCGGCGAAGAACGCGGTAAACCGCTCGGCGTTCCCGCGGTCGGGCTCGCGCTCACTTCGACTCGGCGGGTCGCGGTGCGATTCATCGATCAGCGCCGCGAGGGCCTGATCACGGGGCTGAGGGCAAAACAGCTCGACATCGACGCCAGGAGGGACGATCTGCACGCGGCGGGTGTGCGGTCCGGGCCCGATCACATCGGCCAGCGCGCAGCGCACATGCTCGGAGCCGACGTACACCTCGCTGGCACCGGCAAGCGTCACGCGGGCCCAGCGGGTCAGCTCATCGTTCCCCCGAATCGAGAACTCGAGCTCTGAGCCGTGGGCCTTGAGCGCGAACTGCTCACCGACCTGCACGCCGACCGGCGCCCCAAGCAGGACGTGGTTGACGAGGATGAAGTCGGCCGGCACGTGTTCGCGCATGGCGCGGGCGTTCGCCTCGACGACCCGCTCGCGCTCGGCAGGGGTCGTGTCCTGCAGCAGCTTGGACTTCACATCCTCGTAGCGATCCAGCACGAACACGGGCAGGATCGGGCCGATCTCGGGCCGCACAACGCGCGCACCGGCGAGGTCGTACCGGTCGGGATGCGGCTCCTGACAGAACACGGTCACCTCGTAGCCGCAACGCGACCATTCCCGCGCCAGCGACCTCGTGTAGACGTTCGAGCCCGTTCCGCCGAGCAGGTACCCGTGCCAGATCAGGATCTTCATGCGCGACATCCTCGCCGATGGCGCAGGGCGCGCCAACCGGTGACAGCGGCTGCGTGCGTCAGTAATGATTGTCGAGGTGGACCGGGACACCCCACTCGTCACGCGGGCACGGCGCGGAGACGAGCGCGCCTTCGCCGAGCTCGTGGAGCGCTACCACCCGCGGCTGTTCACGCTGGCGGCGCGCGAGCTTGGGTCGAGCGCGGATGCCTAGCACGCCGTCCAGGAGCCGTTGATCCGTGCCTGGCGCGCGCTTCCCCGGTTCCGTGCGGATGCGCGCTTCGCGACGTGGCTCCACCGCATCACTGTCAACGCGATCCACGACCAGCGCGTCCGCGGCGCGCGTGGCGGCGGGGTGCCGCTCGACGATGTCGCCGAGCCCACCGACCCTCGTGAGCGTCTCGTCCAGCACGAGCTGTCAGGCGCCCTGCAAGGTGCCCTCGATGAGCTCGACGAGACGTACCGAACCGCGGTCGTTCTCTACGACGTCCTCGGGTGCCCGTACGCCGAGATCGCCAAGGTGCTCGGGATCGCCGAGGGTACCGTAAAGTCGAGGATATTCCGAGGCCACACCGAGCTAGCCCGTCATCTAGGAACCGCTGTGGGCACATCGGAGTCGAACAGCTAGATGACCGACCTGCATCCCAACGACATCGAGCTGCTCGAATGCTTCGAGGGCGACACCGATCCCACGACCGCGGAGACGATCCGCCAGCACCTGGAGAGCTGCGCACAATGCAGTGAGCTGGTCGCCCTGCTCGCGGCGGGCGCAGCGCGCTCACATCGTCTTCTCCGCTCGAGATGTCAGCGCGCTCACATCGTCTTCTCCGCTCGAGATGTCGCGCGAGCGCATCGCGCATACCCTCGATTCGCTGGGACCACAGGAGCGAAGGCCCACGCCGCAATTGCTCCAGCCACGCCGCCTCGTCGCGGTCCTCGCGCCCGTTGCCGCCATCGCAGCGCTCGTGGCCATCTTCTCGACCGTCGACCTCGGCTCTGGAGATGAAGAGGCGGCCTCACCGCCGGCGGCCCTGGCGCCAGCCCCGGCCCCGGCACCTGCAGAGCCCCCAGCAGCGCCACCACCACCAGCCGCGGCGCCTCCGCCACCGTCAGCTGCGGCCACGCCAGCTGAAACCGCGCCGGCCCCAGCGCCGCCCCCGCCAGCAACCCCTGCGCCGGCTGATGCCGCGTCGCCGCCGCCCGCGGCGCCGGAGCGCATCGTGCCGGAGCCCGGGCCGAAGTCCGAGGCGATGCCGATAGCAGCAGGCGAGGAGCAGACGGTGCCACCGGACTCACCGGCCATGGATGAGGGTCTCGCGGGGTCCGATGCGGCCCTTTCGGCCGCGCGCCTCGGCGAGATCGTACGCGCGGTCGAGGGGCCTGCCGAGGCCGTCGTGCGCCTGCTGCGCGAGGCCGGCCTCAACGCGTCGATCAGCGAGGACGGGGCGGTCGAGGTGGCCTCGTCAGATCGCGCGGCGGTCGAGCACGCCGTCGCCCTGCTTGCCGACGGCGACATCGTCGTCGTGCTGGTCAATCCCTAGCTCGCGAATCCAGCCGGCTGCTCGAATCGGGCAGGCCCTGTCGCCACCAGCCCAACTCTGCAGGGGCACCGTCCAGGCCTGCGACCGGCCGCTCGAATCGGGCAGCTCCGACCGCCGTGGCGGCCGCTAGTAGCCGGCAGAGCCGCCGCTGGTAGCCAGCAGAGCGAGGTTATCGGCCGGCAGGAACGCGGCCATCGGCCGGCAGGAGCGCGGGCATCGGCGAGCGGGGGGCGCCGCTGCCCCTGGGAGCGCAGTTGCCGCCAATTGCGGGATCAAGCCGGCCGCGAACTCCCAGCAGCGCCGCGCGGAGACTGCGGGTGGCCAGGTGAGCAGCCCCGCTCGGCAATCCCTGATCCTCGTGCGGGCGCGGGGCCGCCGAGCCGCCCCGAAGGCTGCGAAGGGCAGCCCCCCTCCCGGGAGAGGGTAGCCCAGAAAAGCGCGCAGCTTGCGCGCAGCTGGTGACAAGAGTGCTGACAAACCGTCACGAAACTGTCACCGGCTCTGCCCAGCCACGCCAGCTGGATGGGACACCGACACTCGGATGACCGCTGCTCCCCCGCCTTGCCCAGCCGTCCAGACAGGACGCAGGCCTTGGGACAACCGCAGCCGTCGCGGTTGCTCTCAGGTGAGGGCTGGCGGCAGCAGGAAGGGGGAAGGAGACACAGCCTTCGTCGTCCCTTCCCGCACGTATCGCTCCCCGATCACCGGCGAGCTTTGCCTGGGGCTCTCCGGAGTCGGCAGAGTCCGGAGTCGGCAGAGCACCGGTTCTCCCCAGCAGCGCCTCACCCAGCGCCCAGGCCCGGACGCGGTTGGCTGACAACGCTCGCCGGCCGCTCAGGCCAGCGAGAAGTAGAGCGCGTGGAGGAGCTCGGCGGCCGGGTTCGAGTTGTGGATCGTAACGTCCGGAGGCGCGTTCAAGAGCGCCTCCGAGTAGTTGAAGATGATGCGGACGCCGTTGGCAACCACATCGTCGGCGACCTGCTGAGCCGCTGCTGCGGGCACAGCGAGCACTCCGATCGTGATCGCCCGGTTGCGGATGACCTGCTCGAGCTCGGAGTAGTCACTGACGACCGTCTGCCGAATCGGACGCCCGATCTTGGCCGGATCGATGTCGAACACCGCCTCGACATTGAACCCGTGGTCGGCAAAGGCGCCGGAGCTCGCCACCGCCTGTCCCAGGCGGCCGGCGCCAAACAGCGCGATGTTGTACTGACCCTGCGTGCGCAGAATCTTGCGAATCTCGGCGATCAGGAGGTCGGTCGCGTAGCCGACCCCACGCTTGCCGAACTTGCCGAGGCTGGAAAGGTCGCGCCGTATCTGTGTTGCGTTGACGTTTGTGTACTCGCTGATCTCCTGCGAGGAGATGCGCTCCTTGCCCATCTTCTTCGCCTGCGTGAGCACCTGCAGATACCGGCTCAGGCGCGCCGCAACACCGACCGTCAACCGGTCGGTGACGCCCAGCTGATCCCGCCCGAATCGCGTGTCCACCGCCACAGCGCGCCGCTCAGCATACCCGCGAAGATACGCTGAGATCGCGGTAGACACCGGCGCCCGCCGTCCCCTCTCCGACTAGCCAGCCTCCCTCAGCCGGCGGATGAGCGCCGCCGCCTCAACGCGGAACCAGAACACCTCGACGCCATCGACCAAGACGACAGGGATTCGATCTCGGTAGGCGATCTCGAGCTGCCTGGACGTCGCGATGTCGACCTCATCGAGGTCGAATGGCTCGTTGGCCTGTACCTCTGCGAGCACGCGCCGCGCGCCCTCGCAGAGGTGTCAGCCCTCCGCGTGATAGAGAACGACGCGCCTCACCGTGCCGGCGCGGCGCCGCGCCCACCTAGGCCGACGAATACGCATCGATGTCGCCGTAATGCGGGAAGCGGAGCTTCGGAACGTACCGAGCTGCAGAGCAGATCATCGCGCCGTTGTCCGTGCAGAGCTCAAGCGGCGTCAGGCTCACACCGAGGGGCTGCAGCTGCCGACGAAGCTCCGAGTTCGCTGCAACCCCTCCGACGAGCGCAAGCCGCTCGACTCCAAGCGCCTCGCCGGCGCGCTCCAACCCCCGCACAAGCGCGGTCACGATGGCACGTTCGTACGAGGCGGCCAGATCTGCGCGGCGACTCGCGAGCTGCTCGGCGGTGAGATCGCGCACCGCATAGAGAAGCGCGGTCTTGAGACCCGAGAACGAGAAGTCGTGCCCGGGCACGCGCGCCACCGGAAACCTGTATGCCTCGGGATCGCCGTCGCGCGAAAGCCGGTCGAGGGCCGCCCCGCCTGGGTAGCCGAGACCCAGAAGCCGCGCACCCTTGTCGAAAGCCTCGCCGGCCGCATCGTCGAGCGTCGTCCCGATCCTGCGAAAGCGATCGCGCTCGCTCACGTCGAGCAGCAGCGTGTGGCCGCCGGTCGCAACGAGACATGCGAACCGCGGCTCTACAGCATCGTCCCCCAGAAACAGCGAGGCGACATGGCCGTGCAGGTGGTCCACAGGCGCGAGAGGGAGCCCACGAGCCCACGCAAGTCCCTTCGCGAAGGCAAGGCCCACCAGCAACGCGCCGACGAGACCAGGGCCTTGGGTCACCGCGATCTCGTCGATGTCGTCGAGTGTGGTACCGGCCTCGAAGAGCGCCTCGCGCACAGCGGGCTCGATCAGCTCCAGATGCCGCCGCGAGGCAACCTCGGGAACGACGCCCCCGTAGCGCGCGTGCAGCTGGGCCTGGGAGGAGACGACGTTCGAGAGCACCTGCCCGTCCTCGGTCATGCACGCGGCAGCGGTCTCGTCGCAGGAGGTCTCGATGCCGAGAATCACCGCGAGGGAGCAGTGTTCAACCGCCCAAATGGCTGCCCACGGGCCACCGTGCGCGGCGCGGGATCTTTCCACATAATGATCGCGTCCTCCCGGTTATCGGTGTAGTAGCCACGCCGGATGCCCCGCCGCGTGAATCCGAATCCCTCATAGAGGACGATGGCTCCCTCGTTCGATGGGCGCACTTCAAGCGTGCAGCCGGCCAGAGGATCGTCCTGAAGGCGCGCAAACAGCTCGTCAAGCAGCGTCGTGGCAATTCCCTGGCGCCGATAACCGACGTCGATCGCGAGGTTCATGATGTGCCAGGCACCGACAGCGCGCGACACGATCAGATAGCCGACAAGCCGGTCGCGCGTTGTGTCGAAGGCCCCGAGACACAACGAGGCACGCTTGGCGAGCTCGCTCGTGAACATCGTCCGCGACCAGGGCGTTGGGTAGCTCCGACGCTCGATGCGCTCCATCGATGGGAGGTCGTCCCTGGAGAGCAGCCGAAGCTCGATCACCCGACCGGGAACTCCTTCCGAGTTCGCTCGGCATCGGGCACGCGGAGGTACGCCGGCATTAGCGCCGACGCGTCTCCGAACTCGCTTGCGAGCGTGACGTGCAAGGCGGCATTGACGCGATGGCGCACATCGTCGGCGGGCGGGACAACAGCCCCTTGAGCTTCCAGCGTCTCCCGATACCTGATTGCCCCGTTGCCGACGTAGACCTCGCCCTCGCTGCTGCCCATGTCCCCAGGCCGCAGGCAGACGGGATCGGGTGCAAGAGCAAAGACCTCGCCGCGGCGCGCATCGATGAGCGGCCGGGCGCCGGGTGCCCCAGCTGCGAGGGCCTGCAGCGTCGAGACGCCTGCGACGGGAACACCAAGCGAGAATGCCAGCGACCGCGCCGTCGCCAGGCCGATGCGCAAGCTCGTGTAGCTGCCCGGCCCGGTGCCCGCAACGAGCGCCCCGATCGCGTCCGCGCCTAGCTCAGCCTCGTCGAGCAGCCGCTGGATGCCGGCGACGAGCGAGATCGGTCGGGCCGAGGTCTCGGCGAGCACCCGACCATCGCTCCTGGCGACCAGGGCCACAGAGGCATGCTGGGTGGCGGTGTCGAGCGCGAGTAGCGCTGATCCTGCCCTCATCAAGCGACGAGCCTGTCCAGCTCCGCGCCGAGGTCGGCAAACGCCGGATCGGTGGCCTCGACGTCGATCAGCCGCCGGCAGGGGTCAAGATGTGCGAGCCTCACCTGGACGCAGGCGGCTGGAAGCGTCCCCCGGCCCGCCGCAGGCCACTCGATGAACACGACCGCATCCTGAAGGAGCGGCTCGAGGTCGCCGAGCTCTGCGCGCGAGACGCGCTCGAGCCGGTAGAGATCCAGGTGCGAGACGGGCAGCCGCCCCTCGTAGCGGTGGCCGATTGTGTATGTCGGGCTGGTGATCGGGCCCTCAACGCCAAGCGCCCGGCACGCGCCTCGAATGAAGCTGGTCTTCCCGGAGCCCAGCTCGCCGGACACCTCGACGACATTGCCCACGATCAGCCTGCGCGCGAGCAACGCCGCCGCGCGCTCGGTCGCCTCGACACTCGTTGAGACCACCTCTCCCACGCGTCGAAGGGTAGAGGAGCGCCGCTCAGCCGCGGTCTCCCGCGCCTAGAACAGATCGAGCTGCTCGTTGGAGAGCGCTGGCGCTACCTCGGACAGCGCTGCTCCCCCAGAGCTCGCCGGCACCATTCCGTCGTTGCAACCGTCGAGTAGCGCAGGAAGCCGGCTGAAATCCTCCTCGAGCGTCTTGCGCATCGCCGGGGTGTACAGAGCGGCGGCCGGGTGGAAGACCGGATAGAGCATGACGCTGCGCTCGCCGATTCGGGCCTCCTGCGGCCGACCGTGCACGCGTGTGATGCCGTCTGGCCGGCCGGAGAGGAGCTTGGTGGCGAAGTTACCGAGCGTTGCGATCACGCGCGGCTCGATCAGCGCGACCTGCCGGAAGAGGATGCTCTCGCAGGCCTCGATCTCGTCGGGCATCGGGTCACGGTTCCCCGGGGGGCGGCACTTGAGGACGTTGGCAACGAAGACCGCCTCACGGGTCAGGCCGATGCCGGCCAGAAGCTCGTCGAGCAACTTCCCGGCTTGACCGACGAAGGGAAAGCCCTGCTTGTCTTCATGGAACCCTGGAGCCTCACCGACGAAAATCAGGTCGGCGGAGGGATCGCCCGATCCGAAGACGACCTGCGTGCGTCCCTGGGCTAGCCGGCACCGGGTACAAACCGCGGCCTCCGCGGCGAGCTCAGCGAAGGCCGTCTCTCGCGTCAGCGTTTGCTCAGCCGCAGCCACAGCCCCCGCCGCAGCAGCCGCCGCCGCCGGACGGCATGCGAGGCTGCGCACCGAAGCTTGGCTCCCCGCTGGAGGCGCTCGTCGCAAAGACGCTCAGCAGGCGGCGTGTGTTGGTGGAGGCGCAGTCCGGGCACGGCGGCTCGTCCCCACCGTTCCTGATGAGCTCCTCGAAGTGCGACTCGCACGTCATGCACACGAACTCGTAGATCGGCACGCCGTCCAGTCTATGCACACTGACGGACACGACGCAAGCTGCGGCGCCGGCCTCAGTCACGGCACACCTTCGGCGCCCGAGAGTGCTTGGTGCACGGCAACGCACGGGCCGGCCGTTGGAGCGGCAGCTCACTGTTCCGGCCCCTAGCTCCCATGGCTCTTGCAGATCAGGTCCTCCCGTCGAAACGAGTTCTCCGAGATCGCTTGCAGCAACGGCCCCACGAACGTCGGGGCGATGCGGATGCAGCTGACGACCCGCGCCTTGATCGGGTCCGGCGGCTCGGGACGCCGCACGATCTGACAGAAGTCGATGGTCAGCTCGTGCTCACCGCTGTTGACAGCAGCGAAGTTCGCGTAGACACCCGCCTCGCACTCGGAGCTGATCTCAACCTCGATCTCCTGTCCTGGTGGTTCTTCAGGCAGCGGGGATCCCTTTGGCTTGCGAGCGCAGTGATCTTGTCGCAGCGTACATCGAACCACACCCATCCCTCAAGGTTCGAGCACAAGCCGTCAGGCCCCGATGCGCTGCGGCTCGGCCGCAGGCGCTCCCCGCCGCTCCCGTCGCATGGACGGGTGGAGGCGAGCGCCTCGCGCATCGACACAGGCGCTCGCAGACGCAGGCGCCTTGCGCATCTATAATGTCACCAGGTCCGTCGAGCCCGGTATCCCAAGGAGGAACTGGAGCCTGGATGTTCACCGCAGCCGTCATGGTTGGCGGCAGCCGCGCCGAGAGCACCGCCTCGGCCGGTGGCGCGCGCGCTGTTGCGCCGGTGGTTGCCGAGCATGCCCCGAGCTCTCGCGATGGCGCTCGCGCGCTCTGCCCTCACTGGCTGGTCGGCCAATGGAGGTGATCACCACCATCGCCGGGCTCCGCGAGGAGCTGTACCCACGGCGGGCGCACGCTCAGATCGCGCTCGTCCCAACCATGGGCGCGTTGCATGCAGGTCATCTCGCGCTCATCGAGGCCGCCCGCACGCAGTGTGAGCTCGTCGTCATAAGCCTCTTCGTCAACCCAACCCAGTTCGGCTCCGCGGCCGATTTCGACTGCTACCCACGGACGCTCGAGCGCGACGGCCAAGCCGCCGAGGCCGCTGGGGTCGACTACCTGTTCGCTCCGAGCACTGAGGAGGTCTACCCTGCGGGCTTCCAGACGCAGGTCGAGGTCGCCGACGTCTCCCGTGGCATGGAGGGCGCTGCTCGACCCGGACATTTCGGAGCCGTCGCGACCATCTGCTTGAAGCTCTTCAATATCGTGCAGCCCGACCGTGCGTACTTCGGGCGGAAGGACGCACAGCAGGCCGCCGTCGTCATCCGGATGGTGCATGACCTCGACATCGACGTCGACGTCCGGATCGTGCCGACCGTGCGTGATACGGATGGCCTTGCGCTCAGCTCGCGCAACGTGCACCTGACGCAGCGGGAACGCCAGGCCGCCTTGGCTCTGCCCGAGGCCCTCGCTGCCGGCAGAGCAGCGCATGCGCTCGGCGGAGATCCGGTCGGCGCTGCTCGTGAGGCGCTGACCGAGGCTGTCGACGTCGTCATGGACTACGTCGACACGATGCGCCTGAACGGTCAATCTCTGCTCGCTGGCTCCATCACCGTCGGCTCCACCCGACTCATCGACAACGTCATCCTCGACCCAGGAGCCCAGGAGGTTTTCTGATGGGCAACGCCCGCGCAGAGCAGCAACGACAGACACTCACCGAGCTGCGCACCAAGGTGCAGCGGGGCGAGCGTCTGGTCATGGTCACGGCCTACGACTGCGGCGGCGGGCGGCTTGCAGACGAGGCCGACGTCGATCTCGTGCTCGTCGGCGACTCGGCCGCGATGACCGTCCTCGGCCTCGACTCGACCGTGCCGATCACGCTCGACGAGCTGATCGTGCTGGCAGGCGCGGCGAGGCGAGGCGCCCAGCGGCCGCTCGTGATCTGCGACATGCCCTTTGGCAGCTACGAGGTCTCCGACGCCGAGGCAGTCAGGAACGCCATACGGATTGTGAAGGAGACCGGCGTCGACATGGTCAAGCTCGAGGGCGCCAGCTCGACCGTCCAGCGCGTGCAGGCGATCGTCAGCGCCGGTGTGGCGGTCTGCGGCCACATTGGCCTCGTGCCCCAGTCCGCTGTTCTGCTCGGCGGCTATCGCACTCAGGGTCGCACAGCCCAGCGGGCGCTCGAGCTGATCGATGAGGCGCTCGCGCTCGAGGCCGCAGGCGCGAGCATGATCGTGCTCGAAGCCGTGCCTTCACCTGTCGCCGCCCGTATCACCGAGGCCCTCACGATCCCGACGATCGGCATCGGCGCCGGACCGAGCTGCGACGGCCAGGTGCTGGTCTATCACGACCTGCTGGGCCTGAGTGAGGGCCACCGCCCCCGTTTCGTCAAGCAGTACGCCGACGTCGGCGCTCAAACACGCTCAGCGCTCGCGCGTTTCGCCGACGACGTACGCAGCGGCGCCTATCCGAGCTCCGAGCACGAGTACGCGATGCCGCAGGAGGAGCTCGCCCTGTTCGAGGACCGGCTCGATCCGCGCGCGAGCCGATCGCCCACCTAACCGCGCGGCCGGACACGGGCGCGACGGGCGCTGGCTGAAGAACTCAGCCTCGCTGTCTTTCTGGCCGAAGCGACGGCAGCTGGTGGTGCGAGCTCGGACCTCGGCCAGCGCGGTGCGGTCAAGGGTGGGTCCGGCTGAAGCGACGGCAGCTCGTGGATCAGGGGCGCAGGGGCTCCGTGAACCGCGGGTGGTCGAGCCCAGTCAGCAGCTCCTCGCGGCGCCACGGGACACCCTCGCGGTGGCTGCGTCGGCGCGAGCCCTCCGCAGAGCACGGCAAGCGTGCGGGGTGCGCCGATGCCTGTGGTGGCCATGCCGGCCCGGGCCCTCCGCAGAACGACACCGCCGAGCGGCGCTCCCAGCGGGCCTCAGCCCGGCGGTCCCGAGCCGGGCCGGCGCCTGCAACAGCCCTAAGGGGCTGCCTGGGTGCGGGCTGGCTTGTCGTTCCAAATCGCCGAGCTGGGGCTCCCGCCTCCGACAGCCCTAAGGGGAGCCCGCCCCCCACCCACCACCCGGGGGTAGCCCAGAAATGCCCGCAGCTCTTGCGCGATCTGTCACAGAAGCGTCACGAGACCGCCACAGTTGCGCACAGGCGTGCCGCCGGCCGGGCACCCCTCTCACCGCCCTGGCACACGGACGGCGTACGGAGGAGCAACCCCATCGCTACCGGCCAGGAGCGGTGCCACCACCGCTAGACAGTCCGAGCACAAGGGAACGCCCGCCAAGCCCCACGCCCTGTCTCCTCTAGCCATGCCCGCCTCGACAGGCCACACTGGGGCCGGCCGCATGCCTCCCTCCGGCTACGACGGTAACGAGAAAACCCGCACAAACCATGCGTGCTCACGCCGAGCGTGTCAGAGATTTGCACCAGATCCCGCACCGCGCGCCCAAGCCAGCCGCGGTACCTCGCCTAGAGCGCTGCACGAAGCCATCCGACGGCAGCCGTGCCGCGTCGCCTCGGCCTCCCTGCCGCCTCAGCCTCCCCAGCCTGCAAGGAGACCCGATGGCCCGACGTGCTCTGCACCTACAGCTGGCGTACCGCGATGAGGAGTGCGACCAGCGCAAGCAGCGCCAATACTGCGAGCAGGACGGTGCCGATGGCTCGCACCCAGGTCCACCGGTAGGTGGTGTGGATGCCATACAGGAGCAGCCCGGCTGACCACAGGATGAAGGCGATGCCGATGCCGTTGAAGGCAGCCGGGCCGATGCCGGTGTCGGCGCCGCCAGTCCTGAACGTATCGCTTCCGTAGATGGCGAGCCGAACCGGCCACATAACCAGCGACAGCGCGATCGGAGCCATCGCGAACCCGAAGACGTGACGTGCGCGGATGGCGCTCGATTTCCGCTGCTTCTTGACGCTGGCTCCGCGCGTCCCCAGGTAGAGCACGGTACCGCCGATCCAGTAGCTCGCGATCCCGTAGAACGCGCCGCCGAGAAGTGCCCACACGACGATGAGGAGCCCGTCGAGCTCGGGATCGTCGAGAAGCCGTCCGGCGACGCTCGTCTGCAGAACCGTTGCGATTCCCGTGAGTAGCAGGATCGCGAGGATCGGTTCCTGACGTGCCGTGAGGGCCTCTTTCGACTCGTCCCGCAGTGCGACAAAGACAGGCCGCGGGCTGAAGAACACCATCGACACGCGCAGCCACCATTGCCGCTGAAGCTGTCGCTCACGCTGCTGTGGTGTCAGCTTGGCGTCCGGCTCGTCGACCCGTGGAGCCGCCCGGCGCGCTCGCCCCTCGGGAATCGCCGGCCGCTGAGGGGGTGCGCTGCTCACGCCGCTGACTCTAACGCTCCCGGGCAACCCTAACGCGCGCGTTCGCAGCGTGATAGGCCCGCAAGCGTGCGGATGACAAGCCGGCCGGTGCGCCGGTGTCAGGCGGCAGCCCTGGCACGGCTCGGTAGAAGCTCGCGCAGGAATTGGCCGGTGGAGCTCGCCTCGACCTCGGCGACCTCCTCCGGGGTTCCGGAGGCGACGAGCTCGCCCCCCTCCTCCCCACCCTCCGGGCCAAGATCGACGATCCAGTCGGCCTGCTTGATCACGTCGAGGTTGTGCTCGATGACCATGACCGTATTGCCGGCTTCAACAAGCCGGTGCAGCACGTCAAGGAGCTTCTCGATGTCCGCGAAGTGGAGGCCCGTGGTCGGCTCGTCGAGGATGTAGAGCGTCTTCCCCGTCGCCACCTTGGAGAGCTCGGCCGAGAGCTTGACCCGCTGGGCTTCGCCACCGGAGAGGGTAGTCGCCGGCTGACCGAGCTCGATGTAATCGAGCCCGACATCGTGCAGCGTCTGCAGCCGGCGACGGATCTTCGGGATCCGTGCGAAGAACGCGAGGGCGTCCTCGACCGACATCGCCAAGACGTCGGCGATCGACTTCCCCTTGAAGCTGACCTCAAGGGTCTCACGGTTGTACCGACGGCCCTGACAGGTCTCGCAGGGGACATAGACATCCGGGAGGAAGTGCATCTCGATCTTGAGCGTGCCATCCCCCTTACAGGTCTCGCAGCGCCCACCGCGGACATTGAACGAGAAGCGCCCCGGTCGATAACCACGCACCTTCGCGTCGGGCGTCTGCGCGTAGAGCTCCCGGATGTGATCGAACAGCTTCGTGTAGGTCGCGGGATTCGAGCGGGGTGTTCGGCCGATCGGCGTCTGGTCGATGTCGATGACCTTGTCGAACGCCTCGATGCCCTCGATCCGATCGTGGTCGCCGGGCTTGACGCGCACGCGGTGGAGCCGGTTCGCCAGCGACTTGTAGAGGATCTCGTTGACGAGCGTCGACTTCCCCGACCCAGAGACACCGGTGACGCAGATCAGCTTCCTGAGCGGAAACTCGACGCCGATTCCCTTGAGGTTGTGCATGCGAGCGCCGTGGAGCGAGAAGGTGCCCAGATCCTCGGTACGCCGCTCAGGCACCGGGATCGCGCGGCTCCCGGCAAGAAACTGGCCGGTAAGCGACGCGCGCTCCATCGCCACCTGCTTCGCCATTCCCTGAGCGACGACATGACCGCCGTGGGAGCCAGCGCCCGGCCCCATGTCGACGAGGTGGTCTGCTGCCCGCATCATCTGCTCATCGTGCTCGACGACGATGATCGTGTTGCCGAGGTCGCGCAGGCTTTCGAGGGTCCTGATGAGCCGGCCGTTGTCGCGCTGGTGAAGCCCGATCGACGGCTCATCGAGGATGTAGAGGACACCCACGAGCTGCGAGCCGATCTGAGTCGCCAGCCGCAGGCGCTGAGCCTCGCCCCCCGACAGCGTCGAGGCCGCGCGGTCCAGCGCCAAGTAGCCGACCCCGACGTTGTCGAGGAACTCGAGGCGCTCGCGAATCTCCCGCAGGATGCGCGAGCCGATGTGCTGGTCGCGCTCGCTGAGCCGTAGCTGATCGAGAGAGGCGATCGCCGCGCGCACCGAGAGCTGCGTGAACTCATGGATGTTCCGTTCACCGATCGTCACCGAGAGGATTTCGGGACGCAGCCGGGCGCCGCCGCAGGCGATGCACGGTCGCGTCGACATGTACTCCTCGATGCGCTCACGCTGCTGCGCCGAGTCGGTCTCCCGATACCGCCGCTCGAGGTTGTTGACGATACCCTCGAACGCCATCGTGTACGAGCGCCTTCGTCCCATCCGATTTCGGTACTGCACATAGACTTTGTCGTTTCCGGTCCCACGCAGAAACCGGTCCTGGTGGGCTAGAGGCATCTCTTGCCACGGCCGGCTTGTGTCGATCTCGTATCGGTCGGCGATGGCCTGGATCACCGCCTCGTAGAACGACGACCAGCCGACCGACCAAGGCACGAGCGCACCGTCATCGATCGCGAGGCTCGGATCGGGAACGAGGAGATCTGGGTCGATCTCCTGCTGCAGACCGAGGCCCATGCAGCGTTGGCAGGCGCCGTGGGGGGAGTTGAACGAGAACACTCGGGGCTCGAGCTCCGGGAGCCCGGCGCCGTGCTTGGGGCAGGCGAACCGCTCTGAGAAGGTGAGCGAGTCGCCAGCGCCCACCGCGAGCGGCAGCCTCTGTGCATTATCCTCGGCACCGGCTTGAAGCGGCTCGCTCGGGACACTGACGACGTCGATGGTGACAAGCTGGTCTGCGAGCCCGAGCGCCGTCTCGACCGAGTCAGTCAGCCGGTGTCGCAGATCGGGTTTCATCGTGAGCCGGTCAACCACCACCTCGATCGTGTGCTTGAACTTCTTGTCGAGGTCGATGTCCTCCTCGAGCAGCCGCTGCTCACCATCGACCTTGACGCGCGTGAACCCGTCCGCGCGAAGATCCTCCAGCAGGTCGCGAAACTCGCCCTTGCGGTCGCGCACGACCGGAGCGTTGACGGTAAACCTCGTGCGCTGCGGCAGGGCGAGCACTTGGTCGACGATCGACTGCACGGTCTGTCCCGCGATCGGCGTGCCGCAGACCGGACAGTGGGGCTTGCCGATGCGCGCGTAGAGGAGCCGGAGGTAGTCGTAGATCTCCGTCACGGTGCCGACCGTTGACCGGGGGTTGCGGGAGGTCGTCTTCTGATCGATCGAGATCGCCGGAGACAAGCCATCGATCGAGTCGACGTCGGGCTTCTCCATCATCTCGAGGAA
Organism: Actinomycetes bacterium; assembly: GCA_026708005.1. Lineage (GTDB taxonomy): Bacteria > Actinomycetota > Thermoleophilia > Gaiellales > Gaiellaceae > JAPOVR01. The sequence goes on from JAPOVR010000156.1 coordinate 42,023, forward strand.
CTGGCGCGCGTAGGCGGATAGCGACTCGACGTACCGCCGCTGCCCCTCCGCATAGATCGTGTCGAAGGCGAGCGAGGACTTCCCGGAGCCGGAGAGTCCGGTGATGCAGATCAGCGCGTTCCGCGGCAGCCGAACCGTGATGTCCTTCAGGTTGTGCTCGCGGGCGCCGTGAACAACGAGCTCGTCGACGACCATCGGAGGCAGTCTAGTCTCGGGCTTTGACAGGATCCCGGGCTGCCCCAAGCCGCAAGAAGCCGTCGCGTGAGGCACCGCAAGCGGAGCCCAGGGAGAATGCCGTATGCCCGTGACGCGACGAGAGATCAGCGGCCGGCTCGTTGATCCCGTCGATGGCGTCGTGTGCGGAGTCATCTCGGTTGCCGCTGATGGAGCGATCGGCGCGGTCGAGCAGCGCGCGATCGCCCCTGACGAGCTCGTGTTCCCTGGTTTCATCGATCTCCACGTCTACGAGACGTCACAGCTTGCCAAGCACGGGGTGACGGGGTACCTGGCAACGTGCGGCACGTCGCGCAGAGGTGTCGTCGAGTCCTTCCTCGCCTCCCTCCCCGATGACGGAGAGTGCCTGGGAGCCCACATCGAGGGCCCGTACCTCGCGCTCGGAGCCGCCGGCGCGCAGCGCCCCTTGCACATCCGGCCGGTCGACCTCGGCGAGCTGGCGGGCTGGCTGGAGACGGGGCTCGTTCGGATGCTCACGCTCGCCCCGGAGCTGCCGGGTGCAATCGAGGCCATCGAGATGATTGCCGCTGCAGGTGCGGTGCCTGCGCTCGGGCACACACTCGCGGAACCCGAGCTGGTTCAGCGCGCCGTCGCCGCCGGCGCGCGGTTCGCGACGCACCTCTGGAACGCGGCAGCTCCGCTTACCGCACGCGCGCCGGGGCCGGTTGGAGCGCTCCTCGCGGACAGCCGCTTGACGCTCGGCCTGATTACGGATGGACGTCATCTGCACCCGCTGAGCGAAGAGCTCACCGTTCGCCTAGCGGGGCCCGAGCGGATCGCCCTCACGAGCGACCTCGTGGCATCGTCCGGCGCCGACGGCCGCCTGCTGGGAGGCGACCGCTGCGGTGCTGCCCTGACTGCCCGCATGGCCAGGTTCGGGCTTCAGGAAGCCGCCGGGATGGCGAGCCTCGTGCCGGCCGGCGTGCTCGGGCTGCATGACCGGGGCCGCCTTCAGCGGGGCTTCCGCGCCGATCTGGCGATCCTCGATCCCACATACCGACCGCTCGAGACGATCGTGGCAGGCGAGACCGTGTGGTCGTCCCGCGGCGGGGGCGTTCGACGATCAAGGGAGTGCGCCTCCTGACCCAGGCGACCGACGCATTAGCCGCTGGGTGCGACGACCAGAGCACGTGGCCACCCCGGCCGCCGTTCAGTTTCGGCAACCCGGTTGTGCGTCAGTCGCAGTGCTCAGACATGTGGGCATCACCGACCGGCCGGCCGAACCAGACCAGCTGCCGGGCGAGGTCTGCGTCAGACCGCGGCGCTCAGGCTCGCCGCCAGCGGCCAAAGACGAGCCCGCCGAGTGCGAACCCGAGTCCGAACGTGCCGATCGCAAACGCACCGATTGCAAGGGCCTTGCGGAAGGTGGACAGCCGCTCCCAGCGTCCGAGCGTGTCGCGCTCCTCTGGCGAGAGCGACTCGCCACGCCGCTGCTTGCGCGCAGCCGACCCGGCGTGCAGACCAAGGTAGACGTCGTCGACGATCTCTCCGGCTTCGTCAGTCATCCTCTTCTTAGTGTAGAGGCCGATCCCCCCAGATAGCGAGAACGAGATCGCAAGCACCGTCGGGGCTATAGTCGTGGGCCGTGGCTGCAGGACCCTTGCTTCACGTCTCGGATCTCCACATCGGCTCCTCCGACCAGGATCTGGAGGACGTGGCTGGCGGCCTCGGCGTCCTGGTCTCGGAGATCAAACCGGCGCTCGTCGTCGCGAGTGGCGACCTCACCCACCGCAACACGCGTGCCCAGCACGAGCGCGCAGCGGCATTTCTCCGGTCGCTGGGCCCACCCGTCGCTGCGGTTCCCGGCAATCACGACGTGCCGATGCTCCCGCCCTGGCGCCTCATCAATCCGTTCGACGTATTCGAGGAGCAGTGGGAGACGATCGAGCCCACACTCGAGTCGCGCGATCTCGTCCTGTGCGGCCTCAACTCGGTGCGGCCGTGGCTCTACCAGGAGGGCCTGCTAGGGGTGCACCAGCTCGAGCGCGTCGAGCAGACCATGTCCCGAGCGGGGCCCGGAGCACTGCGCGTCGTCGTCCTTCACCACCATCTCACATCCGCGCCCTGGCGAGCGGCAAAGCGGCCGCTGCTGGGCCGCTCGCGTGCCCTATCCCGGCTGGCGAGGGCGGGCGTCGAGCTCGTGCTGTCAGGCCATGTGCATCAGGCGTCCGCCGCAGCAAGCCGTGAGTTTCACTGGCATACGGCTGAACGCCCTCTCGTCGTGGCGGCGGCCCCGGGCATCGGACGGCCCCGAACCGGACGGCACACCGAGGTGCGCGGCCTCCAGGTGTGCCGCGCCGAGGAGACCGCCATCGAGCTCCGCGTCTATGCGTGGCTCGACGGCAACTTCAGCGTCGTCGCCGAGCACCGCTACCCGCGGCATCAAGACCCATAGAAGCCAGCAGAGCTAGTCGGTCTGGCCGGCGCACCAGGGGAAACGACCGAGCCCCCAGGCCGCCGCGAAGCACCAGGCCGCCGCGAAGCCGCTGGCCGCCACGAAGCGCTCGCCGCCGAGCCGCTAGGTCGCTGCGAGGTCCGCCCGCCGCTGAGCCCCCGCACAATTACAGCCCGCCCCCACCCACCACCGGGGGAGGGTAACCCAACCTGGCACACAGATTCACTCAACTCCGACACAGAAGCGTCACGAAACTGCACAACACACTCCACAGCCGCCCGACCACGCCGCATAGCCGCGCCGCACACCCCACCACGCGCACATCCCACCCGCGGCGCGCAGCCCCGCTGCACGCCTTTCACACGCAGAACTTCATAGGCAAGCCAGAGCCTCAGTCGCGGCGCACAGCCGCTCTGCCACACCCTCCACACCACAAGCCCGACCAGACGCCCACCGTGCCTCGCAGCCGCCCACCGCGCCGCGAACCCGTGCCGTCCGACACCCCCACCGCCCGACTGAGATGCAGCCTGATCGCCAACCCTGGTGGCTGCCCTGGCCAGGACCGCCTCTACGGGACCGCTCGCCCATTCCCGTTGACGCATTCCTGGGTCGCCCTCGCCGGATCGAACGCACTGGCCTCCCGAGCACACCGGGCTTCCGTGCGACACGCGGTGCTTACACGCCAGCAGGCTGCTGCACCGGGGTGCCTGCACCGGGGAGGCGTTTCCCTGCCTAGCCGCTCCGGGTTGCTTGGCTGACGGCGCGCTCACTCGTGCCGGCGCGCTGGCGAGGCGGTATCAGCTCGCCTTTGGCGACGCGCACCGCATTGGCTCCGAAGTCCTGGCGCGAGAGCAGCCGAACGAGCCGTAGGGAGTGCCGATCCGGGTCGAGCGCAGGGAGGCCGCTCTCTCGCAGGTAGGTCGGGATGAGCTGCCCGCCGGCCCACGATCCGTCTCCGTTCAGCCGCACCTTGAGGATCGCGCCGTACTTCTGGTTGCCGGAGAGGTTGAACACCCTGTAGGCTCCGAAGTTCCCCAGGCTATAGGCGATCAGACGGCCCTTGTACCACTCGAGGCCGCGCAGGACATGTGGCCCATGGCCGATGACGAGATCTGCCCCTGCATCCACGACCGCGCGGGCAAACCGCACTGTGTCTCCGCGGTTGCTGCCAAGAAAGTACTCCACTCCCGGCCGAACATGGGCGTAGGCCGGGCCCTCGGCGCCGGCATGCATGGTGACGACCACGACGTGCGCCTTCTTCGCCGCCTTGCGGACGAGCGCGCGCGCAGCGGGGATATCGCGTAGGTCAGGCGACCGATGATCGGGCGAGAAGCCGACAATCGCGATGCGAACTCCGTTGGTCTTCTTCATGGTGATCTGCCCCCGGCGCCCCGTATGCGCGATCCCGACACCCTTCAGCGCCTTGACCGTCTGCCAGCGCCCGCTCGGTCCGTAGTCCCACGCGTGGTTGTTCGCGATGTTCATGACGGTGAAGCCAGCACGCTTCAGCCAGCGTGCGTGCGATGGCGGCATCTGAAACGCGAAACACTGGCTGCGACGAACCGGCGTCGGCGCCTCGCCCTCGGCCCGCTCCTCATCCTCGGGTGCCTCGTCTGCATCCGCTACTGGCGGCCCAGAGGCGCAGTGGGAGACCCCGCCCTTCGAGAGCGTACCCTCGAGGTTGCCGAGCACGACATCACCCGCAAGTTCCGCCTCGACGGCCCTGAAGAACCGCGCACCGCCCTCGGCGCCCCCTGGCCTCGCTGTCGTCCCCATAACAATGTCACCAACCGCGGTGATCGTAATCTGGGCCCCAGGCGGCGCCGGGGCGAGTCTGGGTTGCCGCTGGTCCCGCGGCTGACCGTTTCGTGTCTGTCCTGCAGCAGGCTCCTTTGCAGCGGGCTTCTTCGCCTCTGGCTTCTGCTCCCTAGGCGTGGGCTCCGCTGCGATGGGATGCGTCACGGCCGCGTCACAGACGGCCGCACCGGCCGTCTCGTCACGTTCCATAGCCGCATCGGCGACCTGATCACCTCGCGGCGCTGCGACAGAAGCAAGCCGTTCTGACGGTGCGCCAGGCGATGCGTCCTCTACCGCGCTCGATGGTGACGCGACAGACAGGCCGATGGGCTCGGCTCGGGAGAGCTTCAGCACAAGCAGGCCGACCGACGCGGCCAGCAGGACGGGCAGCATCAACAGCACCACGACCCGCCTCGTGTCTCTCCAAGGCTTCACGGGACCGCTCGATGGTACGCGAGCCGGGCCGCAGGCTCTCGGCTAGCGAGGACGTGGGAGCTAGGGGTGTGGGTCCGTTCGCGCCAAGACGCCGCCGCCGGCACCCAAGCCAGCGCTCGTGCACCCAAGCCGGCGCTCGGGATCGTCCTGTGAGCGTGGCATCGTGTGGGCGCACCATGTTCGAGAACCCCATCGACTGGGCGCAGGACCACGGCGTTCGCATCGTCATCATCCTCGCGCTCGCCGTTGTCGCCCACGCTGCCGCGAAGCGTCTGATCCCCCGCACCGTCCGGCTGGGCATGGAGGCCCAGCGCGGTAAGGACGACCAGAGCTCAGAAGAGCACGATCGGCGTGTCGAGACCCTAAGCCGAGTCTTCCTCCGCACGCTCGACGTCGTGCTCCTCGTCGTCGTCGTCATGCTCGTGCTCGCCGAGGTCGGCGTGTCGCTTGCGCCGCTGATCGCCAGCGTAAGCATCGTGGGCATCGCGATCGGCTTCGGGGCCCAGTCGCTCGTGCGGGATGCCCTCGCCGGCTCGTTCATCCTGCTCGAGGACCAGTTCCGGCGCGGCGACATCGTTTCGATCGCGGGCATCACCGGCCAAGTCGAGTCGTTCACGCTTCGCCGCACGGTCCTGCGGGATCTCGACGGCGCGGTGCATACCGTGCCGAACGGCGAGATCTCGGTCTCATCGAACAGGTCGCGCGGCTGGTCACGCGTGAACCTCAACGTCGGTGTCGGGTACGGAGAGAACCTCGAGCGCGTCCGGGAGGTACTCGATGCGGTTGGTAGCGAGCTCGCTGCCGACCCCGACTGGGAGCCGCTGATCGTCGAGGCTCCGAGCGTGCTCCGGGTCGACAGCTTCGGTGATTCCGCGGTCGAGGTCAAGGTGCTGGCAGTGACCGAGCCCGGAAAGCAGTGGCAGGTCACTGGCGAGCTTCGCCGACGCATCAAGGCGCGCTTCGATGCCGAGGGTATCGAGATCCCGTTTCCGCAGCGGGTCGTCACGATGCGCCGCGAGGCCGACTAGGCGCCAGGCGCTACGACAGGCGTGTGCCTCTCCCCAGGCGAGGCGCTCCGGGCAGGCCACCCGGCGTGTCAGGCTCCCCTTCTGCGGGCCCTTGTCTAACACTGCCCAAAGCGACCGCGGCCGGGCGGGCCGTCCTCACGGCCGGCCGCTGAACCAGGGCTGGGCAACAGTCAGCACCGCGAGGTTGGCGCACCTTGGCGACCGTGCGCGGACAGGCCGCCCCGGCCCCTGCTCACTCCTCGGCCGCGGCCGCCCACGGGCCTGCGTGTGCCAGGGGCTCGTCCTCGAGGAACCTAATCTCCCTACGGAGCTCCTTGATCTCGTCGCGAAGCTTGGCGGCGTACTCGAACCGAAGCTCCTCGGCAGCGACGAGCATCTCCTCCTCGAGGGTGACGACGAGCCGATCGAGCTCAGCGCGGTCCATGCCCTCGACCTCAGCCTTGCCCCGGCGGCGCTTGCCGGGAACGTGGGGCTGCTCGAGCGAGAGGAACTCGGCAATGTCCGAGACCCCCTTCTTGATGGACTCGGGCGTGATGCCGTGCTCCTCGTTATAGGCGATCTGGACGGCGCGGCGCCGGGCCGTCTCATCCATCGCGCCCTTGATCGCTTCCGTCAGCTTGTCCGCGTAGAGCACGACAGTGCCGTGGACATTGCGTGCGGCGCGGCCGATGGTCTGGACGAGCGCCGTCTGACCGCGCAAGAAGCCTTCCTTGTCGGCGTCGAGGATGGCGACGAGCGAGACCTCGGGCAGATCGAGGCCCTCGCGCAGGAGGTTGACACCAACGAGCACGTCGTACTCGCCGAGGCGAAGCTCGCGGATGATGTGGATGCGCTCGAGCGTGTCGACCTCCGAGTGGAGATAGCGTGCGCGCACGCCTGCCTCGAGCAGGTAGTCGGTCAGATCCTCAGCCATCTTCTTCGTCAGAGTCGTCACGAGCACGCGCTCGCCAGCCGTCTCGCGCCGCTGGATCTCGTTGAGGAGGTCATCGATCTGGTTCTTCGTCGGGCGCAGCTCGACATCGGGGTCGACGATGCCCGTCGGCCGGATGATCTGCTGTGCGATGACCTCGGAGTGCCTGAGCTCGAACGAGCCCGGGGTGGCCGAGACGAAGATCAGCTGCGGCACCAGCTCGCTGAACTCGTCGAAGCGCAGAGGTCTGTTATCCAACGCCGAGGGCAGCCGGAACCCGTACTCGACCAGGGTCTCCTTTCGCGACCGATCGCCCTCGTACATCCCGCCGAGCTGAGGAACGGTCTGGTGAGACTCATCGAGGAAGCAGACGAAGTCGCCGGGGAAGAAGTCGAGCAGACAGTGCGGCCGTGAGCCGCGAGGGCGCCCTTCGAGAAACCGCGAGTAGTTCTCGATGCCGTTGCAGTAGCCGAGCTCCTGCATCATCTCCATGTCGTACTCGGTGCGCTGCCGGACGCGGTGCGCCTCGAGGTGCTTCCCCTCCCTGTCGAACTGGGTGATCTGCTCATCGAGCTCGGCCCGGATCTCGCCGAGCGCTCGCTCGATCGTGGGCCTGTCGGTGACGTATTGCGTGGCCGGGAACACCGCCAGGTGATCAAGCCGCGCGTACACCTCCCCCGTGAGCGGATCGAAGTGGGTGATCTGCTCGACCTCGTCGCCGAAGAACGAGACCCGATATGCGGATTCGAGGTTGGCTGGCTGTATCTCGACCACGTCGCCGCGCACCCGGAAGCGGCCGCGGCCGAGGAACGAGTCGTTGCGCTGGTACTGGATCTCGACGAGCTTGCGGAGCATGCTGTCGCGCTCGATCTCCTCGTCCACGCTCAGAAGCACGGTGCGCCGCTTGTACTCCTCCGGCGAGCCGAGACCGTAGATGCACGAGACCGATGCCACGATCACGACGTCGCGGCGCTGGAAGAGCGCGCTCGTCGCAGAGTGGCGTAGCCGATCGATGTCGTCGTTGATCGACGCGTCCTTCTCGACGTAGAGATCCGCCTGGGGCACGTAGGCCTCGGGCTGGTAGTAGTCGTAGTACGAGACGAAGTACTCGACGGCGTTGTCGGGCAGGAACTCCCGGAACTCGTTGCACAGCTGAGCGGCCAGCGTCTTGTTGTGAGCGATCACAAGCGTGGGCCTCTCGAGCTTCTCGATGATCCACGCCATCGTGGCCGTCTTGCCGGTTCCGGTCGCTCCGAGCAGGGTCGCGTGCCGGTCACCACGGGCGATCGCCTCGACGATCTGCGCGATGGCGGCTGGCTGGTCACCCGTCGGCTCATAGACGTCCGAGACCTTGAACGGCACCACGATCCCATCGTAGCCTGGCCCCGCGCACGGCACGCTCAGACCACGACTGCCCGCCGCGGCGGGCCTCGCTACGGCTCGATCTGCTCGATGACCTCCGCGACGAACGCGTCGAGATCCTCGAGCGTCCCGTCGTTCACGTACGAGAAGTCCGCGCGCCGCAGCTTCTCCTCGTCAGGGATGAGCCGCCGCTCGCGCAGCGACACGTCTGGGTGAACTACGCGAGCGGCGCGCACGCTGGGCGCAGCGGTGAGCCCGACGACGACATCGAAGCGCGCTTCGCTGCCGGTCTCGTATAGGAGGGGCACTTCGGTCACGCACACGCGCGGTGCGTCGGGGTCCTCGGCGAGCAGCTCGCGCCAGCGCATGTACGCGGCGGAGACGAGCGGATGGAGAAGCTCTTCGAGCCAGGCGAGCTCGTCCTGGTTCGTAAAGACGATGTCGCCGACCTTGCCGCGGTCGATCTCACTCGCCTCATTGAGCACGCCCTCGCCGAAGCGCTCGACGATGGTGCGCTTCACGTCCTCGTCCTCGCGCAGGAGGTGGTGGACGATCTCGTCGCTTGACACAACCGCGGCGCCGTAGCGCTCGAACGCCGCGAGCGCCTCTGATTTGCCAGCGCTGATCCCGCCCGTAATCGCGACAGCGACCGGCCGAGGCACCACTATCCCGGCGGGCCGCTCCCCGACGCGCCGCTCGCTGGCTCCTCCGGCGCGGCTGCCGCATCGGCCGAGGCGTCCGCGGCAGGCTTGGCCTCGACATCGACGGCAGGCTCGGCCGGGGCGTCTGAAGCGGGATCGGAGCTCGCCTCACCGGCTGCCGCCGGAGCTGGCTCACCGGGTGTCGCCGAGCCCTCTTGCGCGTCGGGCGCGCGGGGCTCAGCGCCCACGGCGCTCTCCGGAGCGGGCGCCTCGGGAGACGGCTGCCGCTCCGGCTCGGAGTCACCCGTCCCAGGCAGCTCGCTCGCTGGCTCAGCCTCCTCGCCGGCGGCGGCCGCATCGTGCCCAGGGGGCTCGGGTCGGTCGGGCTGCTCAGGCGCCGGGGGCTGCTCAGGCGCCGGCGCTGAGTCGGCTTCGTCCGCGGCCGCCGTTTCCTCATCAGCATCCGCGGCCGGCGCGACTTCGGCCGGCGCGACTTCGGGGGCAGGTGCGTCGGACTCTGCGGGCTTCTCGGGCGGGATCGGGGTCGGCGGGGCAATTCGCGGCTGAACCGGATCGCCCGGCTCGACCCGCTTGATCGAGAGGGAGAGGCGGCGCCGATCCGCGTCCATCTCGATGATCTTCACCTGGACATCGTCACCCTGGGCCACGATCTCACGAGGGGTCTCGACGTGGTGCGGAGCGAGCTCGGAGATGTGCACAAGGCCCTCGACGCCTGGGAGGATCTCGACGAAGGCACCGAACGTGACCACCTTCGTCACACGTCCTTCCACGACGTCGAGCTCGTCGTAGGCATCGATGACCTGCTGCCACGGATCGGCCTGTGTCTGCTTCAAGCCGAGCGAGATCCGCTGCCGCTCGCGGTCGATGTCGAGCACCTTCACGGTCACCGTCTGACCGATCTCGAGGATCTCCGACGGGTGGTTCACATGGCTCCAGGAGAGCTCGGAGATGTGGATGAGCCCGTCGATACCGTTGAGATCGACGAACGCGCCGAAGTCGACGATGTTGGAGATAGCGCCGTCGACGACATCTCCCGGAGACAGCCTGTCGAGGATCGCCTGCCGGGCTTCCTTGCGCTCCTCCTCGAGCACGGCACGTCGGGACAAGACGACGTTGTTCCGGCTGCGATTGAGCTCGATGACCTTACAGCTGAGCGTGCGGCCGAGGAACTTCTCCAGGTGCTGAACCCGGCGGATGTCGACGAGCGACGCGGGGAGGAAACCCCGGACACCGAGGTCGAGAATCAGCCCGCCCTTGACCACTTCGATGACGCTTCCGTCAACCGGCTCGCCGCTCTCGCTTGCGACCTCGATGCGCTTCCAGGCCATCTCGAACCGCGCTCGCTTCTTCGAGAGGATCAGCCGGCCATCGGCGTCCTCCATGGTCATGACGAGAGCGTCGATCTCGTCGCCGAGCTTCACCTCGTCGAGCGCGTTGATGGAGCGCCGGATCGACAGCTCGGAGACGGGAATGACGCCTTCCGACTTGTAGCCGACGTCGACGAGCACCTCGTCCTTGTCAACGCGGACGACCGTGCCGCGGACGACCTCCCCCTCGTTGATCACGGGAATCGTCGCGTCGTAGTCCGGAATCAACGTGCCGTCCGGGCTCGTAGTCCAGACGGAGGCGTCAGGATCGCCGGCGTCGCGCTCGGTCGAGGGGTTTTCCTGCATTTGCGGAAGCTGGAGTATAACTCGGCGGCAGGCAATTCTCTGCTCGCCCGCCCGGCATCGTCGGAGCAAGGCTCCGCTGGGGCTGCTTACGCCTTGGCCTCCGCCCAGTCCGAACCGATACTGATGTCGACACCGAGCGGCGGATCGAGCGCAAACGCTGCCTCCATCTCGTCCCGGACGAGCTCTCGGACCGCCAAGAGCTCGGTCTCTGGTACCTCGAGCAACAGCTCGTCGTGAACCTGGAGCACGAGCCGGGCGGCGCGGCCTTCCTGGCGCAGCCGGTTGTCGATTGCAACCATTGCGACCTTGATGAAATCCGCGCCTGAGCCCTGCATGATCGTATTGACCGCGAGACGTTCCCCCAGCGAGCGTGTTTGGCGATTCGACGCGCGCAGCTCGGGAATCGGCCGACGCCGGCCGAGCAGGGTGCGCACCTCGCCCGCGTCGCGTGCCCCGACGATCGTCTGCGCTATGAACTCCTGGACGCGCGAGAAGCGGGCGAGGTAGGTGTCGATGTACGCCTGGGCCTCATCGCGGGAGATCTCGAGCTGCTCTGAGAGCCCGAACGCGCTGATGCCGTAGATAATCCCGAAGTTGGTTGCCTTGGCGCGGTTTCGCTCATCTTTGGTGAGCTCGGCCTGCCGCTTGCCGAGCACCTCAGCGGCAGTCGCCGCGTGGATGTCGTCGCCCCGTGCGAACGCCTCCTTCAGCTTCGGCTCATTCGAGACGTGCGCGAGGATGCGCAGCTCGACCTGCGAGTAGTCGGCCGAGAGAAGCCTGTGTCCGTTCTCGGCGACGAACGCGCTCCTGATCGAGCGGCCGAGCTCGGTGCGAATCGGAATCGACTGTAGGTTCGGATTCGACGTCGAGAGCCGCCCGGTCGAGGCCACCGTCTGGTTGAACGTCGTGTGGAGGCGGCCGTCCTCGGCTGAGATCAGCTCGGGTAGCGGACCAAGGTAGGTGTTGAGCAGCTTCGAGTACTCGCGCCACTCCTCGATGACCGGGATGATCGGGTGAGCACCGCGGAGCGCCCGGAGTACGCGGGCATCCGTCGAGTAGCCGGTCTTCCCCTTCCTGCCGGGCTGGAGCCCGAGGCGATCGAACAGGATCCGGGCGACCTGCTGGGCCGATCCGAGCACGAACTCCTCGCCGGCATGCTCGTGCGCGCTGGCCTCGAGCTCCTCGACCCGATCGGCCAGCCGGGCCGTGATCTCGCCCATGCGATAGGTATCGATTCTCACGCCGGCCCACTCCATCTGGCGTAGCACCGGCGCGAGGGGCAGCTCGACGCTGCGGTACAGCGTCGTCAGCCGATGCTCGTCCAGCCGGGCCTCGAGCAGCGGTGCCAGCTCCAGCACGGTTGCAGCCCCCGTCACGAGCGCGGCCGTCTCTGCCTCCGTCGCCGGCTCAGGCCTCGCCTCGATGCCGTACTCGGCCGCGAGGTCGGTGAGCTCGTAGGTCGAGCGGCCCGGATCGATCAGGTACGCGCCGATCCCGGTGTCGGCCGCGAGCTCGGCGCCTGCTCGGGCAACGGATGCCGGCAGCGACTTGAAGCCGTGGCAGACGAGCTCGGCGTCCTTGAGCGCGCCGGCCAGCTCGGAGAGATCGTCGATGAGCACGACGTCGTGCGGGGAGGCCGCAACCGCGCCGCGATCACCCTCGACGACCGCCGCGAGACGCTTGGCGCCGTGCGGAACCTCACCCGCCACCCAGCGAACGACGCGCTCCGGTCCGGGCGCATGCTCCTGCGCCGGCAGCGCGGCGTCCAGCTCCTCGACCCGGCGCAGGAGGTTTCGAAACTCGAAGTGACGGAACAGCTCCTTGAGCCTCGACCGATCGGGCTCACCCACGACGAGCGCGGCCGGATCGACACCGAGCTCGAGGTCGCAACGGGCGGTGGCAAGCAGCTTCGACCGCAGCGCCTGGTTTGCGTGCTCTCGCAGCGTCGCCCGTCGCTTCTCCCCCTTCACGTCGTCGAGGTTGTCGAGAACCCCCTCGACCGATCCGAACGCCGCGATCAGCTCGGCGGCAGTCTTGTCTCCGATGCCGGGGACCCCCTCGATCTGGTCTGAGCTATCGCCCTTGAGGCCGATGAAGTCGGGGACCTTGGCAGGTTGGATTCCATAGCGGACCTCCACTCGGTCAGGCGTGTACACCTGGACGTCGGCGATGCCCCGCGGCGTCATCATCAGGCAGACGTTCTCAGAGCAGAGCTGAAAGGCATCGCGATCGGTCGAGACCACGCAGGTTCTGACCTCCGAGCCGTCGGCTTGCGTCGCCAGTGTCGCGATGACGTCGTCGGCCTCCCACCCCTCGAACTCGAGGTTGAGATAGCCGAAGGCCTCGACAAGCGGCCGAAAATGCGGGAACTGCTCCCGCAGGAGGTCGGGAGTGGGCTTTCGATCAGACTTGTAGGTCTCCGATACCTCGAGCCGGTGGACGGGGCGGGTGTCCCACGCGACGACAACGCCCTTTGGCCGGTAGTCGACGAGCAGCTTGAACAGCATGTTCGCGAAGCCAAGCAGCGCGTTGGTCGGGAAGCCCTCCGAGGTCGCGAGCTCCTCGGGCAACGCGAAGAACGCGCGGTAGGCGAGGTTGTTCCCGTCGACGAGGAAGAGCTCGCAGTCCCGCGCAGGGCCGTCATCGAGCTCGAGCTTCTCGCCGGTGACGGTCTTGACCACGCAGCGAGTCTATGCCGCCGCGCGGTCCTGGGCGCTGCGCTCGGCGCGCCCGTGATGCGTGCCGGTTAGATCCGGGGACTTGTCCTAGGCGCCGACGGCGACCGGTGGGACGCGATCTGCCCACGGGAACGCTTGCTCGAGCTGCTCCGCAACGCGAAACAGCGTCGCCTCGTCACCGTAGCGTCCAACGAGCTGGACGCCAACCGGTAGACCGCTGTCCGTCCAGGCGAGCGGCAGGCTCATCGCCGGCTGGCCGGTGATGTTGAACATCGCCGTGAACGGACAGTAGCGGTCGAAGAGCTTCCGCACCCAGCCATCGTGGTCGAGGGAGGGATCGTTCTGATCGAGCTCGCCAAGCCTCCACGGGATTCGCGCAACCGATGGCAGCACGAGAACGTCCACGTCCTGGAAGAACGCGCCGATACCTCGACCGACGAGGTCGCAGTCCGCGTAGCCATTCAGCAGATCAGTGGCTGAGAGCGTCACGCCATGGCGCAGCATCGCGAGCGAGCAGGCCTCGACCGTCTCCGGCCCTGCCTCGACACCCAGGGCACGCTCGGCGATCGCCGTGCGCTGAGCCATCCCCGCGGCCCAGGCCGTGACGAGCGCGCGGTGCATGACCTCGTGATCGATCACCGGTGCTCCTCCCACGACCTCGTGCCCCTGCTCGTCGAGGGCGCTCGCGGCGGCCTCGACCGCCCGGCAACACTCCGCGTCAACCGGCTCCCCCGACCAGGCGTCCGTTGTCCAGGCAGCTCGAAGCCGCCTTGGATCGGCGTCGAGCTCGTCCACATATGGGCGCGCCGGTACTCCGATCTCGTACTTGTCCCCCACGCCCGGGCCGTGGATGGCGTCCAGCGCAGCGGCAACATCACGCAGCGTGCGCGCGAGGAGGAAGTCGTGGCCCATGCCGTGGAGAGCCTCCCACTGCCCGGGGCCAACCGGCGTACGCGATCGCGTCGGCTTCAGACCGACGAGCCCGCACAGCGACGCGGGAATCCTGATCGAGCCGCCGCCGTCGGTGGCATGGGCGACCGGGAGGGCCCTGGCGGCAACGAGGGCGGCCGCCCCGCCGCTTGAGCCGCCAACGCTGCGCTCAAGATCCCATGGGCTCCTCGTCGGCCCGTGGACGAGCGGCTCTGTCGTTGCGTTGAACGCAAACTCGGGTGAGCGTGTGCGGGCAAGCACCCGAAAGCCAGCAGCCCGGAACCGTTGCATCAGGTGCGTGTCCGCTGCGCCGACGACGCCCTCGCCGGTGAGCCGGCTGCCGAGCTGCGTCCGCTGGCCCTCTGCGTGGGGCGCAACCTCCTTGAGCGCGAAGGGCACGCCCGCAAACGGCCCCTCCTCAGTGGCGGAGAACGCCGGCTCGATGAGCTCGCCGACGGTCGCGTGCAGCTGTGGCCCCACGGCATCGATCGCGTGTCGAGCCGCGGTCTCCACCTCGGCAGCGGACACATCCCCATTCCGGACAAGCGCAGCGAGACCGAAGGCATCCTGGGCTGCGTACTGACGCAGTTCCATGCTCGAAGCTCCTTCTTGAGAGGTGTGGGTAAGCGTGTGTGGGCTCATATCCTCGCATGTAGGCGGCCCTTGCCGAGAATCTGAGCCGACCGAGCCCTTGCCAGAGCATCGAGAAGCCGCCAGAGCGTGGCGCTTCTTCCGGGGCCGGGCCACCGCACGCTGTCCTGATTGGATCGCATGCTGGACGATCTGGCTCCTCTCGGGGCCGGGCTGCTACACGTGGCCAGATGGACGGCGGCCATCGAAAGGGACACCGCCACAGTGCGATGAGTGGCAGCGGCCCGTACCGCCACGCTTCGATCGGCTCGGACACCGCCGCGGTGCGCTCAGTGAAGGCGGCGGGGTGCGCTCGCTGCCCACCCATCGTTCACTGCCCGCCTATCGTTCGCCGCCCGCGAGCCGCGCCGGGTCGCCGGCAACCCGACGCGCGGCCGTCAGAGAGCTCGCCGGCGCGGATGCACTTGAGGGGCGCTCGGGCATCATCCCGACGCACGGTCGTCACAGAGAAGGCACGATCTGCGCGCCACCCGCCAAACCTCCACCACTACCCTGAAAGTGGGTGGAGACATGGGGGCCTATCCCAGGAGGACACGTCCGGCAGCGGGGCAAAGTACCGGGCAGTACGGCGCGCCACGGCGAGGCGATGACGAGGCGGCTCTTCCGGTGACCCGACAATGCGCCGGCTCGAGCACGCCGACCGGTTTCTCCCGTTTGTCCTGCGCGCCAGCACTGACCTGGGCGCTAACCCGAACGCGACGACCGAGCATCTGCCGGACAAGCCCGACAGGCCCGCCGTGAGCCGCGACCAGCCGCCTAGCCGTCTGTGGGTTCCGGGAAGATCTTGCCGGGATTCATGATCCCGTCCGGATCGAACGTATCGCGGAGCGCGCGCATCAACGCAACGCTCTCAGCGCCGTGCTCAAGCTCGAGAAACTTGGTCTTGCCCACGCCGATGCCGTGCTCCCCCGTGCACGTTCCTCCCACGGCGATTGCCCGACGAATCATCCGCTCGTGCAGATGCTGGGCACGCCTGATCTCGGCCGGATCGTCGGGATCGAGCAAGAAGACCACATGGAAGTTGCCATCACCGACATGGCCCACGATCGCAGCCACAAGGCCGGACGCATCGATGTCCTCGCGCACGTCCCGCAGACACTCGGCCAGCTCTGAGATGGGAACGCACACGTCGGTCGACATTCCCGCGCAGCCCGGACGCAGTGCCTTCGCAGCCTCCCAGGCCAGGTGCCGTGCCTCCCAGAGCTTCGTCCGCTCCTCCTGCTGCACCGACCAAGTGAAGTCGCTGCCACCGAGCTCGCGTGCGATGCCCTCGACCTCCCGCGCCTGCTCGGCGACGGAGGCTTCGCTGCCATGGAACTCGAGAAAGAGCGTTGGCAGTGGCTCCTGCTTGAGCTCACAGAGCCTGCGAATGCCCTCCATCTGCACTTCATCGAGCAGCTCGACGCGAGCGATGGGGATCCCGAGCTGCACGGTGTTGATCGCCGCCTGCACTGCCGCGTCGACGCTCGGGAACGAGCACGTTGCCGCCGCGATCGACTCCGGGATGCCGTAGACCCGCAGCGTTGCCTCCGCGACGATGCCGAGCGTGCCTTCCGAGCCGACAAAGAGCCGAGTGAGGTCGTAGCCGGCCGAGGACTTCCGTGCCCGCGATGCGGTCGTGATCACGTGTCCCTGCGCGGTGACGACCCGCAGCGAGAGGACGTTCTCCCGCATAGACCCATACCTGACCGTCGTCGTACCAGACGCGCCGGTTGCGACCATGCCACCGACCGTGGCGTCGGCGCCAGGGTCAACCGGGAAGAACACGCCATACTCGCCCAGGTGATCAGCGAGCTGCATGCGTGTGACACCGGCCTCGACGCTGACGTCGAGGGCCTCCAAGTCGAACCCCAAGATGCGGTTCATCCGCCCCATGTCCACCGAGATCCCCCCGTGGATCGCGGCGACATGCCCCTCCACCGACGTGCCTGCCCCATGCGGGATAACGGGTGCTCCAAGCTCGCGGGCGAGCCCGATGACAGTGACGACCTCATCGATCGTCGTCGGGAAGACGACGATGTCAGGGGGAACCGATGGAATGTACGTCTCTCCCCCGCCGTGCTGCTCACGGAGAGCCGCGCTGCGCGAGACGCGATCGGGCGCGAGCGCCCGCGCAAGCTCTTCCGCGAGCACCTCGATGGTTGTCGGTGCGACGGCCATGTCTGCAGGTCGCATCGGCCAGCAGCTGGCCCGATCGACCCCGCCCACAATAGCCCAGCCGGGAGGCGCGTACCCTGAGCCAAGCCCCGTCAGCCGCTGCGCCGGCAGCCAGAGTCGCCAAGCCAGGGCAGAGCAGGCCCGGCTCGACAGCTACCGCGTGACCGAGACGATGTAGGAGGCCACGTCGAGGATCTGCTGCTGCGTGAGCGTCCCGTCGTCGCCGAAGGCCGGCATCGACCCACTGCCGGTTGTGATCACGTTAACCGCGCGCTCCAGCGACGGCTGCGACTGGTCGAGGTCTAGCCCGATCCCTCCGCTCGTGCCCGCGTCGGCGAGCGTGTGGCAGCTTCCACAGGCGCGATCGACGAAAATGTCCTTCCCCGCTACGGCATCGCCTCCTGCCAGCTCCGGTGGAGGTGGAGCCGGGCCTGCAGCCGGACCCATGTCGCTGCCGCAGGCAGAGACCAACGCACCAAACCCGATCACGAGGCTGGCGAAGATCACGATCAGCCGCCGCCCGCGCATATCCACCTCCTCCGCCGGTTGCTCCCTGGGCGGGCATCAAACCTAGCGGACCGCCGAGGCCCGTATCCCACTCGCGCACAGGTGCTCCACGGCGCGCGCAGCCGAACCGCGAGCCGAGAAGACCCGCCAGAAGAGGCGCCGCACAGCCCGTATCCACCACGCGGCCAACCCCGGCAACCAGCGAGCTCGGGCGGTCCGCTACGGAAGACGCTTCAGCAGGCATTGTACAGGAGCGAGCGGCAAGGCGGTAGGCACGAGCCGCAAGACCACAGGTACAAGCGATGAGAGGGCCTCGAAGAATTGGCGCAGTCTCGTGACAGTGGTGACAGTGTTGTGACAGAGTGAGCGAGCGCCGTGCGCCTTTCTCGGCTACCCTCCCCCCGGGTGGTGGATGGGTGCCGCCTATCAGAGCGGCTGGGTCAACGGCTGGGCGGCTCGGCCTCCCTAGCAAGCGGCTCCATGGCAAGCGGCCCCCCTGACAGGCAGCCGCCGCGGTTGCGGCGCGTGACAGCGGCTCGGAGCGCTTGCGCAGGACAACACGACCGCACCGGCCAGCCCGGCGAAAGCCTCCAACGAGAACCCCGCGAGCCACTACACCGAGAGGCCGCTCGTGTCGAACTCGAAGACGGTCCCGAAGCGCTCCTTGTAATCCACCCACTGCGTGCGTCCCCACTCGGGCTGCGGCTTGTCGATGAGCTCTGTGCTCGTGGCGTCGTCCGTCACCATGATGAAGTCGGCTCGCGGCGGACGGAGGGGAAACCGGCCAACGGCATGCCACGTGCCGGCCTTCATGACGTAACCGGCCCCTTCCTCGGCGACAAACGCACGCACCTCGTCGGCGTTGGGGATCGCGTCCACGTCCTCCGGGTCGGTTGGAGCGGCGACGGCCACAAGCTGGGCTCCGACGACGGGAATCACCGTCTGGGTGATGTGGAAGTGACGCTCCATCGTGCCGAAGCGCAGGCCGCCGTAGCCGGTCGTGAAGAAGAGAAGCTGCGCCGCGGCGTCCGTCTGGAAGTCGGCGATCCAGCCCTGGAGGCCGGCGATCGCGAGATCAGGCTCGCGCCGCTTGACGGCGAGAACCTCGCCAAAGGGCTCGAACGCCTCCTCCGTCAGTGCCTCGACGGTGAGCTTCTGCACACTGGGCGTCTGATCCATCACTCCTCCTTCTCCTCGGCATTCTCACCGACAGGAACGAGCCCCGTGGGCGCGAGGCTCGCAAGGCGCCGGGTCACGTACCCGGCTCGCGCGCCGGCGTCCTCGGCGTGCTCCTTCGCAGCCACCGCCCGCCGAACGAGGCGTCCGCCAAGGTACCGAACGGGCTCCGGCGGGAAGGCCCCAACTGGCCCGGCGGTGAGTCCTATGGATGACCACTCGTCTTGGCGGCCGAGCGCCAGCGATGCCAGTACCCGGCCGCCGAGGAAGCTCGGGCCAACTCCGTTGCCTGAATAGCCGACGCCGTAGACGATGTCCGCTCGGCCTCCTAGCCGACCGAAGAACGGCAGCCCGGTCGCCGAGCGGTCGATGGGGCCCGTCCAGCTGAGCGGCACGGCCACCTCCTCCAGCGTCGGGTAGAATGCCCGCAAGCTCGCAGTCGTCTCGGGCGCACGCGGAGAGGAACCTTCGAAGCGCCGGCCTACCCGCCCGCGGAACGCAAGGGCGCCGCCGCCCTTCCCGAACGCGATGCGGCCGTCGAGCGTCGCCCGCCAGTAGTTGACGAGCATCCGCGAGTCGGAGATGGCAACGCCGTCGCGAAGTCCTGCCCCCTCGAGCGCCTCGGGCGCCGGCTCGGTCGCGACGATGTCACTCGAGACGACCACGACGGCACGCCTCAGCTCGCGAATCCGAGTCGACCACGCGTTGAGCGCGAGCACGACGGATCGCGACGACACGGCCCCGTTGGCTGTACGAACGACCGGCCTCGGCGAGCGCTTGAGCGCAACCATCGGCGAGCACTCGAAGACCTGCACCCCTGCCTCAAGGACTACGCGCCGCAGCCCGTGCGCAAGCAGAGCGGGCTGCACGGTCGCGGCGGTCGGCTCGAAGACACCTGCGAGCTGGGCACTCGAGCCGGCGCGGCGGGCAACCTCCTCCGGCTCCAACTTGGTAAACGGTGCGACGCCGCACGCGCGGGCCGTCGCGAGCGTGGCGTTCCAGAGCCCGATCTGAGGCTCGCTCGTTGCCGTCCAGAGCCAGCCGTCGGCTCGGTAGTGGGCGTCGATGCCGCGCTGCTCACAGTACATCCCGATCTCAGCGACCGCGGCCGTCGAGGCCTGCCCGATCCGAACCGCCTCCTCGGTGCCATAGAGCTTCTTGAGCGTCGCGATCTTGGCCCACAGCGAGAGCACGAACCCGCCGTTGCGCCCGCTTGCACCGCTCCCGCAGGTCTCTGCCTCGACGAGCGCGACGTCGAGCGAAGGCTCGAGCTCCTTGAGGCGAATCGCGGTCCAGAGGCCGGTGAAGCCGCCGCCGACCACACAGACGTCGGCCTGCACCGTGCCCTCGAGCCGCTGCGCGCCCCCCGCGAGGGGTGGGGCCTCATCGAGCCAGAGGCTCTGCCCCGTCACCGTCCGCCGCTCCAACGGACCGCAGCTTGTCCTATGCCGCCGTGATCCGCTGGCTGACCTGCGACAGGTACTCGATCACGGTGTCTGCCCTCGTCACCTCCGCGTAGCGGCAGTGCACATCGCGCAGGTTAGACACATGCCGCTCCTCGCCCCAGTCACCGACGCAGTCTTCGGGAACCAGCGTCCTGTACCCGTGCGTGAAGGCATCGATCGTCGTCGCCCGGATACAGCCCGAGGTGGTGCAGCCCGTCACGATGACCGTGTCGCGCTGGTGCGCAGCGAGCAAGGACGGCAGCGGCGTGCCCGCGAAGATCGACGGCCAGTTCTTGACGAGGAGAATGTCCGACTCGTCCCACACCCGACCATCGACCTGGACGGATTTGCTGCCCTTGACGAGCTCGCGCATGCGCGGGATCTTGATCGTCCACATGCCGACATCGGTGCCGTCCTCGCGGAACGCAACGACCGTCTGGAACACCGGCACGCCGGCCGAGCGGGCGGCCGCGAGCACCCTGGCCGTGTTGGTGACGCCGCGGTCGATGAGAGGCGACGGGTCGTGGTCCCACTCCTCGGAGAGCTCGG
This sequence comes from Actinomycetes bacterium, assembly GCA_026708005.1. Classification (GTDB taxonomy): domain Bacteria; phylum Actinomycetota; class Thermoleophilia; order Gaiellales; family Gaiellaceae; genus JAPOVR01. The sequence continues at coordinate 62,612 of JAPOVR010000156.1, forward strand.
CCTCGCGAGGCTGGGTGAAGGCGCACTGGAAGTCGACCACGAGCACGGCAGGCCGCTCTCCCGGCTCGATCGGGTTCTCGCCGAAGCCGTAGCTCAGCCACTCATCGTCTGCGCGAAACTCGACGGCCATCGCTGCCTCCTTGACGGTCCCGTTGGAGTCTACGCTGCATCGGGGCCCGTGCCCGCGCTCCGGCCTCCGTGCTTCGCCTACAGTTGACGGCCATGAGACGGGTAGGAGTCGACGTCGGAGGGACGTTCACCGACCTCATCCTCGTGGATGAGGACAGCGGTCGGATCACGGTCGACAAAGTTCCGTCCACTCCTGATGACCCCGCTCGGGGTGTGGTTGAGGGAATCGACGGCCTCTGCGACAGGAGCAGCACCGCGCTCGGCGAGATCGACGGTGTCCTCCACGGCACGACGGTCGCAACGAACATCGTCCTCACCCACACCGGCGCAGAGGTCGGGATGATCACCACAGAGGGCTTCCGCGACATCATCCACATCGCGCGTCACCGAAAGCCCTACAGCTTCTCGCTCCAGCAGGAGCTTCCCTGGCAGTCGCGCCCGCTCGTGAAGCGACGGCACCGGCTCACGGTCGCCGAGCGGGTAACCGTTCCCGACGGCGATGTCTTGGTGGGGCTCGACGAGACAGAGGTACGCGAGCGGGTGCGGACACTGCGGGATGCCGGGGTTGAAGCCGTCGCGGTCTGCCTGCTGCACTCGTACCTCAACCCCGTGCACGAGCAGAGGATCAAGCAGATCGTGGAGGAGGAGTTTCCGGGCGCGTACCTCTCCGTCTCGAGCGAGGTCCTGCCTCTCTACCGGGAGTTCGAGCGGTTCTCGACCGTCTGCCTCAACGCGTACGTCGGCCCGAAGGTCGCGCGCTACCTCGAGCGCTTCGACGACGCCCTCCGATCGCAGGGCTTCCAGCGCGAGGTGCAGCTCATGCAGTCCTCGGGAGGAATGACCACGGTTGAGTCCGGTACACAGCGGCCGGTCACGCTCATGATGTCTGGCCCGGTCGCAGGTCTCGTCGGCGGGATCTGGGCCGGGCGGCAAGCGGGGTTCGAGAACGTGATCACGCTCGACATGGGCGGCACGTCAGCGGACATCGGGGTCGCCCCACAGGGTCGGCTTGGTATGCGCCACCTGCTCGACACGAAGGTCGGCGACTACCAGGCGATGGTGCCGATGGTCGACATCGACACGATCGGTGCCGGCGGCGGCTCGATCGCCTATGTCGATGAGGGCGGCGTGTTCCGGGTCGGACCGCAGTCGGCCGGAGCCGATCCCGGGCCGGCCTGCTACGGCCGCGGCGGACCCGAGCCAACCTCGACCGATGCGCAGCTTCTGCTCGGAAGGCTACACCCCGACCGCGGCCTGCTCGGCGGGACGATGCAGCTCGATGAGCAGCTTGCACAACAGGCGATGAGCACGCTTGCCGACCGGCTCGAGATGACCGTCGAGGAGGCTGCACTCGGCGCGCTGCAGATCCAGAAGTTCGGCATGACCCAAGCAATCGAGCTCAACTCGGTGAGGCGCGGGTATGACCCGCGCGACTTCACGCTCGTGGCGGCGGGCGGCGCAGGCCCGCTGTTTGCCTGTGACATCGCCCAGGAGCTCGAGATCCCACGCATCCTCGTCCCGCCGCATCCGGGGATCCTCTCTGCAACAGGCCTCATGGCAAGCGACGTCCAGCATGAGTTCGTCGCAACCGAGCGTCAGACGCTGCGGAACCTCGAACCCAGCCGCCTGGTCGGCCGGTTCGAGGAGCTCGCGGCCGGTGCGGAGGTGCAGCTCGCCCGGGATGGCATTCCCGAGGGGCGGCGCGACCACCGCTGGCTCGCAGACGGTCGCTACAAGGGCCAGGGATACGAGGTTCGCTTTGACGTGCCGCCCGTCGACATGAGCCGCAGCTGGGTTGAGGCGCTGGAGGAGGCGTTCCACGAGGCGCACGAGCGCGAGTACGGGCAGCGCGCAGAGTTCGAGGTTGAGATCGTCAACATCCGCGTGCTCGGCATCGGCCGTATCGAGGAGCTCGAGTATCCCGAGCTCACCTCCGGCGGCACGAGCCCGGCGCCGGCGCTGAGCTTCCAGGGCAAGGTCGTCTTCGACATCGAGGGCCGTCCGGAGCACCTCGACACACCTTTCTACAACCGCGATGCCCTGCAGGCCGGCAACCGGATCGAGGGTCCAGCCGTGATCGAGCAGTACGACTCGACGACCGTCGTGTTACCGGAATTCTCCGCTGAGATCGACCGGTTCGGGAACATCGTCATCGACTGTGCCCAGGCGCTCCGCGCCGCCGATCAGCGGGGCGCGGGCCTTGCCCAGCCGATCCTGATGCGCGTGATCGGCGGAGCGCTCGGCTCGATCGGCAAGGAGATGGCGAGCGTCCTCTACCGCATGTCCTTCTCGTCGATCATCCGAGAGTCGGAAGATCTCGGTGCCGGCATCTTCGACGCACAGGGCAACATGCTCGCGGAGTCGGACACGACCCCCCTCTTCATGGCGGCGATGGGCAAGGGGGTGCGCGGGGCGCTGAGGGTGCTCGGCGACGACGTCCATGACGGCGACGTCATCCTCCACAACGACCCCTACCTCGGTGCGAGCCACTCCGCCGATGTCGCGCTCATCGTCCCCATCTTCCTCGACGGTGAGCATGTCGGCTTCTCGGCGGCGTCTGCACACCTGACCGACATCGGCGGCGCCTTCCCCGGGTTGGCGACAGACGTCGTCGACATCTGGGCCGAGGGGAACATCTACCGGGCCGTCAAGCTCGTCGAGAAGGGGGTGCGGCAGGAGAAGCTCTACCAGCACATTCTCGAGAACACGCGGACACCAACCCACAACCACGGGGACATCGAGGCGATGATCGCCTCCGCGGAACGCGCCAAGACACGGTACCGGGAGCTGCTCCGCCGCTACGGGAAGGAGACCGTGCTCGAGGCCGCCCAACGCTGGATCACCTACTCGGAGCGGATGCTGCGGCAGGAGATCGCCAAGGTGCCGGACGGCACCTACGAGGCGCCGGTCGGGTGGCTCGACGACGACGGTAGAAACCGCGGCAAGCGACTTCCCATCCGCATCAAGGTGACCATCGAGGGAGACGAGCTGACAGTTGACCTCACGGGCTCGAGCGACGAGGTGCCCACAGGTTTCAACTGCCCCTTTGAGGGCAGCACGGTGTCCTTCATGAACCTGATCACGCGGATGATCTTCCTCGACGAGGCAACCTATCCCGTGTTCGTTCCACAGAACGAGGGCATGCTGCGCCCGGTCAACGTGATCGCCCCGAAGGGCTCGATCTTTAACCCGAACTTCCCGCGCGCGACGTTCACGCGCGGGTCGCAGCTGCAGCGCGCGATCGACCTCGTGCTCAAGGCGCTGGCGCCCGTGATCCCCGACAAGGTGACGGCCGGCAACTCGGCGCACCTCCACTTCATGGCCTACTCCGGCTTCGACTCGGATGCGGGTGAGTACTGGGTCTACCTCGAAGCCAACGAGGGTTCCTACGGGGGACGTGTCGACCGGGACGGGCTCGACTCGATCGACAGCCTGATCGCGAACACGCGGAATAACCCGATCGAGGAGCTCGAGTGGCGGTTCCCGATGCGCACGGAGCGCTACGAGCTGCGCGACGAGCCGTGCGCAGCCGGCAAGTGGCGCGGCGGGATCGGAGTGGTGCGGAGGAACCGCTTCCTCGTTGACACGATCGTGACCTGCGAAGGGGAGCGCCACGACTCGGATCTGCCGTGGGGCAGCTTCGGCGGCCAGGACGGCCTCAACGCCTCGACAATCATCAACCCTGGCGAGCCGGACGAGGTGCGCTGGCCGTCGAAGTTCACCGGCTTGCCCTTCTCGGTGGGCAACGTCATCGAGATCACCGTTCCCAGCTCGGGCGGCTTCGGCGATCCGTTTGAGCGCGAGGCCGAGCGGGTCGTCTCGGATGTCCTCGATGGCTTCACGACCCTTGAGCTCGCGGAGCGTGACTACGGCGTCGTCATCGACAGGCGAACGATGACGCTTGATGCCGAAGCAACCGGGCGCCTGCGCGAGCGGCGCGTGTGACAGCAGCCTTCGTGAGCGGCGCGCGCGGAGGGCGGCGGCGCTTGGCTACCGCCCGTCCGGCAACGCCCTCGCCACCCGGTCGGCTGCGCCCCCGCCCGCTCTGCCGCGCCAAGCGGCTCGTCGAGGCGCCTCGCGCTGCGCCCTGGCGGCCCGGCGGTGGGGCCCGCCGGCCAAGGTCCCTGACAGGCCGGTCAGACCCGTAGGCCACGTCCCTTTCGGCCATGCCCTTTCCTGGGCTTCCCCTGGGGCCGGCCGCGTGCCTCCCTCCGGTCTAGACGGTAGCGGCGAAACCGTCGCGGATGTGTGCCCAATCGTGCCAACTTCGTCAAGACTGGGGGAAGCCGGCAGCGCGAAAGCCGGGAGCGCTCGCCACGCCGCCCTAGCCGCCCGCCGCACCCCCGCACGAGGCACCCACGGAGCCTCCTGCCGTGCACCCAAGCCGCGAGCACGAGCGGCGTGAGGCTGCAGGTGTTAGCTGCCCGAAACTCCGGGCCTGCAACGGAGCTGCTTGAGACTCCGCGTGCGCAAGCAGCAGCGAGAGCCTCCAAGCCGAGAAAAAGCCGCGATACGCCGAAGGCCCCAGCAGCGGCCGCAGCTCACCCAAGCCCACGACGCGGCGCCCAGTTGTGAAAGGCCCGGCTGTCGCTCCCCAGCAGCAGCCGCAGCTCACCCAAACCCATGATCACACACGGCGCGCCGACGCCGCCACCCCGCAGATGCCGCCGCTCGTGACCGATCGTCGGCTCCTACAGGTAGAGACGGTCGAGCTCGTCGAGGGCCGCGTCGAACGCCCCGATGCCCTCGTCGACCTCGGCGCGCGACACGGTCAGCGGCGGCGCCACCTTGATCGTGTTCGGCAGGTAGCCGGCCAGGTACACGCCGAGCCTGCCCGCCTCGCGCTCGATCACCCGCGTGGGGACGAGCGTCAGATCGCCGGTGTAGTTGAAGGCGCGATCGGCGGGTTCGATCGGGTTGCCGTCCGCGTTGACGAGGTCGACCGTGTGGTACATGCCACGGCCGCCGATCCGGCCGACCGTGCCGTGGCGCTCGCCGAGCGCGTCGAGGCACTCTCGCAGGTACCGGCCTGTCTGCTCCGCACGCTCGATGATGCCCTCCTCCAGCATCGTCTCGACGTTCGCGACGACCGTGGCCGCCACGAGCGGGTGGCCGTCCCAGGAGCTGCCGCTCATCCAGCGGTTGCGCTCGAAGAACTCCGCGATCTCGCGGTTGGCCACGATGCCACCGACCGGGAGGATCCCGCCGTTGAGACCTTTGCCGATCGTCAGCAGATCAGGCGTCAGATCCTCATACAGCTGGTACGTGGCCCACTTCCCCAGCCGCCCGAAGCCGCAGACGACATCGTCGAGAATCCAGAGGATCCCGTACGCGTCGCACAGCCGGCGCACGCCTCGGTGGTAGTCGTCGTGGCTCATGATCCCCGCGACCGCGGTCATCGTCTCGGTCAGCACCGCGGCGATGTTCTCGGGGCCGACCTCGTTGATCGTCCGCTCGAGCGCGGCGAGCGATGGCAGGCCGCCCGTCGCATCGAAGTCATCGGGCTCGGCGCCGGGAATGCCAACGAACCCGTCCGGCGGGAACCCGCTGATCTCCCGCACGACATCCCGCTCGGTCCCGGAGGCGACTTGGCCGTGGAAGCTGCTGAGCACCGTGCCGACGTCCGGCGTGAGCCCATGGAACGCGTTGTCCTGGGTGAGGATCACCTTCCGGCCCGCGAAGATGCGAGCCATCGTCAACACAACAAGAACCGCATCCGTCCCCGAACCCAACAAACGCACCCGTCCGGCCCAGTCATCGAGCCCAAAGACATCCTCCACGATCAGCTTGGCCGCCCTCGCCCGATAGTCCGTCGAGAAGCTGTAGGAGACCTGCCCGTAGCGCTCGAGCGCCTCGACGAGCGCGCCGCAGACCCGCGGGTGGCGATGGCCCAGGTTGGTCGAGGCGAGCTGACTCTGAAAGTCGAGGAGACGGCGCCCGTCGACCATCTGGAGGTAGTGCCCCTCCTGGTAGGCGACGCCGTTCCAGTTCTGCTCGAGCTCGGCCGCGGTTCGCGTGCTGTGCAGGTAGTGCTCGCGATCCCAGCGTGCCATCTGCTCCCAGTCGACGTCCATCGACACCTCGAGCCCCGCCGATACCTCGAGCCCGTTCCCTACCTGCTGCGCGCCCATCTGACTCCTCCTGACGAGTCCGTCATCGCTTTGCCCGCACTGTCGCTCGCAGCGCGCCCGTCGCCTCCTCGTCGATCTCGCCGCGCTCGAGATCGATCCCGACCCCGTACTCGGCACGGGCGGCCTCAGCGGACACGTACCCGTCGAGCACATCGGAGAGGACGGCCTGAGGGTCGCGCTCTAGCGGGTCTCCCCAACCGCCGCCGCCCGTGCTCTCGAACAGGAAGGCCTCACCGGGCGCGAACGGGTGGTTGGAGAGGAGGCAGTTCAGCCACCGGCCGTCCTCAGTCAGCCCGCCTATCGTCGCGCGCCGACCGTCCCGACCCACCTTCGACTGGCGCTGCGGCGGGCCCGCCCGGCCGCCACCAACGCCCGGTGACCCCGCCCGCGTGCGCGAGCACTCCATACTCAGCTCGGCACGCTCGTCGAACCGTACCTGGAGCACCGAGCCAAGGCCGCCCCGGAACCGACCCGGCCCGCCGGAGTCGGGGCGCAGCTCGTAGCGCTCGTACTCGATCGGGAACAGGAGCTCGGCGGTCTCGGCGGGGAGGTTCGTGCAGTTGCCGTTCGGCTCCTCGGTCACGTTCATCCCGTCGTGAAAGGGGGTTCCGCCCCAGCCGCCGGGAGGCAGGTCCGAGAACACGTGGCCGCCCTTGACCTCGGGGTCGGCGAGGCTCGCGACGAACCAGTTGTCCTCGGCGTATGTGGGGGCGATGATCCGATCGGGGATCGCGTGGGCAAGCGCCTGCCACACGGCGGCGCACACCTTCGGTGCAGCCAGTACCGTACAGCCGATCGTCGGAGCCGGCCAGCTCGGGTTGAGCCACGTGCCCTCGGGGATGCTGATCGTGATCGGCCGGTACATCCCGGCGTTGGCCGGCGCGTCCGGGCTGAGGAAGAACTTCAGCGAGTAGTAGACGGCAGAGACGGTGTTCGCCTCCGGCGAGTTGATCGCGCCATCAGCCACCGGGTCTGTGCCAGCGAAGTCGACCGAGAGCTCGTCGCCATCGACGGTCAGCTTCAGCCGCAGCCTCACCGGCTCCTCGCTGAAGCCATCCGTGTCCGCGTAGTCCTCGGCCTCGTACTCGCCGTCGGGGATGCGCCTGATCGCAGCCCGGGTCATGCGCTCCGTGTAGTCGATGACCTCCCGCATCACCTGCCGCAGCGTCGCGTGTCCGTAGCGATCGGCGAGCCGTAGCAGCTCCGCCTCGCCGGCGTTCAGCGCGCCGAGCTGGGCGTTGATATCCCCGTCGACATACTGAGGTACGCGGCTCTGGTTGCGGATGATGTCCACGAGGTCGCTGTTCAGCTCGCCCGCCTCGACGAGCTTCAGCGGCGGCAGCCGGAGCCCCTCGGCAGCGATGTGCGTCGAGAAGGCCTGACCGCCCGCACCCCCGCCCCCGAGATCGGTCCAATGCGCACGAGACGCCGCGAAGGCGATCAGCTCACCGCCTGCATAGGCAGGCAGCGTCATCGTGACGTCGGGCGTGTGCGTCCCGCCGCGGTAGGGATCGTTGAGGATGACGACGTCGCCCGGATGGAGCCCGTCGGCGCCGAACCGCTCGAGGCTGGCTCTGACGCTGTAGTGCATCGCTCCCAGGTGAACCGGGCAGTTCGCGGCCTGACCCACCAGCTCGCCGTCGGCATCGAAGATGCCGTTTGAGAAGTCGACCATGTCGTAGATGATCGGCGAGAACGACGCGCGCTGGAGCACGCGGCCCATGCGCTCGCAGGCGTACTCAAGGCCGCTTCGCAGCACCTCGAACGTGATCGGGTCGAGGGTTCTCGGCGTCATCGTCGTCGCCCGATCGAGATGACGACGTTGCCGAGGCTGTCGAGCACGACGCGGTCGCCGGGCGGAATCAGAACGGTGGCGTCCACGTCCTGGATGATTGCGGGCCCCTCGAGCCGAGCGTCGAGCCCGAGCTCGCGGCGCTGGTAGATCGGCGTCTCGTGCGCGATACCCCCAAAGAGGACCTCGCGAGTCGTACCTGACGGTGCGCCGATGGCAGCCGTTTGCGCGAAGAGCCCTGCCAGCTCTGGCTTCGGCACCGCGCCGGACACGCTCGCCCGGAGATTGACGAACGCGGCCGGGAACTCCTCCGAGGCAACCCCATGCTCCCGCAGGTGGCACGCGTTGAACTCCTCGGCAACCGTCCGCACGGCATCGGCGTCGAGCTCCTCCGCCGGCAACGGAGTGTCGACCTCGTAGGACTGCCCCACGTAGCGCATGCCCGCGGTTCGCGTCAGCGTGATCTCCTCGGCGGCAAAGCCGTCGGCCTCCAAGCGCCCCACGCCCTCAGCGTCGAGCGCGGCAAGCCGCTCGTTGAGCGCCAGGAGATCGACACCCTCGCACGGCATATAGAAGGTGGTCTCGATGTCGTAGCGCACGTCCATCATCGTCCCGCCGAACGCCGAGGCGACCCCCGCCAGCGGCGGCACGATCACCGTCTCGACCCCGATTAGCGCTGCGATCTCAGCTGCGTGCATCGGGCCCGCCCCACCGAAGCTCACGAGCCGATAGTCGCGCGGGTCGCGCCCACGGTCGACCGACACGAGCTTCATCGCGGCGGCCACCTGCTCGACGCAGAGCCGCACGATGCCCTCCGCACAGGCTGCGACCGCAAGCCCGAGCGGCTCGGCCACCGTCGCGACCGCCCGCTCGGCCGCATCAGGGTCGAGGCGAAGCTTCCCTCCAAGGGTGGGCTCGAGCCGCCCGAGCAGGAGGTTGGCGTCGGTCACGGTCGGCTCGGTCCCCCCTCTCCCATAGCAGGCCGGCCCCGGATCGGCGCCGGCGCTGCGGGGCCCGAGGCGGATCGAGCCCCCACCGTCGATCCAGGCGATGCTTCCCCCGCCCGCACCCACGCTGCGGATATCGAGCATCGGCGTCACGATCGGCAGGTCCCAGTCGATCTCGTAGTCGTCCCGAACGAGGCCCTGGCCGTCCTCGATCAGGCAGACGTCGAAGCTCGTGCCGCCCATGTCGGTGCAGAGCAGCCCCTTGCCGTCCCGAAAGTGCTCACAGAGGGCTGCGGCCGCGGCCACGCCGCCCGCTGGACCCGACTCGATGAGCTCCTCGGCGCACTCCCTCGCCCCCGAGGAATGGATCATGCCGCCGTTCGACTTGATCACGAAGAGGGAGCCCTCGAAGCCGCGGCCCCGGAGCGTCGCTTCCAGGCGCTCGAGGTACTCGCCCATCACCGGCAGGAGGGCTGCGCGAACGACCGCCGTCACGAAGCGCGGCAGCTCCCGAAACTTCGGATTGTCGGACGACAGCGCAACGAGAGCGCCCGGGATCTCCTCCCTTACGAGCTCGCCGATCCGGCGCTCGTGCGCGCTGTTCGCGTAGCTGTTGATCAGCCCGACCGCGACGTTCCGGGTGCCGCTCTCGGCGATCCGCCGCGCGACCGAGCGGACCTGCTCCTCGTCCAGCGACGTGCGAATCGACCCGTCCGCACGGATCTTCTCGCGGACCGGGTAGCGGTTCGTGCGCCGCACGAGCGGGGCGGGCCGCTGCTGGTAGGGATCGTAGAGGTGCTCGCGGTGCGGGCGGCCCATCTCGATCGTGTCGCGGAAACCCTCCGTCGTAATGAACGCGGGCTCCGGGTAGGTGCGCTCGATCAGCGCGTTCGTCGCCGTCGTGCTGCCATGGACGATCGTCTCGATCTCCCCGAGCTCGAGGTCGGCCGCCTCGACGGCCTCAAGGACGCCATCGATGAGGTCGTTCGGGGTCGTCATCACCTTCGCAGTGCGCAGCTCCGCCCCGCCGGCCCGCCAGGCGAACAGATCGGTGAACGTGCCGCCGACATCGATGCCAACCCGAAGCATCGGGCGAGTGTACGGAACGCGCCCAGCCGACGGTGGCCAGGGTGGAGAGCCCCGCTGAGAGGACTCAGAGGTCGATGAGCTCCAGTCCGAAGGGATCGAGCGCGTCGGCGGGCTCGAGGACGTGGTTCAGGGTGAACCGGTACACCGGTCCTCGCGGAAGCTCGGGCGGCGAGTAGGGCAGCGCGAGCGCGGTGATCAGACCTGAATACTCCGGCACCGCGTAGTGGGCGGCGACGTGGGCGGCTGCCTTGGCGACCGCGTTCGCGATCTTCTGTGAGGCGGCGGTGACCTCGATGACCAGGCACACCTCGTGTGCGGGGCTCGGCGTGGGCTCGAGCGGGCCCATCACGCCGTCGATGCCGTAGCGCCGCACGGTCAGCGTCATCCCCTCGACAGCCGCGGCGCCAAAGATGCCCTCAGCCTTGCTCTGGATCGTCTCGCGCACGCCCTCGAGCCAGGAGTCGAGCTGCCTGATGATGACCGGGTCGCGTACCGCGCCGATGACGATGGCCTGGTAGCCGACCAGCTCGGCGCCTTCGAGCTTGTTCGTCACGTTCTCGGCGGCAGCAAAGCGGCTGCCGGCCACGCGCACGGCGCGGTCGCTGACCGGCTCGTACGTCGACTCGTCGGAGTACACGGTGCCTGAGGGCTCGACCAGCTCGTACGGCGATCCGTTCTCGTAGAGCGTGTGCGACGCCACGCTCACGGGGCTGCAGCGGTAGTCGGGGTTCGGCGGCTCGACGACGAAGCAGTCGTCCCGGACCCAGGCAAAGAGCGGGTCGGCGTACTTGCGCTGCACGACGCAGGCGGCGCTGCACTCGAGGATCTTCCCCGCATGCCAGGCCAACCCCGGCGGGAACCCCTCCTTCGTCGGCACGGCGGCGAAGATGGCCGCATCGCTGCACCGGCCGCAGATCACTACATCGGCGCCCGAGTCGAGCGCCGCGTGGAACGGCTCGACGCCCGCCATGGCGACGATGTTCTCGCTGCGCTCGAGGACCGCCTCGTCGAGGTCCGGCGCGTTTGCCAGCGCCCGGATGCGTCCCTCGGAGAGGCTGCGCCTCAGGTAGTCCCTCGGCGGCTCGCAGCTCACCACCCCGAGCCGGAAGTGGAGGCCGTGCTTCGCGGCGATCTCCTCGGCAAGCTCCACGGCAACCGCGAGCTGCGCGTTGGTTCCCCCTGCGGCCGCCGAGCCGATCAGCAGCGGGATCTCCGCCCCTCGCGCGGCAAGCAGCATGTGCTCGAGATCGCGGCGCATCGCGTCCCGAGAGAAGTACAGCTCGCCAGAGCCGAGGAAGTAGGGCCCGGGATCGGTCGAGCCGGCATCGCAGCCCATCACGTCGGGCTGCCATGCCATCGCCGTCCGCAGAGACTCGAACCGGAAGCCTGCTCCGAGCAGGCTCGTCGGCGCCAGCAGCCTGAGCTCCCGCGCCATCACTCGCACTGCTCCCTGACGGTCGACTGATCGGCTGTTGCGCTTCGCGTGGAGCCGTCGCCTCCAGGAGCGGGCGGCCGATCGACCTCGAGATCGACAAGGGGCGCGTACTGCTGGCCGCCCATTGTGTCGCCGTCCCCAGGATCCCCCGAGACCACCGGACGGGGTAGCGTCACCTTGATGGAGTGGGCAGCGGCGTAGGGGATCACGCGTACTCGCTCGGCCTCGACGCCGTAGATCGCCGCGAGGCGCTCGGCGTTGATTGCGCCGCCCGCGAGCACCCGCTCGTAGGTTTCCTCGTCGGCGAACATGATGTCGACTGTCAGCTGGAACGGGCCGGCGTTCTTGCTGCGGATCAGCTTTGCCAGCTCGGCGAGCGTCGTCATGGCTGCCCTCCCGAGTCGATGGCGAGACGGAGGTTGCCGAGCTCGTCGGCCTCCGCCACGGCGCACGGGCCGACCACGATCGTCGACTCGCGCTCCTCAACGAGGGCCGGGCCGGTGAGGCGCGTCTTGGCCGCTAGCCGATAGCGGTCGTACACGGGGCACTCGACGAACCCGTCGAGCTCGGCGAAGTAGGCGTGCCGCGCGCCCTTCAGCGACTCGCCGGCTGTCGTCTGCGCAAAGGTGGCGTTCGGCACGCCTCGGGGGACGCGCGCCGTGAGCCGCCAGTTGATGGCCTCCGCGGGCACCGTCTCCAGATACGAGCCGTACCGACCCTGGTATGCTTCGTCGAAGACCCGCCGCAGCTCCGCCTCGATCGCCGGCGACATCGGCCCATCAGGGAGCGCGACGGGCACGAGGTAGCCCTGTCCTGCGTAGCGCATGTCGACGCTCCGCTCGAGCTCGACGCGGCCAAGGTGAGCCCCGGCTCGGGTCAGGAGATCGCGGCCCTGCTGCTCCATCTGCTGGAAGCGCTCTGCCACCCCGGCCCAGTCGATCGCACCGAGCTGGCTGGGGAACGTGCGAACCAGGTCGACCGAGAACGGCGAGACGAGGAAGCCCAGGGCCGAGGCCACGCCTGCGGCCGGCGGGCAGATGATCTCGCTGATGCCGACTCGGCGGGCGAGCTCGTAGGCATGCACCGGCCCGGCGCCGCCAAAGGCCACGAGCGCGAAACGGCGCGGGTCCTGTCCTCGCTCGACGACGTGGGTCTGAAGCGCGAGCGCCATCTGCCCGTTGACGATGTCGAGGATCCCGCGCGCGCAGGACTCGGCGTCAAGCCCGATCGTGTCGCCAAGCCGCGCCAGCGCCTCGTGGGCGCGATCGCGGTCGAGCGCCATCGTGCCGCCGAGGAAGTAGCCCGGGTCGAGCAGGCCGAGGGCGAGGTCGGCGTCGGTGACGGTCGGCTCGGCCCCGCCGCGTCCGTAACAGGCGGGCCCTGGGTCGGCCCCGGCGCTCTGGGGGCCGACCTTCAGCAGCCCAAGCGGGTCGATCCAGCCCAACGAGCCCCCGCCTGCGCCGATCTCGATCAGCTCGATCGCCGGGATCTTGAGGGGCAGCCCGCTCCCCCGCTTGAAGCGCGCGAGGCGGGCCACCTCCAGCTCGGAGACGCGATGCGGCTGGCCGTCCTCGACGAGGCTGATCTTCGTCGTCGTGCCTCCCATGTCGAACGAGATCAGCTCGCGCAGTCCCAGCCGGCCGCCGATGAACGCGGCTGCCACCACACCGCCGCCGGGGCCCGACTCCACGAGCTGTACGGGCAGCTCGGCCGCCACCGACGCCGAGGTCATCCCGCCCTGCGACATCACGACGGACAGGCGGTCGGGCGCTCCCAGCTCGGCCAGACCATCTTCCAGCCGGGCCAGGTAGCGGCGAACGAGCGGCCGCACGAAGGCGTTGGCAACCGCGGTGCTCGTGCGCTCGTACTCGCGCCACTCCGGCGCCACGAGCGAGGAGAGCGTCACGTCGATCTCCGGCGCGACGCGCGCGATCACCTCGGCGAGCAGCCGCTCGTGCGCGGGGTTCGCGTAGGAGTTGACGAGCGCGACCGCGACGCTCTCGATGCAGAGCTCGCGCAGACGGCGCGCAAGGCGCTCGGCCCCGTGCGGCTCGAGCGCGTCGAGCACCGTCCCGTCGGCTCTGATCCGCTCGGCGACCTCGAGCCGCAGCGGCCGCGGCACCAGCGGATCCGGGCGCTCGAGCTTGAGGTCGTAGAGGTCGTACCGCGACTCGCGCCCCAGCTCGAGCGTGTCGCGAAAGCCGGCGGTCGTCACGAGCGCCGTGCGCGCCCCGCGGCGCTCGATCAGGCTGTTGGCGACGAGCGTTGTCCCGTGGATGATCCGGTCTGCCTCCTCGAGCGCTGCCCCGGCCTCCTCGCCGAGGCGCTTCGCGCCTTCGAGCACCGCGATCGACGGATCCTCCGGCGTCGTCAGGTGCTTGAGCACCGAAACGCGACCGTGCTCATCGACACCGACGAAGTCTGTGAACGTCCCCCCGACATCGACGCCCACCGAGTGCATCAGCGCGTTGGCTCGGACAGCTGCCCGGCAGCGTCGGGTGTCTCGCCAGGCGTCTCGTCAGCAGCGGGCGTCACGTAGCCGAACTCGAGATCCCGCTGCACGAGCGCCGGATCGCGAGCGGGCGCGGCCCCGTACCCTCCCCCGCCGGCCGTCTGGAAGCGCATCCGCTCCCCCGGCCGAAGCTCGGTGCGCGCCTTCGGGTTGACGAGCTCGCCCGACGCTCGCTGCACGACGTTCGGCGCGCCGGGCTCCCCCCCGAAGCGCCCGGCAGGGGCGTGGTGCACGCGGTCGGTCATCACCGAGACAGTGCACGCCCGGTCGGCGTGGAGCTCGAAGTCGAGATCGACGCCCAGACCGCCTCGGAACCTGCCCGGGCCACCCGAGTCTGCCCGCAGCTCACGGCGCCGGACGACAAGCGGCGTCGCCGCCTCGACCATCTCGATGGAGGTCGCGCCCGAGTTCGAGGGGAAGGGTGCCGCTGAGAGCCCGTCCTCCTCCGCACGTGCCCCCATCCCCCCGGAGAGCGTGAACGCCGCCCCGTACTTCTTGCCGTCGCCACCGATCCCGGTGAAGACGATGCGGAAGGTCGGCGAGCCGGAGTCGGCGAGAACTCGCTCGGGAACGAGGTGCGCGAGCGCACCCATGACGACGGCGGAGATGTAATGGCCGATCAGCTGGCGCGACGCCACCGGGGCCGGGTAGGAGGCGTTGACCAGACACCCCTCCGGCGCACGCATCGTGATGGGCCGGTAGGCGCCCTCGTTGTTCGGCACGTCGGGCGAGAGCAGGCACTTGATCGGGTAGACGCTCATTGCGTAGGCGTGGTTGTAGGTCTCGTTGATCCCCCGGTCGGCCTGCGGCGATGTCCCCTCCCAGTCGATCTCGATTGCCTCGCCCGCGACGGTGAGGCCGACCCGCAGCAGCAACGGCTCGCGCACGCCGTCGATCTCGATCTCGTGCCCGTAGGTTCCGTCGGGCAGCTCTGCGATCGCGGCCCTCATCGCTGCCTCGGTGCGTCCCTGCACCGCCGCGAACAGCGGTGCGGGGTCGTCGAGCCCCAGGTCGTCGAGCAGCTCGAGCAGCCGGCGCTCCGTGACCTCCATCGTCGCGAGCTGGGCGTGCAGATCACCGAGAACCTGCTCAGGCAGGCGGACGTTGCCGAGCACAATCGAGGCGATGTCCTCGTTGAGGGTGCCGGCATCGACGAGCTTGCACGGGGGGAGGCGCAGCCCCTCCTCGAAGACCTCGTTCGTGTCCGCCGACCAGATCGCGCCGCCGACGTCCGACCAGTGCGCGATACAGCCCGCATAGGCGATCGGACGGCCGCCGCGAAAGATCGGCCGCACCGCGGTCATATCGGGAAGGTGGCCCGTGCCGAGCCACGGGTCGTTCGTCGCAAAGACGTCGCCGGGCCGCCACGTCGACGGGGGGAACCGCTCGAGGCCTGCCCGCAGCGTGCGCGGCAGCGTCCCAACGAACGAGGGCATGCTGCGCTGAGACTGCGCCACCGACCCAGCCGACGCATCGAGCAGAAGCACGCCGAAGTCGCAGGCCTCGCGCACGAGCGGCGAGAACGAGGTTCTGATCAGGGTCGCCTCGGCTTCGTCGATGACCGCCCGCACGCGCCCCCACGCGATCTCGAGCGCAACCGCATCCAGGTAGGGAGCGGCCCCGCTCGTCAGCGCAGGCACCTCGGTGGGGATGAAAGCGGCCTTTCCATGCAGCGTAAGACTAGGAGGGTTTGACGAAATACGTTTTGCGCGGTGCTGACCCTCTTCGTGTAGGG
>JAPOVR010000030.1 GCA_026708005.1 Actinomycetes bacterium
AGGCTCACTTTTGCGCGACTAACAGAGCACACGCAAAACCTGGCAGAGATGGAGCGTACCGGGATCGAACCGGTGACCTCCGGCTTGCAAAGCCGGCGCTCTCCCAGCTGAGCTAACGCCCCGAACGGACCCAACCTAGCTGGCGACGCAGCCCGCCTTCGACGCAGGCGTCGCCCATGACCCAAGAAGCGAGCGGATCGACCGCCCGCCGAGCCGCTCTCTTTGAGCGTCTGCTCAGTCGCCCCAGTTGAACTCGCGGGAGCGCTTCCAGAAGCTGTCCCCACTCGCCGGCTGGCCGGCAGGGACGGAGCGGGGGAGGACAAGCTCGCTCTCAAGTAGTGGATCGGTACCGCTCGCGGTGTCTTCGATCCGTGCCTGCTCTTCTGTCTTGAAGAGCGGGTGGTTCTCTATGCGATCACCGTTGTGGTATCGGTCGATCGGCATGTGCGTCTCAAGCCGGGCATTCCGCCGCTTGAGCTCGAGATGTTCCTCTATGATCTCGGCAAAGGTGGAACTGCCTTCGAATGCCAAACCTTCCTCCGGCGTCGGGAGCAAAAACCGCCACAGGTGATTATAAATGAACTCTTGCGTTTTGCAAGATGCACCTTCAGATCCGGACAGCCCGGCTAAGGCTCTCAGCGAGGGGCAGGGGTCTCCTCGGTGGGCATGCGCGCCGCAGCGAGCAGGTAGAGGCACGCGAGCGTGCGGTGAGGCCGGAAGCAATCGCCAAGTCGGTGCGCCTGCGGCTCGTCGAGTCGGCTGCCCGCGCTGCAGAAGCGCTCGAGAGCCCGACGGAGGGCGAGATCACCCGCCGGCCAGATGTCCGGCCGCCCGAGGTGCCGTGCGAGGTACCACTCGGCGCTCCACCGGCCGATCCCTGGAAGCTCCGTCAGAGCCGCGACAACATCGTCATCGTCGAGCGTGGTCAGATCGGCGAAATCACGCCTGCTCGTTGCGATGGCGCGCACGTACCGAGCCTTCTGGCGTGAGAGCCCAGTCGCCGCGAGCGTCGACTCGTCAACTCGCGCGACCGCCGCGGGATCCGGGAACGCGTAGACGGCGCCGTGACGCTGGCCGAACGCCTCGACAAACCGGTTCCTCATCGCGAGCGCGGCCGCCTGCGAGACCTGCTGGGCGGTAATTGACGTCACGAGCATCTCGAACGGATCGGGGACGAGTGCGGGCCTCAATCCCCGTAGGCGTCCGGCAAGATCAGCCAGGACCGGATCGGCGCCGCCGGGGACGTGGTCGAGCCAGCCGAGATCTGCGTGCGCACCGAGCAGACGACGCACAGGCCTCACGAGCTCAGGCCGACCGGGCTCGACAAGCACACCGCCGCTTGCCGCCTCCATCGTCACAGCGCGCCCCGCCAATACGCGGGTCAAGCGACCATCGGCCAGCCTGTTCGCGCGGTCCTCGCCGACGGCGCCAAAGCGACCGACGGTACGCGCGAAGTCGAACGGACGGGGCATCGGCACGAACACCCGGCCGAGGCTACCGATGCAGACGTGGAGCTTGCTGCCCACGGCTCACGCCCGCGGCTGCGCCGCCTGCCGCGCGAGGGTCTGTTCCGGCTGCCGATGATGCTGATGGGCCGCTGCCGGGAAGGCGGCCCGACCCACGAGGGCTCGTCGAGGTCGGGCCCGCCCTCACAGGCTCCTCATGAAGCCGGGCTGACCTCGTATCGTCTCAGAGCGCACCGGTGCAGTCGTAAGCCGGACAGGCAAGCTGGACAGGATGGACGCCAACCGAACCCACGCGCTCCTGGAGCTGATCGGCTCGAGCCGGGTCTACGACCTCGCCCAGCCGTTCGAGCCCGGGATGCCGCAGTCGCCCAACCACCCGACGTACACGCACCGTCTACAGCGACGCCACGGCGACAGAATCCGGCCGGGCGGCGGCTCCTCGGCAAGCGATCTCATCCAGCTCGGCGCCCACGTGGGAACCCATATCGACGCGCTTGCGCACGTCTCCCAGGACGGCCGGCTCTACGGGGGCCTCGATGCCGCCGAGGCCCAGCGCAGCGGCCGCCTCGACGTTCACGCCGTCGACTCGATCAAGCCGATCGTCTGCCGTGGCGTGCTCCTTGACGTTCCCCGCGCTCTCGGGAAGGACCTGCTCGCCGGTGGCTATGAGATCACGGCCGCCGATGTGGAGGAGACGCTCGCCGCGCAGAGCCTCGAGCTTCGCCCCGGCGATGCCGTTCTCGTCCGAACCGGCTGGACGGCTCACTGGCGTGATCCGACGGCGTTCCTCGGAGTCGAGACAGGCGTGCCCGGTGTCGGTCTCGAGACCGCCCGCCTCATCTGCGACGGCGGCGCGAGGGTCACCGGCTCTGACACGACGGCCTACGAGGTCATTCCGTCCGGCCTCGGCCACGCACGGGTGCCCGTCCACTCCCTCCTGCTCGTCGAGCGCGGGGTCAACATCATCGAGATGCTCCGGCTCGAGGACCTCGCGAGCGCCGAGGTATGGGAGTTCGTCTTCCTCGCGGCACCACTCAACCTCGTTGGTGCGACCGGCTCGCCGCTGCGCCCGCTCGCGATCGCCTGATGATCGCCGCCCGCCTCGCCGCGTTCGTCGAGGCAATCAGCTTCGACTCGCTACCGCCGGAGGTGGTCGAGAGCGTGCGCCGCCGCATGCTCGACACGCTCGGGATCATGCTCGCGGGCCACGGCTGCCCGGCAAGCCGAGCCGCCTCGGCGGTCGCAGGTGGCGGCGCTGACGGCGACGCTCTCGTCGGCGGTACCGCGGCCCACGCGCTCGACTTCGACGACACCCACCTCCCGTCGCTCGTGCATCCAAGCTGCGTGATCGTCCCGACAGCGCTGGCGGCCGGGGCGCACAGCGGAGCCAGCGGTCGCGACGTTATCGCGGCCGCGGCCGCAGGCTACGAGATCGTGGTGCGGCTCGGGTCCGCGACCTACGACGCGCAGCTCGGCAACACACTGCTCTTCGAGCGGGGGTTCCATCCGACGTCCGTCTGTGGAACGGTCGCGGCGAGCGCTGTCGCCGCGAAGCTGCTGGGGCTCCAACGCACCGAGATCGAGGCGGCGCTTACCGTCTCGGCCAGCACCGCCGCGGGCTTGCTCGAGGCGAATCGCACCGGGGGAACCGTGAAGCCGCTCCACGCCGGCTGGGCAGCCCGTTCAGGTCTCGCGGCGGCCCGGCTCGCCGCTGCGGGCATGACGGGGCCGACGACGGCATTCGAAGGCCGCTTCGGGTTCTTCTATGCTTTCTGCGGCGACGCCGCCGACGTGGACTCCGCCACCGCCTCGCTCGCAGAGGCGTGGCTGACGCCCAACATCCACGTCAAGCCCTACCCGGCAAACCACTTCACCCACGCGGGCATCGACGCCGCGCGGCTCCTGCGGGAGGGCTACCGCCTCGACCGCACGGCCATCGAGCACATCGAGCTGCGGGTGCCCGCGCCGGCGCTGCGGACGATCGGCGAGCCGATCGACGTCAAACGCCACCCACCCACGGGCTACGCCGCACGGTTCAGCGGGCCCCACACGGTGGCGGTCGCCCTGCTCGGCGGAACGGGGCTCGGGCTCGGACATGCCGACGTCTCCGACGCCCGCGCGGCCGACCCGGCCGTCCGCCAGCTGGCGGCGCGGGTGCGCTGCTGCGCCGATGCCGAGCTCGAGAGCCTCTTTCCGCGCTCCCTGCCGGCGACCGTCGAGCTGACGCTCACAGACGGCACTCGCCTGCGCAGGACCGTCACGGAGAACCGCGGGGGTCTGCAGTGGCCGCTGAGCGAGACCGAGCTCGCGGTGAAGCTCAGCGACAACCTCTCGCAGGCAGGACGCATCAGCGAGCTCGAAAGGCTCACATCCCTCTGCGAGCGGCTCGACACGCTGGAGCGCGTTTCGGATCTCGCCCGCTACCTCCGAGGCTCTCCGCAGGGCTGTTAGCGTGACGGCCCGGCGCGACCGCGCTGGCACGAGCACCAACCGCGAGAAAGCGAGGAACCCCGTGGCCGACTACCGAGCGCACGACCTCACGGTCCTCCCGTTTACCGAGGCTGTCAAGGGGGGCCCATACCAGCACGCGCGCGGCGAGTGCGTGAAGGACTCGCTCGAGAAGATTGGCGTCTGGGACAGGTCGTTCACCGCCTCCCAGCTCATCGAGCGGATGGACGCGGTCGGCATCGACAAGGCGCTCGTCAAGGCACACGCAGCCGACACGTGGGAGGTGCCCTTCGAGGTTGTCAGCGAGCTCGCGGCCGCCTATCCAGACCGGATCTACGGTCTCGCGGGCGTCAAGCCGAGCGGGGACATCATGGAGGGCGTCCGCCAGCTCGAGCGCGGGATCCGCGACCACGGCTTCGTCGGCGCGATGGGCTACCCGCACTGGCATCGACTGCCCCCCGATGACCGGGCCTGGTACCCCTTCTACGCGAAGTGCGTCGAGCTCGACGTCCCCCTGCAGCTGCAGGCCGGGCTGGCATTCCAGAACTCGCGGCGCAGCCTCGGGTTCCCAAGCGCATTCGACACCGTCGCCGTCGATTTCCCAGAGCTCAAGCTGATCGGCGTCCACACCGGCTACCCGTGGGAACGGGAGCTGGTCGCGGTCGCGTGGAAGAACGCCAACGTCTACATCGGCGCCGACAGCGTCCCGGCGAGCCGCTGGGCACCCGAGCTTGTCGACTACATCAAGGGCGATGGGCGCGAGAAGGTCCTGTTTGGGACGAACTACCCTTGCCTGGACTTCGCGCAGGGCCTCGCCGAGGTCGATGAGCTCGGCCTCGCTGCGGAGACGAGGGAGCTGCTCCTGCGAGGCAACCTCGAGCGCGTCTACGGGTTCGCCGGCTAGCCGGCGCCCCCTCGCCAAGACACCTAGCCGGGCCCGTCTGAGCCCCCGCTGAGCGGCTCGAGCGGCGTGCCCGGACATGCGCCCCAGAGCCCGCGCCTCTCCGTCCGGGCGTCCCTGACCGCACGCAGCAGCTCGTCCGCGATCGCGCCCCGCTTCCCGCCCACGAACCAGGCGGTGGCCGCGCCCGCCCGCCCGAGCTCGAGATTGATGTTGGCGCCGCCGATCGTGACGTAGCGCAGCAGCCTGCCGTAGCGGTCCTCCTGGTCGAGGAGCGGGTCGGCAACCAGCCTCGCCTCGGTCCCGCGCGAGACCCACCCCAGCAGCGCAGCCCGCGCCTCCTCGGCGTAGCACTCCTCATGCTCCCCGCCCTCTGGCGTATCGATCTGGACGAGCCTCACCCGGCGCCCATCCGCAAGCTCGATCGTGTCGCCATCGAAGACGACGGCGACCTCGACGAGCTCGGCCGGCCCAACCGCGTCCATCGGGGAAGGGCCAGGGCTGTCAGGCGCTTCGAGCGACGATGCCTCTGCGTTCGACTCGGCCGCCGACGGTGCTGTCGGGGCCGCAGGCGCTGGGGTCGGAGGGTGGGCTGCCTGCTGGACGGCGGATCGACCGGTGCAGGCTCTCCGACGCTGCCGCCGCACGCAGCCCCAAGCAGTCCCGATCAGCAGGGCGAGCGCGGCTGCAGCGAGCGCAACCATGACCCCACACGGCGTCACATCGCATCGATCCAGGCTGCCGGCGCCCGCGGCGCGACTCGCCGAACCGCCCGCCCCTGCCTGCCCTGAGGGGCTTTCCATGCCCGGAGCCCGCCTTTAGACGTCACGCAGGTGGGGGCGGATAGGGGGCGCGACGGAGCGCACCCTCGCTCGCCGCCCGGTGCCCGAGCCGGCCACGCGTTCAGCATGATGCTCAGGCGTTGCCAGCTCTTGGAGCGAGCTGCCGATCCAGTCCGGCGCGCCCGAGCGTCCCGCTGCCCGGAGCGCGCGCGCGTACGCCTCGGCGGGGGTCGTGCCCCCGGCCATGACCTCACCCGTCGATTTCATCTCGGCGCCTCTGTCGGCCGCTCCAGGGAACCGATCGTCGGGGAAGATGGCCTCCTTGACCCAGACGCGGGTCGGCTCGGCCCGTACCGGTAGGTCGAGATCAGCGAGCCGCTCGCCGAGCATCAGCCGGCACGCATGGTGGACCAGCGGAATGCCCGTGGCCTTCGCGACGAACGGCACGGTGCGCGAGGCGCGCGGGTTGGCCTCGATCACGTAGAGCTCCCGGTCTCTGAGAGCAAGCTGGAGGTTGACCAGCCCTCTGGCCGCGAGCCGCCTGCTCAGGGCCTCCGCGAGCTCACCGATCCTCGACTCGACCTCGCCCGTAACGGACGGCCCCGGGATCACGCACGCCGAGTCGCCCGAATGGACGCCGACCGGCTCGATGTGCTCGAGGATGCCTGCAACCCACGCGGTCTCGCCGTCGCAGAGCAGATCGACGTCGAGCTCGAGAGCCTCCTCGAGAAACTGATCGACGAGCGAGGGCCCGTGAACCTCCAGCTCAGCCGGCCCTCGAACCACGCGCATGCGCCTGCCGCCAAGCACGAAGTGCGGCCGGACGAGGACCGGATATCCGATCTCCTCTGCCACCGCGAGCGCCTCGGCGCGGGTGTCAGCGACACCCCAGCGAGGAGCCGCAATGCCAAGCTCGTCGAGGATCTTCCCGAACGCCCCGCGGTCCTCGGCCGACTCGATCGCGCCGAGCGGGTCACCAAGCAGGGGAACCCCCCCATCGGCAAGCGCTCGCGCGATCGTGAGCGGCGTCTGGCCTCCCAGGCTCACGACGACGCCGAGCGGATCCTCGATCGCGCAGACGTCGAGAGCGCGCTCCAACGTCACCGGCTCGAGGTAGAGACGGTCTGAGGTGTCGTAGTCGGTCGAGACCGTCTCGGGATTCGAGTTCAGCATCACGGCCTCGTAGCCCAGCCGCCGAAACGCCTCCGCGGCATGCACGCAGCAGTAGTCGAACTCGATGCCCTGGCCGATGCGGTTGGGACCCGAGCCGAGGATGACGATTGTCCGTCCATTCGCCTCCTCGACAGGATCGCCGGCCTCGTGCGAGAGGTAGAAGTACGGCGTCCGCGCCTCGAACTCCGCTGCGCAGGAGTCGACAGCGAGACGGCCCGGCACCAAGCGCCTGGTCCGAACGTCGGCCTCGCTCAGCCCGAGCACCCGCGCGATCCGTGCGTCGGGAATGCCGAAGCGCTTGGCCTCGCCGACGTCGCCGTCGGCGGCCAAGCGGGACTCCGCCTCTCGGATCGACTCGAGCTCACGAACGAAGTAGGGGTGGAGACCCGCGATCTCGGGCAGCTCACCATCCCCCTCCCTCCCTTCGGCTGCCTTGAGCAACGCCTCTGGGAACGTCCTGCCGAGGCCAAGGGCCTCGCCGACTGCCCGCATCTCGGTGCCGAGCTCGGCGTCCGCGAGCGGGAACTTCTCGAAGTCGAACCGCGGTGCTTTGACCGCTACGTAATCGAGCGCAGGCTCGAATGCGGCGCTCGATTTGCCCGTGATGTCGTTGGGAAGCTCATCGAGCGTGTAGCCGACCGCCAGCAGCGCAGCCAGCTTCGCGATCGGAAACCCGGTGGCCTTCGACGCGAGCGCCGACGAACGCGACACGCGCGGGTTCATCTCGATCAGCACGAGCCTGCCCGGGCCTGGCTCGTACGCGAACTGCACGTTCGCGCCGCCGGTCGCGACCCCGACCGTGCGCGCCGCCGCGAACGCCGCATCCCGCAGCCGCTGGTACTCGTGGTCGGGCAGTGTCTGCTGAGGCGCGACCGTCCACGAGTCGCCGGTGTGGACACCCATGGGGTCGAGGTTCTCGATCGAGCACACGACGACGCAGTTGCCCGCAGTGTCGGACATGATCTCGAGCTCGTACTCCTGCCAGCCCTCGACCGACTCCTCGACGAGCACCTGCCCGATCGGACTCGCCTCGAGGCCATACCGGATCCGCGCGATCAGCTCGTCCCAGTCGCGGGCGAGCCCGCCGCCCTTCCCGCCCAGCGTGAAAGCCGGCCGGACCACCGCCGGGCACGGTGTTCCCGCCGGCAGCTCGTCAAGGGAGGTAACGACGACGCTGCGAGGCACGGGCAGCGATGCCTCGTCCATCGCCTGGCGAAACGCGAGCCGATCCTCGGCCCTACGGATCGCGCCGACGTTGGCGCCAACCAGCTCGACTTCGTACTGCGAGAGCACACCTTCATCGGAGAGCTCGATGGCGAGGTTCAGCGCCGTCTGCCCACCGAGCGTGGGCAACAGCGCGTCAGGGCGCTCCTTCTCGATCACCTGGGCGAGGGCCTCTGCGTCGAGCGGTTCGATGTAGGTCGCGTCGGCCCACTCGGGATCGGTCATGATCGTTGCCGGGTTCGAGTTCACGAGCACAACGCGAAGGCCCTCGGCACGGAGGACGCGGCACGCCTGGGAGCCCGAGTAGTCGAACTCGCACGCCTGGCCGATACGGATTGGCCCGGAGCCGATGATCAGGATCGTGCGGAGGTCGGCGCGCTTCGGCATGCCGTTGCAATTCGGTCGAAGAACGGGCGAGCGTCGTGCGGGCCTGGAGCGGCCTCGGGATGGAATTGGAGCGAGAAGAAGCCGTCACCTTCGAGTCCCTCGACGGTGCCGTCGTTGAGCGAGATATGACTGACCGCCGCGGCCTCGTCGGCCTCCACGGCAAATCCGTGGTTCTGGACGGTAACGAGCACGCGCTTCGTCTCGCGCACGCGCACCGGGTGGTTCGCGCCGCGGTGGCCGAACGGAAGCTTGAATGTCTTGAGTCCAAGCGCGAGCCCGAGCAGCTGGTGCCCGAGGCAGATCCCGAAGACCTCTGTCTGCCCGAGCAGGCCTCGGATTGCCTGGACCGGCTCGCCCAGCTGGGCCGGATCGCCCGGCCCGTTGCCGATCAAGACGACGCGCGGGTCGAGACCGAGTATCTGGGCGACACCCCAGGTCGGGGGGACGAGATGCACCTCGAGTCCCCGCTTGACGAGGTTGGCGACGATCGATCGCTTGCACCCGAAGTCCATCACCGCCACGCGGGGGCCCTCACCGAATACACGGGCGACGGGCGTGCCGGCCTCCACCGCGAGCGGCGGGGCCATGAGGCTCTCGGCCTGTCCGCGCTCGAAATCGAGGTGTGGCTCTGCCTTAGCGGCGGCGATCAGGTCGGTCGGGGACGCCTGCCCCAGGCCACAGCGCATCGCACCAACCGAGCGCACATGGCGTACGAGCGCACGCGTGTCGACCTCCTCGAGCGCAACGACGTCTTGCTCGGCAAGCCACCGAGACCACACCGGCCTCGAACGCCGCATGATCACGCCTCGCGTCCAGACCCGGTCTGACTCCAGACGTGAATCCGCAACCCCGTAGTTCCCGATCAGCGGATAGCTGAACACCAGGACCTGGGCGTGGTAGCTCGGGTCGGTCACCGCCTCCTGGTAGCCGGCCATGGACGTCGTGAAGCAGATCTCGCCGGTCGCTGTACCGGGCGCCCCCACCGCGCGCCCCGGGAACACCGAGCCGTCCTCAAGAGCGAGGTATGAATCCTCCATGACGGTCATTATTGCATAAATAGTCAGTGCTGTGCATAATAGACACCATGTACTCCGTCGCGATCCTCGGCGCCGCTGGCTACTCAGGCCAGGAAACGCTCGACCGCGTGCTCGGTCATCCCGAGCTGGAGGTTGCCGCGCTCGGCTCAGACACGCTCGCCGGACAGCCCGTGAGCGCGCTCGACCCGCGGCTTGCCCAGATCGGCGCGGGCACGCTCCCACGCTTCGTGACGAACGATGAGGCCCTCGCAAGCGACGCGAACCTCCTGTTCCTGTGCATCGACCACGAGCGCTCAGCGCAGCTCGAGCCACCGGCCGACGGTGTCATCGTCGACCTGTCGGGTGGGCATCGGCTCCTCGATGAGCACGCGTACGAGCAGTGGTATGGCTGGATCCATCCGCTCCCGGCAGGGCTTGCCGACTGGTCATACGGGGTGCCGGAGCTGCTGCCGCCGAGCGGCCGCCTGATCGCGAACCCGGGCTGTTACGCGACGGCCGTGCTGCTGGCGATCCTGCCTCTCGCCGGGTCAATCGAGCCAGCCAGCGTCGTCGTCGATGCCAAGTCGGGCATCTCTGGCGCCGGCCGCAGCCTCCGGCCGACGTCGCACGCTGGGGCGGTGCTCGAGAACCTCGTGCCCTACCGCGTCGGGCAGCACCAGCATCAGCCCGAGATCGAGCAGGCCCTCGGATTCCCGGTGTGCTTCGTGCCGCACCTGCTCCCGGTGCGCCGGGGGCTGATCGCAACCTGCTACGTTACGCCTGCCGAAGGCACCGATGCCCGCGCAGTGCTCGAGGCGACCTACGAGCAGGCGCCCGCGGTCACGGTGCTGTCCGAGGGCATGGCACCCGAGCTCGGCCGCGTCCAGGGCACGGATGCAGCCGAGATCGGTGTGTTCGCCGACCGGGCAACCGACCGCGCAATCGTGATCTGCGCGATCGACAACCTCGGGAAGGGCGCCGCCGGTCAGGCCATCCAGAACGCGAACGCGGTGCTCGAGTTGCCTGCCACCGCAGGCCTTCGGCTCTCGGGAGTCCTCGTATGAGGGCCTGCTCCCCATGAGCGTGACCCTGCCGAAGGGCTTTGTCGCGAGTGGGCTGCACTGCGGTATCCGCCGTACGCGGCCCGACGTGGCGATTGTCCGCTCGACCACGCCGGCCGTCGGTGCGGGGATGTTCACGCGCAACAAGGTCAAGGCGGCCTGCCTCGTGGTCGACGAGCACCATCTCGCACAGGCCGAGCCGCAGGCCGTCGTCGTGAACTCGGGCGTCGCGAACGCCGCAACGGGCCAGCGCGGGCTGCTGAACGCGCTCGCGACCGCCGCCGAGGCGGCTCGGATGCTCGAGCTGCGCGTAGAGGAGGTGCTCGTCCTCTCGACCGGCGTCATCGGCGTCCACCTTCCCATGGGCAAGCTCGGCGCTGGGTTGAAGCGCGGCATCGCAGCGCTCAGCTCCGACGGCGGCACCGACGCTGCCGAGGCGATCATGACGACCGACACCCGCTCGAAGCAGTCGCACGCGGAGGGCGAGGGCTTCGCGGTGGGCGGGATGGCCAAGGGAGCGGGCATGATCCATCCGAACCTCGCGACCATGCTCGCGATCGCCACGACCGACTACCCGCTGCGCGCCGGCGAGCCGATCAGGTTCCTCCGGCCGGCGGTCGAGCAGACCTTCAACGCGATCTCGGTGGACGGCGACTGCTCCACGAACGACACCGTGCTACTGCTTGCCAACGGCGCCAGCGAGATCGAGCGCACGCCGTCGTCCGACCAGGACTTCGCCGACGCGTTGCACGATGTGTGCGCCGACCTTGCACGCCAGATCGTCGCGGACGGCGAAGGCGTGACGGTGCTCGCCGAGATCAACGTCACGGGCGCCGTCGACACAGCTCAGGCCCAAGCCATCGCTGAGCGCATTGCCACGTCGCCGCTCGTGAAGACAGCGCTGTTCGGGCACGACGCAAACTGGGGCCGGGTGCTGATGGCGGCCGGCTCGGCACCGTACAGCGGCGGCTACGCGGAGGTCGAGCCCGACCTCGTCACGCTGAGCTACAACGGCTCGATCGTCCTCGAGCACGGCTCGCCGCAGCCCGTGACGCCCGACGTCTCAGGGCCGGCGTGCACGATCGATCTCGAGCTGGGCCTCGGCGATGGCGCCGCCAGCTATCTGACGAGCGACCTGACCTACGACTACGTTCGCATCAACGCGGAGTACACGACGTGAGCCGCGTGCTCGTCAAGTGCGGTGGCGCCGCAGCGTCGCTCGGAGTGCAGGAGCTAACAGGCCAGTTGACCGCTGCTGGCCACGAGGTCTGCGTCGTGCACGGAGCGGGCCCCCAGATCTCCGAAGAGATGCGCCGCCGAGGGCTCGAGGTCCAGTTCGTCGAAGGACGACGGGTCACCTCCGACGCGTCGCTCGACATCGTCCGAGAAGCCCTAATGGCCGTGAACGAGTCGCTCTGCACCTCGTTAGGGGATCGCGCCGTCGGGTTGATGGGCGACGCGATCGGCCTCAAGGCTCGGAGGCTGCCCGAGCTGGGCCTGGTGGGCAACGCGCTGCCGTCACGGCCCGCCGCGGTCCTCGACGCGCTGGCGGCCGGGTCGATTCCCGTCGTCGCTCCGCTCGCGGAGGGCCCCCTCAACGTCAACGCGGACGAAGCCGCTGTCGCGCTTGCCGCGGGTCTGGCGGCCGACCGCATCCTCTTTCTCACCGATGTCCCCGGCGTGCTCGTTAACGGGAAGATCGTCGACACGCTCGTGGCCGACGACGTCGACCAGATGCTGGCCAATGGCGTCTTCGAGGGCGGCATCGTGCCCAAGCTGCGTGCCGCGGTCAACGCGGCGAGGCTCGGAATAGCGGCCGGGATCGGCGAGACGGCGGTCGTCGTGGACGGGCCCGTCATAGCGGCAGACACCGCATCAGATGAGGCGGATCAGCCATGAGCCTCGCCACGAACCACCCCATGAGCCGTTCGCTGCGACCCCGTGCACGCCCTGCACACAGTCGGCACGAACGCGCGACGGCCCGCGCGCCCCGCGCGCAGCGTTCGGTGCTAGACGCGATAGCGGGTGGTGGCTCGGGGTGGCCCCGAGGCGCACGGGTAAGGGCACGTCCATTTTGGGCAGGTGCGACGGGCGAGCCACCGGCTGCCGGCCATCCGGCGACGCTCCGCCCGCCTGAAGCGGGGCTGAGACGGCCCGACACCGATCAGTATTCATCGGCCGCACCGACGCGAGCTGCGGGCAGCCACGGGAACGGAGAGACATGAGCAACGCCGCGCAGGCACCGGTCATCCCCAACTACGCGCGCTTCGACGTGACGTTTGAGAGCGGCGATGGCGCGTGGCTGTACGCGGAAGACGGAAAGGAGTACCTGGACTTCGGCGCCGGCATCGCCGTGATCACGCTCGGCCACTGCCATCCGCAGGTCGTGGCGGCCGCACATGCCCAGCTCGACACGCTGTGGCACACGTCCAACCTTTACTGGACGAACCCGATGGCAGAGCTCGCCAGGGCCCTTTCGGCTCGCTTCGGCGGCGCGCAGACCTACTTCTGCAACTCCGGCGCTGAGAGCATTGAGGCGGGCCTCAAGTACGCGCGCAAGGCAACCGGCAAGCCGGGTATCGTGGCGCTCGAGAACTCGTTTCACGGGCGCACCTTCGGCGCTCTCTCGGTGACGGGCCAGCCCGCCAAGCACATGGGGTTCACACCGCTCGTGCCCGACGTGCGCTTCGCGAAGCAGAACGACGCTGAATCGCTCGCCGCGGCAGCCGCCGACGGCAAAGTCGGCTGCATCCTGATCGAGCCCATCCAGGGTGAGGGAGGCGTCAACCCGACGACACCCGAGTTCCTTGCATCGGCCGCAGAGCTTGCCCGCAGTGAAGGCGCTCTCCTGTTCTTCGATGAGGTGCAGTCCGGGACGGGCAGAACCGGGACGTTCTTCGCCTACGAGCAGCTCGGCACACAACCCGATCTCACCGCGCTCGCCAAGGGGCTCGCGAACGGCTTGCCGATCGGGGCGCTGCTCGTGAGCGACACAGCAGCACGCGGCTTCGAGCCCGGCGACCACGCAACGACGTTCGGCGGCAACCCCGTGTCGTGCGCCGCCGCCCTGGCCGTCGAGGCCGCTCTCACCAGCGAGCTGCTCGCGCACGTCCAGATGGTGGGAGCACACCTCGCCGAGGGACTCCGCCAGATCCCTGGTATCCGCGACGTGCGCGGCCGCGGGCTGATGCTCGGCGCCGAGCTCGACCAGCCGGCGCTCGACATCATCGGGGCCTGTGTCGAGCGGGGGCTGCTGCTCACATCGGCAGGCACGAACGTGCTGCGCTTCACGCCGCCGCTCGTCATCGAGGCGGCACACGTCGACCGCGCCCTTACCATCGTGCATGAGGTGCTGACATGAGCCGGGCCGAGCGCCAGGGTACCATCCTCCGCCTGATCCGCGAGCAGGACATCGCGACGCAGAACGAGCTTGCACAGGCGCTCCGCGCTGCCGGCCACGATGTCGTCCAGACGACGGTCTCCCGCGACGTGGCCGACCTCGGGCTCGTGAAGATCCGCGGCGAGAACAGCCTCGCGTACGCACACCCCGACACACCCGTGCAGCCGCGCAGCCAGATGCGCGACCTCCGCCTGGCGCTGCGGCGCTGGGCGCTCTCGATCGAGTCGAGCGCCAACCTCGTCGTCATCACGACGCCGAACGGCTTTGCCGACCCGCTCGCCCAGTCCATCGACGATGCCAATCACCCCCGCATCCTCGGCACAATCGCCGGCGAGAACACCATCCTCGTGATCGCCGCGGAACATTTCCCCGGCTCGGTGCTTCGCGACGAGCTCCGGAGCCACGTCGCAGGCGAGACCAGTCGAGGCTCGCCGGCACACACCGAAAGGAGCTGACCGACCGATGCCCCGCACCGCCGTCCTCGCCTACTCGGGCGGACTCGACACGACCTGCGCGATCGCGTGGCTGCGCGAGGACTACGGCTTCGACGATGTCATCGCCGTCCTCGTCAATGTCGGCCAAGTGTTCGACGTCGAAGAGGCCATGGCCCGCGGAGACGCCGCCGGAGCAGCTGACGTGGTTCTGCTCGACCGCAAGGAGGCGTTCGCAAGCGATCAGGTCGCGAAGGCGATCACGACCAACGCGCTCTACGAAGGGAAATACCCCCTCGTATCGGCCCTCTCACGGCCGGTCATCGCGGAGGCCGTCGCCTCGCTCGCCGAGGAGCTGGGAGCCGAGGCCGTCGTCCACGGCTGCACCGGCAAGGGCAACGACCAGCTGCGCTTCGAGCTCGCGTTCAAGGCCAGGTACCCCGGCGTGACGGTCATCGCCCCGCTGCGCGACCGCATCTGGACGCGCGAGGAGGAGGTCGCGTACGCGCTCGCGCGCGAGATCCCGGTCACGGCAACCGAGGACTCGCCCTTCTCGATCGATGAGAATCTGCTCGGACGCTCGATCGAGGCCGGCGTGCTCGAAGATCCCTGGGCCCCACCGCCGGCGGAGCCCTACGCGCTCACGGCCGCCCCAGATACGGCCCCGGTCCCGGTCGAGGTGGTCGTTGGCTTCGAAGCCGGGCTCCCGATTTCGCTCGATGGCCGCAACCTCAGCCTGGTCGATCTCATCCATGAGCTGAACACCGCGGCGGGCGCGTACGGGATCGGCCGGATCGACATGATCGAGAACCGTGCGGTCGGTATCAAGAGCCGCGAGGTCTACGAGGCTCCAGCCGCCATTGTCCTGATCGAGGCTCACCGTGCCCTCGAGGATCTCGTGCTCACCAAGGACGAGCTGCGCCTGAAGCGCGGGCTCGAGCAGCGCTGGACGGAGCTCGTCTACGACGGCCTCTGGTTCAGCCCTGCCCGCGAGGCAATCGACGCGTTCGTCGCCGCAACGCAACGGCCGGTTGCGGGAGACGTTCGCATCCAGCTCCGCCCCGCAGCCGCGATCGTGAACGGGCGCAGCTCGCCGAACGCCCTCTACGCCGAGACGCTCGCCTCGTACGCGGCAGGGGAGACGTTCCCACATGACGCGGCGGAGGGTTTCATCCGCATCGCGGCCCTCGAGACAGAGCTCGCAGCGGCGCGCGAGCGGAGCGGGAGCGGCGAGGCCGCGCAGACCGAGGCCTAAGCGGCACCGGACTCACGATGGCGCTCTGGTCAGGCAGAACAGGCGATACCCCGCTCTCAGCGGAGGTCAAGCGCTTCCTGAAAGCGGCGGACGCCGAGCTGCTTCCCTACGACTGCGAGGGCACCCGCATCCACGCAGAACGGCTGCGCAGCGCCGGTATCCTCACCGACGCGGAGCTCGACGAGGTCGACGTCGCCCTCAAGAGGATCGCGAAGCAGGGCGTTGCGGCGACGAGCGACCAGGACGAGGACGTCCACTCGTCGATCGAGCGGCTGCTCGGCGAGGTTGGCCGCAAGATCCACGCGGGCCGCTCGCGCAACGATCAGGTGGCGACAGCCTTTCGGCTCTACGTCGCGGCTGCCTGCCAGGAAGGGCTCGCTGCGATCGACGCGCTCGCCGCGGCCGTCCTCGACCGCGCCGAGCGCGAGGCCGAAACGGTGATGCCGGGGTTCACGCACCTCCAGCGCGCACAGCCGGTCACCCTCGGTCACCATCTGCTCGCGTGGGTCGAGATGCTCGAGCGCGACCGCAACCGCTTCCTGCTCGCCGAGGGCCACGCCGCACCGGTGCCGCTCGGTGCCGGAGCGCTCGCGGGCTCGACCCTCGAGCTGCCCGCCCCTGACAACCAGGTTCCCAACTCGCTCGATGCAGTGGCCGACCGCGACTTCGCGCTCGACTACCTCTACGGGGCAGCAGGCCTGTTCGTGCACCTGTCGCGGATCGCCGAGGAGCTCGTGCTCTGGGTGACAGCGGAGTTCGACTTCGCCAGGCTGCCTGAGACGGCAGCGACCGGCTCGTCGATGATGCCGCAGAAGCTCAACCCTGATGTCGCGGAGCTTGTCCGGGGCAAGGCGGGCTCAGCGATCGGACGCCTGGCCGGCCTGCTCTCGACGATCAAGGGCCTCCCGCTGGCCTACAACCTTGACCTCCAGGAAGACAAGCAGCCGGTCTTTGCCGCGCGGCGCGACGTGTCACATGCGCTCGGAGCCCTGGAAGTGTTGATCAGGGATCTCGAGTTCAACCACGAGCGGCTTGCGGAGGCCGCAAGCGATCCGATGCTGCTCGCCACCGACGAGGCTGAGCGCCTCGTCGCCCAAGGTCAGCCGTTTCGCGAGGCGCACGAGCAGGTTGCCGGCCAGGTTCGCGGCGGAACGCTGGCACCCTCCGCGGAGGCAGCCGAGAGCATCGCCTCGCGCCAGGCCCCCGGGCCTGGCTCCACCGCCGCCGCGGTCGCCTCCGCCCGGGAGCGCCTGCAGCGGCGCCGGGCGACGACATCCGGCACCACCCGCTAACCTCAGCAGCGTGTTGCGGCGGCTCGCAGTCGTGCCTGTCCTGGGCGGTCTCGGCCACCGTATTCGAGTCTTGCGGCCACATCCAGGCTCCATGCGCGTGCTGAGCGGCCACCGAGATCAACCAGACGTCCGCCCGACTATCCTCCGCTGACGGCAGAGAGCACAAGAGACCTCCTTCGCCAGATCGCACAAGCGGTCGGCACTCCCGTCTTCGTCTATGACGGCGACCGGTTCTGGGAGCGAATCGACCGGCTCCATGCGGCGCTCGAGAACACGCCGCACGCAGCCTGCTACGCGCTGAAGGCCAACGACGCGCTGGCCCTCATCGCGATCGCAGCGAGAGCCGGCCTCGGCGCTGACGTCGTCTCCGGCGGCGAGCTCCTGAAGGCGCTCCGGGCAGGCATGCTCCCCGAGGACATCGTCTTCTCGGGCGTGGGCAAGCACCGCGACGAGATCCGAACCGCGCTCGAGATCGGCATCCGGTCGCTGAACGTCGAGTCGCATGCCGAGCTCAAGGTCGTCGCCGAGGAGGCCTCGAAGGTACGCACAAGAGCGCCGATCTCGATTCGGATCAACCCGAGCGTCGAGCCGGGAACGCATCCGTATACCTCGACAGGCGGCGCCGGCTCGAAGTTCGGCATCCCGCTCGATGAGGCCGTCGCCGCGTATCGGTACGCCGATGGCCACCGCTGGCTCGAGCCGGTCGGCATCGCGTTCCACGTCGGCTCCCAGCTCTTCGACACCGCCCCGATCATCGAGGCGGCAGAGAAGGCTGCCGCGGTGTGGCGCGAGCTCATCAGTCTCGGAATCCAACTGCGCGACTTCGATGCGGGCGGCGGCCTCGGCGTGCCCTACGAAGGCCAGCCCGAGCCGTCACTGCGCGGCTACGTCAACCCCCTGACATCGATTGCCGGATCGCTGGAGGCTACCCTCGTGCTCGAGCTCGGGCGCTGGCTCGTCGCCGAGGCCGGCGTGTTGCTCACCGAGGTGCTTTACACGAAGGACACCGGCAACCGCCACGTCGTCGTCTGCGATGCCGGAATGAACGACCTCATTCGGCCCGCGCTCTACGGTTCCCACCATCCGATCGACCTGCTCGTCCCGGCCGGAACGCGGGAGCTGCGCCGCGTGGATCTCGTCGGGCCCGTGTGCGAGTCGGGCGACTTCTTCGCACTCGACCGCGAGCTGTCGGCACCCGAGGCAGGCGACCTCATCCGCATCGGGTTTGCCGGCGCCTACGCCCGGGTTATGAGCTCGACCTACAACGCGCGGCCCCTTGCGCCTGAGGTTCTCATCGAAGGGTCTGAATGGCGCACGATCCGCGAGCGACAGACTGTTGAGGACCTCAGCCCGGGCGAGCGCGCCTAGAGTAGAGCCCAGGGCTGTCTGAGGCCAGCCGCTGTTTGGCTTGGGGTGCTCCAGCCGCTGCTGCTGGACCTCACGGCGAGGTAGCTCACGGCGAGGTGTTTCTCGCGGGCGGTTTTGGTGGACCCTGCTTGGGTCGCTCCGGCCGCAGCTGCCGGAGCTCATGGCGAGAGCGCGCAGCCGCAGAGAGTTGCCGCCGGAATCGCCGTAGGCCGAGCCGACCGGCAAGCGCTTGGCGGCACTCGCTGCGAGCGTGGCTGCCCTCTGCATGTACGAAGCGACGGGCGAGCGCTTGGCGGCGCCTCTGGGTGACGAGGCGAACGCGCGAATGCTTGGCAGCGCCTATTGGGCACGCTGCGGGTGGCCAGGTTGGCCAACGCCGTAGCGAGCCGCCTTGCCAGGGAGTCACCACAGTGCGCAGGTAAAGGGGCGAAGCCACCGGGCCGCCGGGCCGGATCGCCGGGCCGAGCTGCCCCGCCAGCCCGGCACAAAGGGCAACCCGCCTCCGCCCACCACCCGGGGGGTGGGTAGCCGAGATATGCGCACAGATTATTCGCGGGGGTGCTCGCGGTGCGGAAACCTGTATGGACACGGGAAATCTTGTTTCAGGGATGCCCCTGTTTCGCCGGGATGTGCGGACTCGGTTCGGACACAAACCGGGCGTTGTTGCCGCCTTGGCAACACCCTTAACTACCTGATCGTCCCTCTATCCGGTCGCCCCTCCAGCGGCTGGCTTCCCTCCCCAGGGGAGCGTTCGCCATGGTAGCTAGGGTCTCACGCGCCGCGTCGCGGCCCAGAACGCGGGCTCCTCCGAGGACACCGGCGGCTTGTACGGGACTGCACCTGCTCGGGCCGGCCACGGGCGGCACCGCTCGTCACACACGGCGGCCCGGCCAGTCGGACAGACAATCCCCTACCCCGCGATGGAGCGGGCCGGGATCCCCTGGGCCGGCCCCACCGGCCAGCCCCGCACGTTCCACAGCTTCCGCCACACATTCGCCAAACGGGCCCTCGGAACAGGCCGCCCGATCACCTGGCTCTCTAAACACCTCGGCCACTCGACCCTCAAAGTCACAACAGACGTCTACGGCCACTGGGAACACGCCGAACGCAAACACCAAGCAGAACAAATGACCGGCCTCTTCGGCGTCTAAACCCCCCACACCCACAGCCGCCTCTGCCCTCCGCCCCACACCGTCCCTGCGCTCCACCCAACGACACACCACCTCCAGCCTCTGAATGCCACCTTTGCGCATGCCGTGGGAGTGCGGGCAGCCGAGGGCGGGGGGCCTGCGTAGGCCGCTGTTCGCAACCCTTGCGCGGCGAGAAAGCGTCAATCCTGTCTGGGAGGCCGACTGCTTGCAGCCC
Source organism: Actinomycetes bacterium (assembly GCA_026708005.1). Lineage (GTDB taxonomy): Bacteria > Actinomycetota > Thermoleophilia > Gaiellales > Gaiellaceae > JAPOVR01. The sequence continues at coordinate 19,570 of JAPOVR010000030.1, forward strand.
TGCTCCACCCTTGCGCCTGCCGGCGCTCCCGGACTGTGCCCGACGGAGAGTCCGTTTGCACCCCGAATGCCACCCTTGCGCCCCATCCCGGCGTCCGATTCCTCCGCGCGGGCCGCGTCCCTCGATCGCCCAGCCTCACCGACTCCCGCACCCCGCCAGGGTCGCCTGCCGCGCCAGAAGCCAAGGCAGCCCAGGCCCCGCAGAGACGCGGACCGAACCCTTGCGGCCTACTCGACCCGTCCCCGGTCGCGCCAGGCCCCACGGAGACGTGATCGAACAGCCTTGCTGGACATCTTCAGCTAGGCGGCAGCTTTCGCCGCGCGGCTGAACGCGGCAAGCGAGCGCTCGACGTCAGCGCGGCGCACGCCTCGCGCGATCACGACGACGCGGCTGCGCCGATCCTCGTCAGGCCATCCGTCGAGGTGCTGCGGTGGATGGACGATGTGCTGAACGCCGTTCAAGAGCAGCGGCCCCTCATCGCCCACGTTCAGCAGCCCCTTGACTCGCAGGATGTGCTCCCCGTGCGCAGCCAGCAGCATCGTGAGCCAGACACCGAACGCGGTCCAGTCGACCTCCTTGTCGAGCAGCACGCAGAACGCGTGCACGTCGTCGGCGTGAGCGTCCTCTGCAAGCTCGAGCTCGCGTGGATCGGGCTCGCGCCCGCCGAAGAGCAGGGCAGGCTCGACGTCCCCGAAGCGAGCCCGAAGGAGCGGCGCAACCGGGTTGATCACCGCAATGCGCTGCTCGATGTCGGCGACGTCCTCGGACGAGGTCAGATCGATCTTCGTCAACACGATGCGATCTGCGGCAGCCGCCTGCTTCACGGATTCGGGTTGCCGGGCGAGCTGACCTGCGCCGTTGACGGCGTCGACGGTGGTCACGACTGCCTCCAGGGCGAAGTGGTGCTTGACGACAGACTCGGTGAGGAGCGTGTAGAGGACCGGCGCCGGGTCTGCCAGTCCCGAGGTCTCGACGACGACACGCCGGAAGTGGGGAATCTCACCTCGGCTGCGCCGGGAGACGAGCTCCCGCAGCTCGTCGGCGAGATCTCCCCGCATGACACAACAGACGCAGCCGCGGCCCAGCACAACCGTACGCTCGTCGACCGACCGCACGAGGTGATGGTCGATCGGGATCTCGCCGAGCTCGTTGACGATCACCGCCGTCTCGCCCATGTCGGGGTGAGCCAAGAGCCGTGAGAGCAACGTCGTCTTTCCGCTCCCAAGAAATCCCGTCAGGAGCGTGATGGGATGCTTGCCCTGATCAGCCATCGGCCTCGAGCGCGGCGAGGAGGCCAGGGTCGAGTGGATCGAGGGGCCGCCCCGCGAGCTGCTCAGCGGACGTCCAGAGCGCACCCACATCCTGGACGACCACCGAGCGTCCCTTCCTATCCCGGATTGTGTAGATGGCACCCGCCCAGTCAGCGAGGCTGAGACCCCAGTAGCCAAGGACGCGGTTCAGCAGCCGCACGCGCAGATCGCGCGCACGACGGCCCCCCGCGATCTCGGCCCAGTGATCCGACAGCAGCGTGCCGCACAAAACGCACATGGCACCCTTATACCTCCCCAGGTGCGCCTACCCCAGCACTCGCTCGACTCGCCTTCTCCGTAGCCATACCGTAGGTTGCCTCCTACGAGGTCATACCACCACACGAGAGAGGAGAACTGATGGCCAAGGAGATCTTGTGCGCCTTCGGTGTTGACGTCGACGCTGTTGCAGGCTGGTTGGGCTCGTACGGCGGCGAAGACTCGCCGGACGACATCTCGCGCGGCCTGTTCGCCGGCGAGGTCGCCGTCCCGAGGCTCGTGCGCCTCTTCGAGAAGTACGGGATCACGACGACGTGGTTCATCCCAGGCCACTCGGTCGAGACGTTCCCTGAGCAGACCAAGCAGGTCGTCGATGCAGGGCATGAGATCGGCATGCATGGCTACTCGCACGAGAACCCGATCTCGATGACCCCGGAGCAGGAGGAGGAGGTCCTGCTCAAGTGCATCGATCTGATCGAGGACGTCTCAGGCAGGCGGCCCCGGGGATACGTCGCACCCTGGTGGGAGTTCTCGAACGTGACGAACGAGCTGCTGCTCAAGCACGGCATCAAGTACGACCACTCGTTGATGCACGACGACTTCACGCCGTACTACGTGCGTGTCGGGGACAGCTGGACGAAGATCGACTACTCGATTCCCGCCGAGGACTGGATGAAGCCGCTCGTGCGTGGCGAAGAGACCGATCTGATCGAGATCCCGGCCAGCTGGTACCTGGACGACCTCCCACCGATGATGTTCATCAAGGCCGCGCCAAACAGCCATGGCTTCGTGAACCCTCGGGATATCGAGCAGCTCTGGCTGGACCAGTTCGACTGGGTGTATCGCGAGATGGACTACGCCGTCTACGCGATGACGATCCACCCTGACGTCAGCGGGCGGCCGCAGGTCTTGCTCATGCTCGAGCGCATCATCGAGTACATCAACGGTCACGAAGGCGTACGCTGGGCCACCTTCGAGGAAATCGCAGACGACTTCGCCGAGCGACCACCCCGCGCAGCCTGAGACTACGCCGCGAACGGCGACACCCGCGGGTGCGACAGCCGAGCTCGAACGACCGATTAGCCGGCGCCGCGGCGCCGCTTGGAGATCCTGGCAGCCCGACGCTTGACGCGCATCTTCTTCTCACGCTGGCGGTCGCGCTTCCAGCGCACGCTTCGCCGAGAGCCTCGTCCCACGGGGGGACTCTACATGGCGTCCGAGCCCTCGCGCCGCTGGGCAAGCAACAGCCGATCGATTCCACCAGCGATCATCTAGGCTTGCGAGGTGGCGCTAGAGCCAGGCCGGACCATCGAGGAGCTCCAGGAGCTTCGGGAGCTCACAGGCACCGAGCTGGGCGCACAGCGCGTCTGCTGGACAGAGACCTGGAGGGAGGCGAGAGCCTGGCTGCGGGCCAAGTTCGAGGAGCTGCCAGTCGATGTCGAGCAGGACGAGGCAGGCAATCTGTGGGCAACGCTGCACGGGCAATCCGAGCGAGCGGTCGTCATCGGCGGTCACATCGATTCGGTGCCCGACGGCGGGTGGCTTGACGGCTGCCTGAACACGCTCGCCGGGCTGGAGTCGCTCCGGCGAATCGCCGCCGAGGGCACACCGGACGTGACGGTGCGCTTGGTCGACTGGGCCGATGAAGAAGGCGCTCGGTTCAGAAGCAGCCTCCTCGGCTCGAGTGCCTGCTCAGGGGCGCTCGACGTCGACTCGGCCCGGCAGCTCACCGACCGCGACGGTGTGCTCCTGCCCGATGCCCTGGCCGAGCACGGTGTTCTCCTCGATCGCATGAAGGACGCACGCCAGCAGCTCGACAGCGCGGCCGCCTACCTCGAGCTGCATATCGAGCAAGGGCCGGTGCTCGAGCGGCTTGGACTACCGCTCGGAGCTGTTCTCGGGACCTTTGGTGTCGAGCGCTACGTCGTTCGCTTTCTCGGCCAGACGGCGCACTCGGGCTCGACGCCGATGGAGGATCGACGCGACGCGTTCGCGGGCGCCGCGCGGCTCTCGCTGGAGATCCGCGAGTGCACCCGAAGCGTCGGAGCAGGAGCTGTCTCGACCACGGGCAGCGTCGTCACGCAGCCGGGCATCGTGACCGCTGTCGCAGGCGTGTGCGAGATGACGGTTGACATACGCCATCTCGACCCGGACGTGGTCGCCATGCTCCTGCGAAGCGCACGAGAGGCCAGCGAGCGCATTGCGGCCGAGGAGCGGCTCGAGGTCGAGTGGGAGTATCTCTGGAACATTCACCCGATTCCATTCGACCCGACGCTGATCGATCTCGCCGGCGAGGCCATCGAAGAGGTGGCTGGCAAGTCGCATCGGCTACCCAGCGGCCCACTGCACGACGCCGCGGAGGTCACCCGCGCAGGCGTGCCGGCAGTCATGCTGTTCGTGCAGAGCCTGAACGGGCTGAGCCACACGAAGGAGGAAGACACGAAGCTCGATCACATCGAGCTTTCGGTTGCCGCCCTCGACCGGCTCGCCTCCAAGGCGATCGACTATGTTCTCACCGGCGAGCCAGCCTCCGGGCCGAGCCCACCGGCTAGCTTTCGGCACGCCGGCCGGAGTTGATCGCGCAGACGCCGCAAGCCCGACGCGGGGTGCCAGCCGCGGGCGGGTGAGGAGACCGTCGGCCTCGGTTCCGCAGGCCGGCGTCCGCCGGCCACGGGCGAAGCGCCGCCCAGGCGCGGTCTCGCAGGTCGCGGGCGAAGGGTCGCACGGTCGCCATCTTGCAGCTCGGGGACGCGCAGGCCGCAGGTGCGCAGGACTCGGCCGGCAAGACTCGGCTGCGCAGAGCCCCCCACCAGAGCCCGGGAGGCTACCAGGCGGAACGTGAGCAATTCGTGCCGGTTCTGTCACGATTCCCACGCCTCGCCGTCCCGTCCCTCGCTACCCGACGCTCCCGACAACCAGCCTCGCGCCCCACACCTCGCCGCAGATCAGCCCCGCCGGCGACGAGCCCCATTGCCGCCTCCCCTCGCCGGAGATCAGCCCCCGGCGACGAGCCTCGCCGGCCAGTTCCTGCCGCCCGACGCTTCGCTGGGCCGATCCCCGCCGGCCCACCCCCGCCGCCCCCGCTTCCTGCCGCTCCACATCTCGCTGCCCACTCCCGCCGTGATCGCCCCGCCAGCTTGGTCCCTGCCGCCCGGTTCCCGCCGCGGTCGCCCCGCCGGCTTGGTCCCTGCCGCCTCACCCTTGCCGCAGTGACCAAAGACAGCGGTCTCCCGACCGCCCTGAGCACCTCCAGCCGCTTGGATGGGTGCTCAAACGACTCGCTGAGACACCGGAAAGGGCCCGCACTGGTAGCCGAACCCCGTCGCGCACGGCACCGAGCGCAGGCGCGCGCCCACGGCCTAGGTCGCCGCCAAGCCGGGCGCAGGCGTCCAATCAGACAACGATCCGCGATCGGCGGCTGGCGTCGGCGACCATGCCAAGCGGGAGCACGCCTCCCCCGATCGGCAGGCACGCCGTCTGGCAGCGCGCGCATCTTCGCTGCGCCTGATGGAGGAGTTCGCGCTCGGCCGGCTCTGGAACCAGTGGCGCAGGGCGCACACCATCGCTACGCCCATGAAGCCTCGCGCGCTGAGCGTGACCCAAGTGCCGTTCGACGGAGCCGACCTTCGTTGCACCCATGGAGCCTCGCGCGCGCCACCCCCGCCTTTCCCGCGGCGGGAGGAGACAGTTTGCTGCGCCTGATGGAGCCTGGCGCGCGTCCGATGTCAGCAGAGCGGCGAGATGGGCCGCTGGACACCGAGGCCGTCCCGGCCCATGGCACAGTGCATTGTCAAGATGCCGGCAGGAGCGGCGAGGTGGGCCGCTGGGCGAGGCCGCGCACCTCCGCCAAGGCGTCGAGCACGAGCGGGGTATCCGCGATGGGTACGTCCTCGAGGTATTCGTCGCGCTCCTCGAAGGAGCGGACAATGCGCTGCAATCCACCGGCGTAGGTGGCGGCATCGCCGGCGGCCAAGCCGCACAGCGCCTCCGCGACCTCGCGGGGGAACAGCTCTGCACCGAGCAGGGCTCTGGCAAGCACGAGCGCATCGTCATCCTCCCCGAGCACAAGCTGCGCAAGACAGGCGGCGTACCAGCCGATAGGTGAGTCGGCCTGCGCGGGGCCCTGCTCGAGCGACCACCTCGCGTCGGCGCGAGCGCCGTCCCAGTCTGAGGCCACGACCCGCATCTTGAGCATGCCGATCAAGCGCCCCCAGCTCGCTGGCGGCGCACCGTCATAGCTCTCACGGTACCGAACCGCAGACTCGAGAAACCACGGCCGCGCGGCGACCGGATTCCCGGCCATCAGGCTCGCGAAGCCAGCGCCCAGCGCGGCGTTCGCGACGCGAGTCAGCTGCCTCTGCCGCGCGTCGAGGGCGTCGTCTGGAAGCCGGGCCAACCCATCTTCGTGGCGCGCCCGCTCACGCTCGAGGTGTGCTGTCCAATCCTCCATTTGACGAGCTCCAGCGTAGATGACCGACCGAGGAGGTCGCTCTCTCCGCCGACCAGCCAGGGAAAGAGGCAAGGCCTGTGCAACCCCGGCCTTCACGGAGCGCGGGAGCTGTGAGGCATGGGCTCAACGCCACTTCGGTAGCCGCGCAAGCACCTCGCTTGCGTCAGGCTCCCCTTCCCGCTCTCATGTTCCCCCTGTCCAGTGATATGCTGACGGAGGGCGCAGTCAACGATCTCGTTCTGTGCTCAACCTGTCACGGCTCGCGGCGCTGGCGCGCTGCTTTCATGCAAGACGCTCGCTCTCATGCTGTTGTCGGCTCGGACGTAACGAGCCTGGTTGAGTCCGCACACCGCGCGGAGGACTGGGCGGGCGAGCCGTTCCTGAGGAACGACGATCTGCCCGAGGAGGTGCTGGCCGCCGGCAAGGCGCGGCGCCAGGCCCTTGATGCGGCTCTGGCTGAGATCGAGGCTGGACGCCGCAGTCCATCCGCCGACTGGAAAGTCAAGTACGCGCTGATGCTCGGCTTGGAGCGGGTCCTGGGCAGCTCGCCGCCGAAGCTGGCATCAGGCACCGAGCTGCGGCGGCACCAGGTCGACGCGCTCGCAGGCATGCTCACCGAGCTCATCGCCCGCCACGAGACGCCCTCGGAAAGCCCCAACGGTGACGCCGGCGAGCTCGTCGTCGTCGATGTCGATGAGGACGAGTCGGTCATCGACGAGATCGACGAGGAGCCAGCGCTCGCAGACCCTGGAGCCGAGCGCCGCTACCGGTTCCGTCACCCGACAGCATCCGGCAAAACGATCGCCGCGGCCGGGTTCGTCGAGGCGGCGCGCACGATGGGAGTCCTGATCCTGACGCACCGCCGGCTGCTGGTCAGCCAGTTCAACCGCGACCTCACGACCGAGGGCTACGGCGAGCGATTCGCCAGCGCGATCACCGGCGGGCACGACCCGCCTGCGGCGAATCCGATCACGATCCAGACGTACGCGTGGTTCGCGCGACACGTCGACTCGCTCAGCCGCTCTGCCTACCAGCTCGTCATCTGCGACGAGGCCCACACGGCGCTGGGCGAGAAGACGAGCGCGGCGATCCGGCGACTGACGGAGCCGATCTACATCGGCATGACGGCCACCGAGCAGCTGATTGCCAAGCAGGTCTCCGACGTCTTCCCGGCCTCGGTGGATGACCTGCCGCTCGGCGATGCCGCCCGGCGTGGCCTGATCGCACCGCTCAGGAGCCTTCGAGTGCCGCCCGCCGCGGCGGTGTCCTCAGTCCCGATCGTCGGGGGAGACTACGACCCGGACGCCTTGGCGAAGGTCCTCGACCACGAGCTGATCAACCAGGCCGCTGCGAGCCTCTATCGCGACCGATTCGGCGACACGCCAGGCATCGTCTACGCGGCCGGCGTCGAGCACGCTTACAACCTCGGCCGCGAGTTCCGTGCAGCCGGGCTCAAGGCCGAGGCGGTCAGCGGCCGCACGCCGCCAGTCAAGCTCGCCGAGACGCTCGCGGCCTACGAGCGAGGCGAGATCAACGTGCTCATCAACGCCCAGCTGCTCGCCGAGGGTTGGAACTCGCCGAGGGCGACGGTGTGCATGCACCTCGCTCCAACGGCCAGCAAGCGCGTCTACCAGCAGCGAATCGGGCGCATCATGCGAACGCATCCCCGGAAGGAGGCCGGGATCGTCGTCGACTTCGTCGACCCAGCGGCGACGCACAACGAGCGCACCGTGACGATCCACAGCCTGCTCGATAGCGACTTCTACCGGCGCGGTGCGCGAGTCACCCCAGCGCCACGTCGACGCATTCAGCGCCGCGTGCGGCGCAGGCTGTCACCGGCGTCGTGGCTCGTGCCCGTCACACCCGACCCGACCCGGCGCCTCGCGGTGATCGCGCGCGAATGGCAGCGCACCAACCCGAGCAAGCTCGCCGACGACGAGCAGAAGGTCTGGGCACGCCTCGCCGGCCGCCAGGTGCGTATCGAGGAACGGCAGGCGTTTGCCGAGAAGCTTGCGAAGGCGAGCAAGCAGTGCCGCGAGCTGTTCCTCATGGCATGCGCAGCCGAGAACCCCAACCGCCGGCTCAGGCTCGCCGCGCTGGGCGATCGCGTCTCCACCTCGGTGAGCCGCGCCGACTTCGACGATCTCGTCACGATCGTCTCCTCCTCACCGACCTGGGAGAACGACCGCATCCAAGGCCTTCGAATCCTGCTGCGAGCGATCGGCGAGGGGAAGGTCGACGTCTCTGAAGACATCCTCGCGCGGTGGACGTGGCGCCTCGCGAAAGCAAGTCGCAAGATCCAGGATCGCCAGGCGAGCGCGGAGTTCCCGGAGGCAAAGCGGCTGCTGGGGACGCTCGCGAACTCCCGGCGCCATCGGCATGAGGAGAACGCGGGGCGGCTGGTGAACGTCGCGCTGGAGCAGCCAATTGTGGTTGCCGCCGCGCTACTTGCATCCGCCGAGGGCTACACGCCAACGGCGCAGCAGCTCATCGAGCGCGCGCGCGAGCGCATCGGGACGATCCACGAGGTCGCGAACGCCCTCGCCGACAATCTGCCCCAGCCGAAGTCGAGCTCCGAGAAGCGCCGGCGGCGCAAGAAGCGCAAGAAGGAGAAGAGCGCAGCGGCAGCCGATACTGCCAGCGGGCGGAAAGGCGCTGGCGATCAGGTTCAGCCGGGCTCAGACGCGCCGGCGGAGATGCAGGGCGAGGTCGAGCCAGACGGGAAGCCCGGCTCACCTCAGCAGAGCAGTCAGCGGCAGCACGAGCAGCAACCCACGCCGGCTGAGCACAATGGCGTGCTGGCCGACGCCGACGAGGCTGCCGCACAGGTTACGACCGCGGTGGGCTCGGCTCCGGCCGACCGCCAAGCCTAGCCGACTCGAACCAATCGGCAAGACCCTAGGCTCGCACTGCTGCCAACCCAGAGGCGGCAGCCGAAGAGCGCCCGAGCCGACCACCCCGCCGAGCCCGTCAGCTAGCTCTCGGATTCCTCCTCGCGGCGTCGCCTCGCCTCGTGCTCTCGGAGGAACCGCGTGAGTTCGGCCGCGAGCTTATCGCCGCTCGGCAGATCTTCCGCAGAGATCGTGTCCACCTGCTCCTCGAGCTCGCTGACGTAGGCGGAGGTCTCCTCGTCGGCAGCCACTGCGGTGCTTACCTGGGCTTCGTAGGACTCGGCCGCCCGCTCAAGCTCGGAAAGATCGAGCTCGATCGAGAGGAACTCCGCGAGCCGTGTGCACAGCGCGAGAGCTGCCTTCGGGCTCGGGGCAAGCGAGGCGTAATGCGGCACTGCGGCCCAGAGGCTGGCAGAGGGAAGGTCGGCATGTCGACAGGCGTCGTGGAGCACGCCGACGATGCCGGTCGGCCCCTCGTACTTCGACGCCGCCAACTCGAGATCACCAACGAGATCAGGATTGCTCGCCGAACCGGTGACGGGCGCCACTCGCGTGTGCGGTACGTCGGCCAGAAGCGCACCGAAGGTGATCAAGAGCTCGACACCCACCGACTGCGCAAGCGCGAGGATCGTGCTCGTGAACGCCCGCCAGCGGGTGCTCGGCTCGATCCCCATGAGCAGCACGACATCCCGTTCGGCCCCTGGCACGACCGCGTGGTGGAACGCATTCTCCGGCCACTCAACGCTTCGTGTCATGCCTCCCTCGAGGGTGACCTGCGGCCGGACTGCCTGGAAGTCGTAGAACTCCTCGGGATCGATGTCGGCAAACCGCTTGGCGCTCCATTCCCGAGCGAGGAAGCTCGTGGCCAGCGATGCCCCCTGCGCACCGTCGTTCCAACCGCGAAATGCGGCGATCATGAGCGGCCGACGGAGCTCGGGGCGCATCTCGATTCGCAGGTGCTCAGCGATGGCCAAGAGTGTATTCCTGCCGCACACCGGCGCGGGCGCCGACCTGCGCGTGCCGTGCGAGCCTCGCCCCGACCGCAACCATGCCGATCCAGACGAGCGTCGCCAGCACGACATGCGCCAAGACGAGCTCCCATGGCAACCCCGACTCCTTCTGCACCTCCCCGATCACGAGCTGCGCAACGAGGACAGCGAGCACCCCGAGACCGACCCGTAGCTCGACGAGCGTGAGCCGTCGAAGGCGCCAAAGGCCTGCCAGCAGCCCTGCGAAGCCGATGCCGAACGCTCCGCTGACCCACACGTGCACACGCAGCGCCTCCCAGAAGTCGCCAAGCCGACGGACACCCTCATCGCCGGCATGGGGGCCGGCAGCCGTGACGAATGCTCCAGTGACGACGAGCACCGCGGCGAGCGGCACGAGGGCAACCGCCAGCCGCCCCACCCGGCGGACGGTTTGGGAGTTGGGAACAGGCACCGATCCTCCTCGCGCGAATCGCCTGGCCTCCACCGCGACGACGGTTGCAAGCCCGAGCACGATGAGAGCGAGGAGGAAGTGGCTCATGACCGCGAGCGGGTGCAGGCCGACCCGGACGGTGATACCTCCCAGCGGGATCTGAGCCATCGTGCCGAGAAGGGCGGCCCCCGCGGTGACCCGCACGTGGCGCGGCAGAGCGCTCACCCGAAACGCACCTATAGCTGCGGCGATCACCGGGAGGATTCCGACAACAACGACAACTCGGTTGGCGAACTCGACCGTGGCGTGGAACTCCTGCGCAGGGAGCAAGGTCTCGCCGCAGTTCGGCCAGTTATCGCATCCCAGCCCCGAGTCGGTCAGCCGCACGACGGCACCGCTGACGGTCACGACAAAGAGCCCTGCGACGGCAGCCTCCGCGAGCCGTTGGAAGCGGGAAGCAGAGAGCGGCCGCAACAGCCGCAACGGCCAGGTGCGGACAGACGTCCAAATGGCAGCCACCGGCCTCAGTCTACGGCGCGAGACGAGCGGGTTCCGGTACCCACCGGCCACTCAGCCCAAGCAGCTCGCTGGCCGTGCGGGTAGCGCGCCCTGCGCGCAGGTACGTTCCGGGCCGTCGCCTGGAACCGGCGGGGCAAACGCCCATCGTTCGCCTGCGCGCGGCGCAAGGGGTGGTCGCCTGGGAGACTCAACCGCCCCGTACCTGCACACCCGTCCCCTGCTCGACCCAACCGATGCGGGCGAGCACGAGGCCACGATCTCGAAACGCCGCCTCAAGCGCAGCGACGTGCTGCTGCGGAAGCGAGACGAGGAGCCCACCTGCTGTCTGTGGGTCATGGCCCAGGGTGTCGAGCGCATCGGGAACATCAGCGAGCTCGACCCGGCCGGCGACGAACTCGCGGTTTCTCCTGTCACCACCGGTGCGCACCTGGGCTGCAGCCGCCTCGAGCGCACCCGGCAAGGCTGGCATCCGCTCGGCCTCTATCACAATGCGGACGCCGCTTCGCTCAGCCATCTCGACCGAGTGGCCGAACAGCCCGAAGCCGGTGACGTCGGTGACGGCGCTTGGCTGTGCCGGTCGCAGCAGCTCGGCCGCGGCACGGTTGAGCTTGCACATCTGGGCGACCGCCTCCGCCTGGAGGGCCTCGGGAAGCACACCCCTGTTGGCCCCGGCCAGCACCAGGCCCGTGCCCAACAGCTTCGTGAGGTAGAGGACATCTCCAGGTTGAGCCGTCGACTTGCGCCAGACGTCGTCGGGAGCCGCCGTCCCGACGACAGCGAGCCCATACTTCGACTCCTGATCCCGGATCGTGTGACCGCCGGCGAGCAGCCCGCCCGCCTCACGTACCTTCGCGTCAGCCGCCGCGAAGACCGCGGCAACCGTGTCGTTGTCGAGGTCCTCGCTAAAGGCCGCGACCGAGAGGGCGAGCAAGGGCGCACCGCCCATTGCAAACACATCGTTCAGGGCGTTGGCGGCCGCGATCGCTCCGAATGTCGCCGGGTCTTCAACGAGCGGCGGGAAGAAGTCGATGGTGAAGATCAGGACACGCTCGTCGTCGAGCCGATACACGGCTGCATCGTCGCTCGGGGCAAGGCCCACGAGCAGCCTGTCGGAGTCGACGGGGGCAAACCCCCGAACGAGCTCCTCGAGCCGGCGCGCTGGGAACTTCGCTGCGCAGCCGCCGCCGACGGTGAGGCCAAGCCCGCCCTGGGCCCACGGCGTGCTCATGCGTCCACCAGGTGCTCGACGATCGAGCGGCGAAGCTCCTCGCTGGAGAAGGCGCCCTCGAACCGATCGCGGATGACGCCGGCCCCGTCGACGATGAACGTCCAGGGCTCGCTCGCGAGCCTCCATTCCTGCACCCATTCGTTGATCCCGCGGGCCGGATCGTTCTCGTGATAGATCTCGATGTGGATGAAACGGACACCTGTGCCCTCGAGCTCCGCGCGCACCTCGTCCAGCACGTCGACGACCGGCCCGCAGATGCGGCTGAGGCAGAACGCCGGCGTGGCAAAGGTCACAACGAAGGGGACGGAGGCCTCGAGGGACTGCTTCACCGAGTAGCGCAGGAGCTCGATTGCGGGCGGGCGCTGCGTCGTGATCTCTCGGGCTTGGGCATCGTCGAGGGTCGGGTTCTCGCTCGGGAACGCCCGGTCTCCGACCGCCGGCGAGACGGGGTAGGCCCGCACTTGGAGGAATCTCAACGCCTGCACGTCCGCTCCCTCAGGCTCGGCGACGAGCCAGTACACGCCGGGCTCGTGAAAGGTGACGCGCGCGACGTAGAGGTGCTCGACGTCGAGCTCCGCGGCTGTCTCATCGGCAGGGGCGCTCTCACCGGGGGCGTCGGCGGCTGTCCCGGCACGGCCCGCTGCAGCTCCGATCGTGATGAGGCGCGCCTGCGTCTCCGCGAGCGGCGTCCCGTCAACCATGCTTGGGTTGATCGTGAACGGTGTCTCCTTCAGTGCGTCGCCGAACCCGTCGGGCTCACCCGGTACCGCGAGCGGCGCATCCACCCGCCCGACGAGGACGCGGGCGGTTGGACTGAGTACGGGACTCGCATCACCTCGAAGCACGAGGAAGGTCACGCGGTTCTCTCCAAGCGCGAGATCCGACACGCCGGGCACCATTGCGACGTCCTCGCCAGGCCGGCCGAGGAGGAAGTCCGCAAGCGATACCTCGAATGCCGACCCACGGCCGTTGGTTCGCGCGGGCTCGGACGGGATTCGCTCGACCCCTTCCACGATCACACCGCTGTCGCCGGCACCCGCTCGGGCACCCTCCGTCTCGGCGGAGCTCGAGCTGCCGCAGCCGGCGACGAGGAGCGGGACCGCGAGGGCAGCCTGGATGCTCAAGCAGCGCACCAGCACGCGAGCCAGTCTAGCGCCGGCATTCTGCCGGGTGCACCTTGCGCTGGCCAGGGATCCTGGACGGTGGCTAACGTCGGTCTGAGGCAGCTCCGGCGGCCGGCACGGCCGTGTGGGGCCGGTGCAGAGCAGGGTTGGCGCAGGGCTGGCTCAGAGCGAGCCGGCACAGAGTGGGCACAGTTTCGTGACGCTTTTGTCACACATGGTGCGAAAGGCGTGCGCCTTTCTGGGCTACCCTCCCCCGGGGGTGGGGAGGGGTTCCTCATATGCGGCTCCTGAGCGTCGAGCGGCCTTCTCAGCGGCTCGGGCGGTATGCGACGGCCGGGCGTCGAGCGGCCTGTCGCAGGAGCTTGGCGACAGGCGGCCGCTGGAACGGCGAGCAGCCTGTCTTAGTGGCTTGGCAGCCTCGCGTGGGGCAGCGCCGACGCCCGAGTGACAGGCCGCAACACTGGTCGACGACCGCCCGCAAGCCGGCCCCGCACCCTCCCCAGGCCGCCAGCCCCCGTCAGCCGCCCAACCTTGGCGGCAGCCACAACTGCCACACCAAACCACCCCCGCCGGGCCCACACCAAACCACCCCCGCCGGGCTGAGCGACCACGCCGAAGGTTCCCCGCCTAGGCGAGCCGCGCGACGATCATCACCGCAGCGGCCAGCCAGGCGGCCCCGAGCAGGAGCAGGAGCGGCGCGAGAGGGCGCAGAGATGGGCGTGACTCGGGCTTTCCTGGCATGGCGGGAGCACTGTCTTCGGCGCGGACGGCGCCGCTCCTTCTCGAAATTCACGAGTCAGTGAGAACAGCCCGTTCTGGCAGCGCGTCGGCATCAGCAGTCGGGCCTCCGGAGCGGTCGGTGAACTACGCTTCAGACCGCATGACAGAGCCGATCTGGACGCCTGATGAGGCCACGCTCGAGCACGCGAACGTCGTGCGTCTCATGCGGCGCGCCGGCGTCGGAACGTACGGCGAGCTCGTGCGGCGCTCGCAGGAGGAGCCCGAGTGGTTCTGGCCGCTCGTGATCGAGGACATGGGCATCGAGTTCTCGAGTCGATGGGACCGGGTTGTCGATGTCTCGCGGGGCAAGGAGTGGGCCCAGTGGTTCGTCGGCGGCCGTATCAACATCGCCGACAACTGCGTCCACCGCTGGGCGCGAGGACAGCACGCACGCCGCACCGCGGCCCGCTTCGAAGGGGAGGACGGGCTGCGGCGCTCGCTGACCTTCGCCGAGCTCTCCGAACAGGTCACCCAGCTTGCCGAGACGCTCGTCGCCCTCGGCGTCAAGGCTGGCGACCGCGTCGCCCTCTACCTGCCGATGTCGCCCGAGGTGGCGATCGCCTCGCACGCGTGCGCGCACGTCGGTGCGATCCAGCTTCCGATCTTCTCGGGCTTTGCAGCGCCGGCGGTCGCCCAGCGCCTCATCGACGCGGAGGCAAAGGTCGTCATTACCGCGGATGGGTCGCTTCGCCGAGGCCGCGAGCTCCCGATGAAGGAAACGGTCAACGAGGCGCTTGGCAAGGCGGCCTCGGTCGAGCACGTCCTCGTCTGGCGCAGGCTGGGCGACGACAGCGTTCCCATGAGCGCCGGCCGCGACCTCTACTGGGACGAGGCCGTCGCCGACTCCGCGGGAACGCTCGAGGCCGTTCCCCTCGAGAGCGAGACGCCGTACCTGATCGCGTACACCTCGGGGACCACGGGTACCCCGAAGGGTGTCGTTCACGTCCAGGGCGGCTTCCTCGTGTCGATCGCCCGCGAGGCGATCTACCAGAGCGACGCAAAGACAGCTGACGTGTTCCACTTCGCCACTGATATGGGCTGGATAATGGGCCCATGGACGGTGGTTGGCGCGGGCGCAGCGGGCACCCCCGTCGTCTACGCGGAAGGCGCGCCCGACTGGCCCCATGACCGGCTGTGGTCGCTGGTCGAGCGCGAGCGCGTGTCGCTCTTGGGGCTCTCTCCGACCCTTGCCCGGGCGCTCTCCCAGCGCGGCCGCCCGTCGGCCGACCTCTCGTCGCTGCGCGTGATGATCACCACGGGCGAGCCGTGGAACCCCGAGCCGTACCGCTGGCTGTTCGAGCAGGTCGGCGGCGGACGCTGCCCGATCATCAACTGCTCGGGCGGCACGGAGGTTGGCGCCTGCTTCCTCTCACCGTCCGTCGCCATGCCGATCAAGACGTGCTCCCTCGGCTACCCCGCGCTCGGCTGCGCTGTGGACGTCGTCGATGAGTCGGGCGTCTCCGTCCGAGGCGAGGTCGGCGAGCTCATCTGCCGGGAGCCGTGGCCCGGCATGACCCGTGGGTTCTGGCGCAACGATGAGCGGTACATCGACACCTACTGGCGCCGTCTGCCCGGCGTCTGGGTACACGGCGACTGGGCATCGATCGACGAGGACGGCTACTGGTTCTTGCACGGCCGCTCTGACGACACGATGAACATTGCTGGCAAGCGCATCGGGCCGGCCGAGCTCGAGTCGGCAGCCGTTGAGCATCCGGGTGTCGTCGAGGCCGCAGCCGTGGCGATCCCCCACGAGTTGAAGGGCGAGGTCCCGTGGCTGTTCTGCGTTGCTCCCGTCGACTACGCCCCGAGCGACCAGGCGAACGAGCAGGTGGCAATGCTCGTTGCGGGAGTGCTCGGAAAGGCGTTCCGACCCGACCGCGTGATCTTCGTCGAGGCGCTTCCGAAGACCCGCAGCGCGAAGATCGTCCGTCGAGCGGTGCGGGCGGCGGCCATCGGCGACGACCCTGGCGACCTCTCCTCCGTCGAGAACCCCGACGCGCTCGAGACCATTGCTCGCGCCGTCTGAGTTCGAGCCGGATCGCGTCCGCGGCTACCTCGATACCGCAACCTACGGGCTGCCGCCAGCACGCGCGCTCGAGGCTCTCGCAGAAGCCGCGGACGGCTGGCGCAATCAGGAGAGCTGGCACCGATGGGAGGAGGACGGCGAGACGTGCCGCCAGCTGCTCGCGAAGCTCGTTGGGCGCCCCGTCGACGAGGTTGCGATCGTCCCCGCCGTCTCCGTCGCAGCGGGCCTCGTCGCCGCCAGTCTCCCCGCAGAGCCGGGGGACAACGTTGTCGTTCCCGCCGACGATTTCGCCTCCGCCATCTTCCCCTGGTCCGGCCTGGAAGCTCGGGGGGTCGAGGTTCGCACGGCGCCGCTCGCCGAGCTCGCAGAACGCGCCGACAGGCGCACGGTGCTGATCGCCGCGAGCTACGTCCAGTCGGCCAACGGCGCCGTCGTCGACCTCGGCGCGCTCCGCACGACCGGGGCACGCCTGTTCATCGACCTGAGCCAAGCGCTCGGCGCGGTGCCCGTCGATCTCGACGGGGTCGACTACGTCGCGTGCCACACCTACAAGTGGCTGCTCTGCGCGCGGGGGTTGTCCTTCCTCGCAGTCCGTCGCGATCGCCTTGCCGAGATCGAGCCGTGGACCTCCGGCTGGAAGTCTCGAGACCGCCCCTACGAGAACTACTACGGTCTGCCGCGGGCGCTCACCGACGATGCTCGACGCCTTGACGTCTCACTCGCCTGGCTCATCGTGGCCTCGGCCCGCAGGAGCCTTGAGCTGATCGACACACTCGGCATCGAGGCGATCGCCACGCACAACCTCAGGCTCGCGAGCCGATTCGCGCTCGAGCTTGGCCTGCCGCAGCCCGCCTCGCCGATCCTCCGCCTGGGCGTCGAGGCTGCGGACGCGGCTGTCAGCAATCTGCGCGGCGCCGGCGTCGCGTGCTCGGCCCGAGCGGGATCGGTGCGCGTGTCGTTCCACCTCTACAACGACGATGCCGACGTCGAGCTGGCGGTGGGCGCACTCGCCGGCACGGGCGTGCGCAGACCCTGCTGAGCGCGGTCGGCTCGAGCTTTTCGCCTCTCAGTCGATATCCTCTCAGGTATGCGCGTCGCGCTTGCACAAATCAACACGCTGGTCGGTGACCTCGACGGGAATCGCGCTCGGATTCTCGAGCGGCTCGATGAGGCCCGCACAGCCGGCGCGGATCTCGTGCTCTTTCCGGAGCTTGTGGTCACGGGTTACCCGCCCGAGGATCTCCTGCTTCGGCCCGATTTCCTGCGCGCAGCGCACGAGAGCCTCGAGCTGATTGCGAAGCAGACTCGCGGCTTCGCCTGCCTCGTCGGCGCGCCGCAGCTGGCGCGTGACCTGTTCAACGCCTGCGCCGTGTGCGTCGACGGGGCGCTCGTTGGCGTGTATCGGAAGCGCTACCTCCCCAACTATGGCGTCTTCGACGAGCACCGATACTTCCAGCCGAGTCGAGAGCTTCTCCTCCTGCGGCTCGGAGAGACGCTGATCGGGCCGACGGTCTGCGAGGACATCTGGCAGCCGGGCGCTCCGGCGACCGAGCTCGCCCTCGCGGGCGCAACCGTGATAACGAACGTCTCGGCGTCGCCGTTTCACCTGGGCAAGGGCCGCGAGCGCGAGGAGATGCTCGCGACGCGGGCGCGCGACAACGCGTGTTGGGTGGTGTTCGCGAACGCCGTCGGAGGCCAGGACGAGCTCGTCTTTGACGGGCACTCGCTGGTGATCGACCAGGATGGAGAGATCGTGGCGCGGGCGCCCGCGTTCGAGGAGACCCTGCTCGTGGCCGATATCGATGCCTCGACCGCACTTGCCAGGCGTCTTCGTGACGCTCGCCGGAGAGGGCTGGTGCGTGAGCGGTCAACGCTTCCCGACCCCCCGGTCATCGAGCTGGGCGAGCCCAAGCACTCAGAACGGTCGATCACGCCGATGCGCGCGACAACCCTGGCTGGACCCGAGGAGGCGCGGGCGGCGCTCGAGCTAGGACTGCGCGACTACGTCGTCAAGAACGGGTTCACGACGGTCCTGATCGGTATCTCCGGCGGCATCGACTCGGCGCTCACGGCCGCGCTCGCCGTGGAGGCGGTCGGCGCCGAGCACGTCGTCCTCGTGTCGATGCCGTCCAAGTACAGCTCAAAGGGCACACGCAGCGATGCTCGCCGGGTGGCCGAGAACCTCGGCACGCGGTTCTTCGAGATCCCAATCGAGCCGATCGTCAGCGCGGTCGACGGCGCGCTTCACGACGCCTTCGCAGACACGGAGGTCGGGCTTGCAGAGGAGAATGTCCAGGCGCGTATCCGCGGTGTGGTCCTGATGGCCCTTTCGAACAAGTTCGGCTGGCTGCTCGTGGCCACGGGCAACAAGAGCGAGTACGCCGTCGGCTACGCCACGCTCTACGGCGACATGGCGGGCGGGTTTGCGCTGATCAAGGACGTGTTCAAGACCGACGTCTTCCGACTGGCCCGATACCTGAACGAGCGTGCCGGGCGCGAGCTGATCCCCGCGTCGGTAATCGATCGGCCCCCGACCGCCGAGCTGCGGGCCGACCAGCGGGATGAGGACTCACTCCCGCCGTACCCGATCCTCGACGACGTGCTGGAGGCGTACATCGAGCTTGACCGAAGCCGCGAGGAGCTCGCGCGCGATGGCTTCGCCGCGGACGTGGTGGAGCAGACCCTCGCTCTCGTGGATCGTGCCGAGTACAAGCGCCGCCAGTCCCCGCCGGGCGTCAAGCTGCGGCCGAAGGCGTTTGGCCGCGATCGGCGACTTCCGATCACCAGCCGCCGGTCTGCCTAGGCGACGTCGGCTGCACGCAGCGAGCAGTCTGCGTCAAGCCCACGCCCTGCCTCGCACGCAGACCCGTACAGAGACCCAGCTCTGCGCCGCCAGCGCAGCACGGCCGACCCGGCGCGACCAGCTCGGGCGCGCGCCAGCTTGGCATGCCCAGTTCGCCGGGCCCAGCTCCGCGTGGCCAGCTCGGCTAAGCCAAGGCGGCCAGCTGGGACCCGCGCGGGCGGCCGGACGCGCGCGCGAAAGCCCACCTCCAATCCCACCTCCCACCAACCCTGACCCGGGAGGGTACCAGCAGGGGTGTGACCCATTCGTGCCGATTCTGTCGCGATTCATCCTGTGCGGTTTCCCCAGCGTTGATCCCATGCGGCTTGCCCAGCGTTGCTTGCCCAGCGTTGATCCAATCCGGTTTCTCCAGTGTCCATCGCCGGGAGCTGCCCGTGGTAGTTGCCCCCCCCCGCGCGCTCCCTTGGCTCAAGCCGCGCGAGAACGCCTCCGCCATGAACTCCCGCGTTCCACCGCTCAAGCACGCGCGCTCCGCTTGGCTCACGCCGGCCGGCGGACGCGGCCCGAGCGTGATTCGGTAACGTCCGGAGGTGTTGCTGAAGCGCCATGTGCACGCCGGCAGGCGTGCAACCGACCGCTCGATGCGCGCCGAGAGCGCGGCAGCGACCTCGCCGCTCGCCGTAACGGTGCCTCAGCACCCGCCTCGCTCTGGGCTGACGCAGCACGGGGCAGGGGCCCTCCAGCATGACGGCAGGTCTGCCCAGGGTATGTGCAAAGCGCCAGCGGTGGCCTCCAGCAGCGCGACCCGCCCGGATCGCGAGCGGCATGGTCGCACCGTCAGCACCGCGCTTGGAGCCGGTGCCCCGTACGAACGGGGCGTCGAGGGCTTCAAGCGCACGACAGGCACCTGATGAAGCACGCCCCGTTCTGATGGGACACGACCCGCTCGATGTGCAGGCGGTGCGATGCCGCTACGCTGCGCTCGCCCAAGGCACGGTGTTTCTGGATGCTCCGGCCGGGACGCAGGTGCCGGATTCGGTCGTCGATGCGATGGCGTCCTACCTCCGCAACGCGAACGCCAACCTCGGTGGGCACTTCGCGACGAGCCGCCAGAGCGAGCTCGTGGTCAGAGACGCGCGAACGGCCGCCGGGACCTTCCTCGGCTGCGCACCTTCCGCCATCGGATTCGGGCTGAACATGACGAGCCTGAACTTCAGCCTGTCACGCACCGTCGCGCGCACCTTGCGCTCCGGCGACGAGATCCTCGTCACCAGACTCGACCATGACGCGAACATTGCACCCTGGCTGGAGATCGCAGCCGACCTCGACATCACCGTCCGGTTCGCGGACATCGATCCAAGCGACTGCACCCTCGATCTGGCCGACCTGGAACGGCAGCTCGGCGAACGCACGCGCGTCGTCACGTTTCCCTGGACAGCCAACGCCGTCGGAACGGTCAACGACGTCCGGCGCATCTGCGCTCTCGCGCACGAGGCTGGAGCGCTGGCGTGGGTCGATGCGGTCCACCAGGCGCCACACGGGCCGATCGACGCCGTGGCCGTTGGAGCCGACATCCTGTTCTGCTCGCCGTACAAGTTCTTCGGGCCGCACCTGGGAGTCTTCTACGGACGCCCTGACGTCACGGAGCGGTGGCGCCCGTACAAGGTTCGCCCGGCCCCCGACGAGCCAGGCGGGGAGCGTTTCGAGAACGGCACCCTGCCACACGAGAGCCTCGCTGGGTTCACCGCAGCTGTCCACTACATCCACTCGCTCGGCTGGAAGCACATCATTGCCCACGAGCGCGAGCTCGCAACCCTGTTCCTCGCGGGCCTACCAAGCGCCTACCGCCTGTACGGGAGACCCGAGGTCGAGGGTCGAGTTCCAACCTTCGCCATCCAGCACCCGACGCTGGCGCCAGGCGAGGTTGCGCAACGGCTGGCCGAGCGGGATATCGCTGTCTGGCACGGCGACTACTACGCGCCCGAGATCATGCAGCGCCTCGGGCTGCCCGACGGCGCCGTCCGCATTGGCTTCGTGCACTACAACACGGCTGACGAGGTCGACCGTGTCCTCGACGAGCTCGACCGGCTGCTGCCGAGGACATTGGCCGAAGGCTGATCAGCGCAGGCCCTGTGACAACTCGTGCTCAGCCTGCGAGGGGCAAACCTGACGACCATGGTCTCGCCCCTCACGGTCGCGGGAGCATCCCGCCCGTCGCCGGCTGGCTTGACGAGGTGGAGAAACGCTTGCGTAGCATGGCTCCATGAGCACATTCGAGAAGGCAACCCTGACGAACGGGTTGCGCGTGGTGAGCGCGCCGATGCCCCAGGCGAAGTCCGTCGCCTGCTTCATCATGGTTGCCGCGGGCTCACGCTACGAGACCCCTGAGTCGAGCGGCATCGCGCACTTCGCCGAGCACATGTTCTTCAAGGGCACCGAGCGGAGGCCAACGGCCCAGGACGTCGCGGGCGAGATCGATGCCATCGGCGGCGAGTTCAATGCCTTCACGGGGAAGGAGTACACCGGCTACTACGTCAAGTGCGCGGCCGAGCACCGAGACACCGCGCTCGACACGCTGGTCGACATGCTCCTGCGATCGACGTTCAGCCCCGATGAGATCGAGCGCGAGAAGGGCGTGATCATCGAGGAGATGAACATGTACGTCGACACCCCGCGCGACCACGTGGACTCCGTGTATGAACAACTGCTCTACGGTGATCAGCCACTCGGTTGGGACATCATCGGGACGAAGGAAACCGTCCGTGCAGCGACACGCGAGACCTTCCTCGACTACCTGAACCGATGGTACCGGGCTCCGCGAATCGTCGTCGGCGTCGCCGGCAGCCTCGGCTCCGGGCTGGAGTCGATGCTCGAAAGCCTGCTCGGAGACGTCCCGAACGTGTCAACGGCAGAGCCGCCGCCCGTTGTCTGGGAGCAGCAGGCTCCCCGCGTCAGGGTGCATCACAAGGAATCGGATCAGGCACACCTACGCTTCGGCGTTCACAGCTACCCCCTCGCACATCCCGACCGGTATGCCGTCGCGATGCTTGCAACGATCCTCGGTGGCGGGATGTCGTCGCGCCTCTTCACCGAGATCCGAGAGCGCCGCGGGCTCGCGTACTACATCTACGCCCGCAACCAGGGATATACGGATACCGGCACTCTCTTTGCTCAGGGCGGTGTCGATATTGCCCGCATCGACGAGGCGATCTCGACGATCGTCGCCGAGTTCGCGCGTATCGTCCACGAGACCGTCAAAGCCGACGAGCTCGAGAAGGCTCGCAGCTTCACCAAGGGCCGCCTCGTGCTTACGCTGGAAGATCCCAAGGGTGTGATCCTGTTCGGCTTGCGCGGCGAGGTCCTCGAGAACCGCCTGTGGGAGCTGGACGAGGTGCTCGCGGGCCTCGATGCAGTCACGGCGGAGGATGTGCAGCGCGTCGCACGGGATCTGATCCGAACCGACCGGCTCAACCTGGCGCTGATCGGACCGTTCGAGGAGGCCGAGCGGTTCGAGCGCTGGCTTAGCATCGCTTAGCTGCAGATCCTCTGCAAGCTGGATCTCAGCACGCTGCTCCAGCCGGGATTCTTCGACGTCGGGCTTGGCAGCCCGAAGGGCCGAGACAGACTCGGCGCAGACGAGCAGGGTGCGCTGACTCCGAGCTCTCCCGGCACTTAGCGGGAGCGGAGAGCTGTTCTTGAGGATGGACGAAGGTGCAGGGTCACGCGAAGGCGGCTCGGACCTCGGGGCAGCCATGAGCGTTGCGCCCGCTCACCCTTGTGCCAGCGGCGAACCAGGCCGGCGCCGGGCGGTAACGTGGCGCGCCTCCGCCGGCCCCTCCCTGCTCGCGCAGTAGCCCTCGCCGCTCGCTGTGATCCAGCTGCTGCAAGCCGCCTCCGCGCGCCAGCCCCTGCGCGGCAGCCGGGTGGTGCAGCCGTGCAGAGTTGGCGCAGTTCCGTGACGCTTCTGCAACACCCGGTGGGAAAGGCGTTCGCGTTCCTCGGCTACCCTCCCCCGGATGGTAGGTGGGAGGGCGGGCTGTCCTTGGCAGCGGCCCGGCGAGGAGCGGGCCGTCTCAGCGTGACCCGGCGAGCGAACCCGACACGCCCGGAGCAGGCACGCGGCTGGCCGGCTGACGAGCAGGCGCACGACTGGCCGGGCACAAGCGGACACAGGACTGGCTGGGCACGTGCGGACGCACGACTGGCTGGTTCATCGCTCAGCGTGACCCGGCGAACGAACCCGACATGTCCAGAGCACGGGCGCGATCCCAGATGCCCGCAGCGGGCCTTCGGTGCAGGCGTCGACACTCCAGGGATCGGCATGCCGGCGCCAGCCTGGCAGCAGGGCCATCGCGCTGCGGCCCCCGCGGCCCGACCAGGATCAGCCCACACCGCCGGCGCTGACGGGATCGTGGGCTACAGCAGGGCCATCCCACGGCGGTCCACTCAGGATCAGAGCAGCCTGCGGGCAAACGCCTCGAGCGCGAGCAGCAGATCGACGAGCGACCCCCGTGTCGCCTGATCGGTCAGCCCACCGTGCTCATCGAACTTGTCGTTCGCGTTCGACACCCACACCTCAGGCTTGGGCAGAACGCACGCGCCGGGGTTCCCGAGAATCTGCCTCGCCTGAAACTGCGATGCGCGCGTACCAAAGCCGCCGGGGGTGGCTCCCACGATGGCGACCGGCTTGCCGGCGAGTGCCTGCTCGGGCGGACGCGACGCCCAATCGAGCGCGTTCTTCATGACACCGGTCATGCCACGGTTGTACTCAGGAGTCGCCAGCAGCAGGGCGTCGCTCGAGAGGATCCGCCGCTTGAGCTGGGCAACCGACGGCGGGTCTCCCTCGGCCTCGACATCCCCGTTGTAGAGGGGAATCGGGGCGAGATCGAACACCGACAGCCGCACGCTCGGCGGCGCCTCCGCAACCGCCGCTCGCAGCAGGCCGCGGTTGACCGATGCCCTTCGCAGACTCCCAGCAATCCCCAGAACGTTCAGCGGTTCTGTCATCCCGTTTCTCCTCTCGACGCCGGCGAGCCCCGTGCCAGCCCGCCGCGCAGGGCAGTCGCGTTGACGTCTTGCCACGAAGCACTGTCGGCTATCGTCGCCTCAGTGAGAACCCCACTCGAGCATGCAGAGGAGCTTCTGGCCTCCGCCGAAGCAGACGTGCGACAGCTGTTGCCTCGCCGAACCACGATAGTGGACGCGCACGTCCACGTCGGTCGGGATATCGACGGTTTCGTCGCGAGCTATGACGACCTCATCCGCTTTCTCGGCGACAGCGGAGCCTCGCGCGCGTTCTGCTTCTGTCTCGATGAGCCCGACCGGGAGCCGGCATTCCGCGCGGCCAACGACCGCACGCTCCAGGCAGCGAAGCGGTCGAATGGAACGCTCATTCCGTTCGCCCGGCTCGACCCGAGTGAGGCGCCGCTCGAGGAGGCAACGCGGGCCCTCGACGCCGGGGCTCGGGGCATCAAGCTCCACCCGCGCTCCCAGGCATTCTCGCTCGATGATGGCTGGCTCGGGCCGATCTTCGCGCTCGCGGCAGAGCGAAGCGTCCCGATCCTCATTCACGGCGGTCGTGGGCTGCCGCCGATTGCCGAGCAGCTCGCCCACCTCTGCGATACCCATGACGGGACACAGCTCATCATCGCCCATGCAGGCGTCGCCGACCTTCTCGGGCTGGCGAGGCTCTTGAGAGGACGCCCCGGCGTCTTCTTCGACACGTCCGTCTGGAGCGTCCTCGATCTCCTCGAGCTCTTGCGGAATGTCGGCCCCGAACAGGTTGTCTATGCGTCGGACTTCCCATACGGGCGCCTGCCAGGGTCGCTTTTCCTGGCGCTCAAGAGCGCACGCCGCGCCGGGCTCGCCGACCACCAGGTTCGCGACCTGATGGGAGGGACCGCATCGAGAATCGCCGACGGAGCTGAGCCGAAGACCCCCACTGCCCCGCTGGACCTGGATGATGGTCAGCCGATCACGCTTGCGCGGATCCACCACTACATCGCGATGGCGATCACGCTGCTGTGGACCCGCCAACCCGAGCAGATTGGGGTGCTCGGGCTTGCGCGAAACACCTGCGCGGAGCTGCACGACTTCCCCGCCGCGAGGGACCGCGCCGGCGAGCTCCTCCAAGCCGCAGAGGACCTCTGGGCAGCCCTGCACGAGGTGGAGGACGACGAGGAGCGCCTCCAGCTCGAGCGCACCGTCTTCAGCCTGCTGCACATGGCCGACGTCGAAGCTCTCACATCGGCGAGGTCGTAGCGCGGGGCTGGATCGGTGGCCAGGGAGCCCACTGGGGTCTCGGGTGTGGTGCTCGCAGCCGGAGCGGCAAGCCGCTTCGGGGAGCCGAAGCAGCGCATCTTGCTGCCGCAGGTCCTCGAGAGACTCGCCGCGGCCGAGCTCGACGAGACCGTCGTCATCGCTGGTGCCCACGAGCTCGAGCTCGACGCGGGCAAGCGGGCTCGGCTCGTGTACTGCACGGATTGGGACCGAGGCCCTGGTGCTTCGCTGCGCGCAGGCCTGGCCGCACTCCGTCCCGAAGCTCGCAGCGCTGTCGTGTGCCTAGCTGACGGGCCACTGCTCTCACCAGCCGCGGTCGCGCGGGTCATCGACGCGTGGCGGCGCGGGATCGGTCTGCTGCTCGCCGCGAGCTACGACGGCACACGCGACCATCCGGTGCTCATCGACCGAAGCCTCTGGTCGGCGATCCCTGACGACGGTGGTCGTGCGCTGCCGACGCAGCTCGTCGACTGCAGCGATCTTCCCCCACCCGGCGACATCAACACGAAGCACGACCTGGCGCGCCTCGGGACTGTCTCCGCGCGGTGAGCCTGCTCCCCGGCTCGCGGAGACACTTGGAGGTCAGCGGTCGGCGGAAGAGCGCCGCCGCGGGGGTGCCGCGCTAGCCGGGCTCTGATCGGAGCGCCGCGAGGCGCTGCTGCAACCCGTTCGAGGCAAGCTCGCCGTTGACTTCCTCCTCGCAACAGTTGCGCACGTGCTTCCAGAGGACCTCCTCGAGACGGTAGCAGCGGGCACAGCGCCCGCACTCGCTGAGGTGCAGCTGGACGATCGCTCGCTCGTCGGCGGTGAGGGTACGGTCGAGGTAGGGCTGGAGGCGCTCCTCGCACTGCCGGCAGTCGCCGTGCGCCGTCATCCGGTTGCCGCCATGTCAGCCAGTTGCTGCTTGAGAATCCGTCTGCCCCGATGCAGGCGCGACATGACCGTTCCGATCGGCACATCGAGAATCTGTGCGGCGTCCGCATAGGAGAACTCGCCGATGTCGACGAGAACCACGACGTCACGGAAGTCATGGGGCACGGCCGCCAGCGCCTCCACGATCGAATCCTGTGAGAGGCGTTCGACGAGGCGGTGCTCCTCGCCCGCGCCGGCCTCGTCGAGCCGGTCGTAGAGGAAGTAGTCCCCTTCCTCGACCGGCTGCGTGCTCGGCGCTCGCTGGGCCCGCCGGCCGCGGTCGATGTTGAGATTCGTGAGAATCCGCAGGAGCCAGGCGCGGAGGTTGGTCCCCGCCTCGAACGACCGCCAGTTGCGAAAGGCGCGGACGTACGTGTCCTGCACGAGGTCCTCGGCTTCCTCCGGGGATGGCACGAGCCGCCTCGCCACCCGGTACACCTGATCGGCGAGGGCGAGAGCCTCTTCCTCGAATCGAATCCGATCGCGAGCCTCACCCGCGATCTCGCGCGCGTGGTCGGGCGTCGCCTCGCTCACGAGACGGAGACTAGAGGATCCAGTAGCCGCCGACGCCTCAGAAGCGCACGCGCGGCGCGCGGGCGCTGCCCGCCTCACGCTTCTCGTACCGACGCGGCACAGGCCCGTGCGGGCGCCCCCTGCGCGTGCTTGCCCACACACTTCCAAACGAGCCCGCGGCCGGTCCCATTCCACGGCGCCCGGCTCAGGCGGCGAGCTGGAAGCCGCCGCGCTCGATGGCCGCGATGATCGTGTCGTGATCGAGCAGCTCCTCGTCCCACACGAGCGTGACCTCGCCCATCAGCGTTGCGTTGGCCGACTCCAGCCCCTCAAGGCCACCGAGAACCGCGCCAAGGCGCAGAACGCATCGCTCACAGCGGATGCCCTGCACTTGCAACACGTCGCTCCGACGCGCCATGGCGCCATCCTACTCCGACCTCAGCCCCCGGTCGCCTTCCAACCACAGGCCTCGGCTCCCGGTAGCCCGCGCGCGCAGACGTCAGTCACGCTGGTGACCGCGCCGAGCCATGTGACAGGCCGAGCTGGCACAGATGGAGGTGACCGGAGGGCCTAGCAGGCGGCTGGCCCTCCGGTCGATTGCTTCCGGCAGCTGGCCGTGTGCCAGCCTGGTCCTAAGGGAGGGTTAGGACCCGGAAGCTGGGCGTCTTAGCCCGTTGGCGGAGACGGCCGACGCCCAAGCTCAACGATGACCGAATCGGTTGTGCCGTCGCTTCGGGTGATTCCGAGTGCAAGCGGATCGCCCGGCTTCCTGCTCGAGACGGCGGTGACGACGTCGGATGCCTCTGAGACTGGCTCGCCATCGATCTCCGTGATGATGTCGCCTCCGATGGTGAACGTGTTGCCGTCGATGGTGATATCGCGATCGCCGCCTCGGAGCCCGGCGTCGGCGGCCGACGTTCCGGGCTCCACGTGTGCGACAAGCACACCCCCGTCGACCGGGAGGCGAACGGTCTCGTGGAGCTCTTCCGTGATGGACTGGACGATGACGCCGAGGTAGGCGTGAACGACCTCGCCGGTCTCGAGCATTTGGGTGACGACGTCCTTGACGGTGTTCACCGGAACGGCAAAGCCGATCCCGACGTTGCCCGTTCCCCCGTCGGTGACGATCTGCGAGTTGACGCCGATCACCTCGCCGAGCTCGTTCAGCAGAGGCCCACCCGAGTTGCCGCTGTTGATTGCGGCATCCGTCTGAATCACGCCCTCGATCCGGAAGCGGCCGGCCGCTCGGATCTGCCGCTGCACGGCACTGACGATGCCGGCCGTGACAGTGCGGTCGAGACCGAACGGGTTCCCGATGGCGATAGCCAGCTCCCCGGCCTTGACCTTGTCGGAATCACCGAGGCGCAGCGGCGAGAGCGCGCGGCCGTCGAGATCGGCCCGGAGCAGCGCGATATCGGTGGACGGGTCGCTGCCTACAATCTTGGCGAGGACGCCGTCACCGTCGGAGAAGGCGACGCGAACAGAGCTTGCTCCGTCGATCACGTGGAAGTTCGTCACGATGTGGCCTTCCTTGTCGATCACGAAGCCAGAGCCGAGGCCTCTGCGCGGGATGAGCGGCTCGAAGCTGCCGGTGCCGTCCCTGTCGATGGACGTCGTGATCTGCACAACGGCAGGACTCGCAAGCTCGTAGATCTCCTGCACAGAGAGGGGCTCGAGACCGCGCGTCTCGTCGGCAGAAGGCTGGGCGTCCGTCTCGCTGGCAGGAGGCTGTGGGTCGAGCGAGGTGAGCTCGGCTGGGCTTGGGGAGACCTCGCGGATGACTGTCGTCGTGCTGTCGCCGTCCGCCGCTCCGACGATCACGGTGATTCCGGCCGCGATCCCGCCGCCGATCAAGCCGGCGAGCAGGAGCGGCACCACCGCCCGCACGTGGGATCGGTATCGCGACCTCCGTTCGCCCGGCTGGCCGCCCGCTGCAGGCGGGATCTGCGAGGCTGCCTCCTGGGCGCGGTCGGGAGCCGCTGGCGGCTCCGACGGCAGCGCCGGAGCGGTCACCTCGCTGCTCTCGTCCCTTATCCCCTCGCGCACAGGGGCAGCGTCGGCCCGTCGCCCGTCCGTGTGCTCAGGCTCCTGCGCTGCGTCGCTGTCAGGCTCCACCGGTGAGCTCTCGTCCCGAGTCGTGTCGTCCATGAGTCGGTTTATACCGAGCGCCCATTCAGGAGCGGTTGTGCAGGCATTGAGCTCGGTTAGGCCCGCGTTGAGCGCCGGTTAAGCGCACGGGGAGCCTGGGTGGGTGGAACACCCCCCTGCGGCACCGCGAGCGCTCCCGGTGGGAAAGCGCGCCAAGCCTGCCGCGGACAAGACGACGAGCGGTATCGCTAGAAGACCGGCGTCTCGCGCCAGAGACCCCAGATGTCGCGCAGCGAATCACACATCTCGCCCACGGTCGCCTGCGCCTTGCTGGCAGCCACCAGGGCGGGCATGAGGTTGACATCGGAGACCGCATCTCGCTTGATGCGAGCCACTGCCGCTTCGACCCCCGCGGTCTCGCGGCGCGCCCGGAGCGCCCGCACGCGCGCCACCTGCTTCCGCTCGAGCTCAGGATCGATGTGGAGCAGATCGAGGGGCTCGCCCTCGGGCTCTTGGTAGGCGTTCACGCCGACCACGACGCGCTCGCCCGAGTCCACGTCGCTCTGGAACTGGAACGAGGCCTCCGCGATCTCCTGCTGGAAGAAGTTCTCGCGAATTGCGGGAATCACGCCTCCGAGCTGCCGGATCCGGTCGAGGTAGGCGTGCGCCTCCTCCTCGAGACGGTCGGTCAGCGCCTCTACGTAGTAGGAGCCACCGAGCGGGTCGGCCGTCGAGGCAGCGCCGGACTCGTGCGCAATGATCTGCTGTGTCCGAAGCGCGATCTTCGCGGCGCGCTCGGTCGGCAGCGCGAGGGCTTCGTCGTAGGAGTTCGTATGGAGCGACTGGCAGCCGCCCATGACAGCGGCCATCGCCTCGACCGCGGTGCGCACGATGTTCAGCTCGGGCTGCTGCGCGGTGAGCGAGACGCCGGCGGTCTGGGCGTGGAAGCGCATGCGAAGCGAGCGTGGATCACTCGCTCCATAGCGCTCCTTCAGCTCGCGGGCCCAGATGCGTCTCGCAGCGCGATACTTCGCGACCTCCTCGAAGAAGTCGATGTGCGCGTTGAAGAAGAACG
This sequence comes from Actinomycetes bacterium, assembly GCA_026708005.1. Taxonomy (GTDB): domain Bacteria; phylum Actinomycetota; class Thermoleophilia; order Gaiellales; family Gaiellaceae; genus JAPOVR01. The sequence goes on from JAPOVR010000030.1 coordinate 49,203, forward strand.
AGAGCCGCGGCGAGAAGGCGTCGACGTCGAGCCCTCGGCTGATGCCCTCCTCCACGTAGGCGAAGCCGTCGGCGAGCGTGAACGCGAGCTCCTGCGCCGCCGTCGAGCCGGCCTCCCGGATGTGGTACCCCGAGATCGAGACCGGATGCCAGAGCGGCATCTCCTCGGTGCAGAACTCGATCATGTCGACGCACAGGCGCATCGAGGGCTCCGGCGGGTAGATCCACTCCTTCTGGGCGATGTACTCCTTCAGGATGTCGGCCTGGACCGTCCCGCGGAGCAGCTCCCGAGGAGTTCCCTGCTCTTCGCCGACGCAGAGATAGAACGCCAGCAGCATCGCGGCAGGCGCGTTGATCGTCATGGACGTTGAGATCTCAGCCAGCGGGATGCCGGCGAAGAGATCCTCCATGTCTGCCAGCGAGTCGATGGCGACCCCCTCGCGCCCGACCTCGCCGAGCGCCCGCGCGTGGTCGCTGTCGTAGCCCATCAGCGTCGGCATGTCGAACGCGACCGACAGCCCCGTCTGCCCGTGCTCGATCAGGTAGCGGAAGCGCTCGTTCGTCTCCTCGACCGTGCCGAACCCGGCGAACTGCCGCATCGTCCAGAGGCGACCTCGGTACATCGACTCGTAGACGCCCCGGGTATACGGGTACGCGCCCGGGTCACCGAGGTCGCGCTCGTAGTCAACCGCGTCGGCAGACGCTGTGTAGAGCGGCTCGACCGGAATCCCCGACAGCGTCGTCTCCGGGACGCCTGCAGCGGCCGCCTGCCGCCGCCTGGGCTCGGTCGTCGCCATCAGCCAATCATACGCAGGCCGAACTGGAACGTCGCCTCGGCAGGGAGAACGCAAGCGGCGTAAGCGGCCCGCCAGCGAGGCTCACGTGGTCGCGGCAGCTCCTTGACCAGCCTTCTTCCTGCGCAGCTCCGCGGTGGCTTGGACATCGACGCCGCTGAGGTCTGGCTCGAGCACCACGCCATAGGCCTCGGTCGCCTGCTCCCGCGTCGCGAACCCATCGAGCACGTCGGAGAGCACGAGCTCCGGATCGCGCTCGAGCGGGTCGCCGTAGCCGCCCGAGCTTGGGACGGTGATCTCGATCGCGCTGCCCGCGTGGAGCGTCTTGCCGCTGAACTTGGAGGGCCAGCGCTCGACACTGCCGTCGGAGCCGTGCACGCGCACGGATGCGTTCAGCCCTCCGTGGCCGCCGAAGATACCCCAGGGCGGGTCGCTGTCGTGGCGCTCCCCCTCGCACGTGACGATCGTGTCCTCGAGGAACCGGTTCACGCGCACGATGCCGATCCCGCCGCGGGACCGGCCGGGCGGCGCCGGCTCGTCGCGCAGCTCGTAGCGTTCAGTACGCATCGGAAAGCGCCACTCGAGCTCCTCGATCGGGTTGTTTCTCGTATTCGCGATCAGCGAGTCCACCGAGTCGAGCCCATCCCGGTCGAGCCGGCCGCCGTAGGAGCCCTCGTCGACCTCGAGATAGACCCAGTACTCGCTCTCCTCAGGGATGAACCCCGAGTAGGAGATGAAGTGCAGGTGCGCAGAGTTGCCGGCCGTGATCTTCTCGGGCACGACCGGGGAGAGCGCCCTCAGCGCAAGATCGACCGCGCGCTGAGCCTGGCAGAAGCGGGCAAAACACGCCCGCGGGTAGTTCGGGTTGAAGATCGATCCCTTCGGGGCAACGACGTTGACGGGCCTCAGCATCCCCTCGTTCTGTGGCACGAACACGGGGTAGGCCTCCTCGTCGAGGAAGATCATCCGGGTGATGAAGGTCATCGCGGAGACCGTCGTTCCTTCGAAAGGCACGTTGTAGCCTGTGGGTACCTCATCGCTCGAGCCCGTCAGGTCATAGATGATCTCGTCGCCGTTGATCTCGACGGCCACCTTGACAGGAAGTGGCTTGCCGCGGTTGACGCCGTCATCGTCCAGCCAGCCGACGTCGGTCTCGTACCGTCCATCGGGAACCTTGGCGATCTCCTGGCGCAGCATCCGCTCGGAGTAGTCGATCCAGTCGCTCGCAGCACCAAGCACCGCAGCAGGGCCGTAGCGGTCGAGCAGCTCGATGTAGCGCGCGCGCGCGAGCTCGCACGCCGCGATCATCGCCTGGATGTCTCCGCGGTTATGCGTCGGCGTGCGCGTGTTCTCGAGGATGTGCTGCCACAGCTTCTCCTGCCACACGCCCTTCTCGGCAAGCTTGACCGCACGGTAGATGTTTCCCTCAGACCAGTTGTCGACGAGGTCGATGGCGAGGCCCGGGTAGGCACCACCGATGTCGAGGATGTGCGCTGAGGCACCGGAGAAGCCGACCAGCTCGCCCCCGTAGAAGATCGGGATTACAATCGCGACGTCGGGCGTGTGGGTCGCGCCGAGGTAGGGGTCGTTGTGGAGGATGATGTCGCCCTCGTGAATGTCGTCGCCCAGCGTCCTGATGACTCCCTTGACGATCTTGGGCATCGCGCCCATGAACATCGGCGTCGAGTCTGATTCGGCGAGGTTGCTTCCCTCCCGATCGAAGATGCCGGCACCGAGGTCTTCGGACTCACGGATGATCGACGAGTAGCTCATTCGGTAGAGCACGCCCGCCATCTCCTTGGCGATCGCCGAGAACGCGCCCCCGATGACGCGCATCAGGATCGGCGTCGCAAGCTCGGCACCCCGGCGCGACTCAGACCGGGCTCGCGTCGTGCAGTCGATGATGATGTTGCCGAACCCGTCGATCTCGGCCGTGAGCCCGGGGGGAACGAGCGTTGTCGAGTCGTACTGCTCGATGATGGCCGGCCCTTCAACCCCGTCCCCGGCCTGGAGCAGGGCGCGATCGTAGAAGGGGGTCAAGCGGCGCTCGGCCACGCCGTCGACGTCGAAGATGACCTCGCGCTCGAGGATCTGCGCATGGGCTGGATCACCGTCACCGGGGTCCACCTCCGTTGCCTTGAGCTCCGTCATCCGCCCGATGCCCACGGCTCGGATGTTGATGATCTCGACCTCGGCGTCGAATCGCTGGCCGTACTCGAGCTCGTGAGCGCGGTGGAAGCCCTCCTGCAGCTGCTCGACCCAGGCGTCGTCTATCTCGCTGGCGGGTACATCAAAGCGAACCTCGTAACCCTGCCCGGCATAGCGGCAGTCGGCAAGCCGCCGCACCAGACGCCGGTTCTCGGGAACGGCGTCCCGGTCGAGCTGTCGCATCGCGTCGGCGACGAGCTGCTCGAACCGTAGCGCGAGCCGTTCCTTGTCGAGGTTCTTGAGCTGGTGCCGCTCGGTCGCGACGAACTCGTGATGCAGATCGGTCGCCAGCAGCCCCGTCGCGGCAACAATGCCGGGGTAGGGCGGCACGAGGACGCGCGGAATCTCGAGCTCGAGCGCGATGTCACACGCAAAGAGAGGGCCGGCACCGCCGGCGGCGACGAGCGTGAAGTCGCGCGGGTCGTAGCCACGGCGCACGGAGTTCAGCTCGATCGCCTGGGTCATCCCGTACTTCTGAAGCTGCAGAGCACCCAGCGCGGCTTCCTCAACCAGCATGCCGAGGCTGTCGGCGACTGACTTCATCGCCTCCCGGGCGAGATCGACGTCGAGCCGCATGGCCCCACCGAGAAGGCCCTGCTCGGCCCGGATGCGACCGAGCAAGAGCTGGGCGTCGGTGGCCGTGGGCTGGAGGCCACCGCGCCCGTAGCACGCCGGGCCTGGATCCGCGCCTGCCGACTGCGGGCCGGTGCGAAACACGCCGCCCTCGTCGACGTAGGCAATCGAGCCGCCACCGGCACCGATCGTGTCGATGTCGACCATCGGCACCATTGCCTGGTAGTCGCCGACCTTCGTGTCGAGCAGGTGCCGCATCCGAACGTTTCCTTCAGCCGCGACGCCGATATCCGCCGACGTGCCGCCCATGTCGAGCGTGACGACGTTGTCGAACCCCGACATCTTCCCTGCCCAGATCCCGCCGATCAGCCCGGCCACAGGACCGGACATGAGCATGTTGACGGGACGCCGGGTTGCCGATTCTACCGTTGCCATGCCGCCGGATGACTGCATCAGCTGCACGTCGCGCGCGAATCCCTCGCGCTGCATCGACTCGGCGAACCGCTCCACGTAGCGCGCCACCTTTGGCCCGACGTAGGCATTCAGGCAGACCGTCGAGAACCGCTCGAACTCGCGGTAGAGGGGAAGCACCTCGTGCGAGACGGAGAGGTAGGCCTCCGGGAACTCTTCGAGCACGATCTCCTTCACCCGTTGCTCGTGCGCGGGGTTGAGGTAAGAGTGGAGCAGACACACCGAAACGGCTTCGACGCCGGCAGCCTTGAGCCCGCGTACGCGCTCGCGCACCTCATCGTCGTCAAGCGACTCCAGAACGGCCCCATCGGGGACCGTGACCCGCTCCTTGACCGTCAGCCGATGGCGGCGCTTGACGAGTGGGCGCGACTGCCAGGGTAGTTCCTGCTGGAGCGAGAAGTTGTAGGGCTTCTTGTGCCGCGCGATGTGGAGGATGTCGCGGAAGCCCTCGGTCGTGATCATGCCGACCTCGGCTCCCGTGTGCGTGAGCGCGATGTTCGTCGCGACCGTCGTGCCATGGAGGAGGTTGTCGACATCCGGCAACGCCACATCCGCCTTCCCACAGAGCTCGCGGATTCCGTCGACAACTCCGCGAGCGGGGTCGTCTGGAGTCGAGGGGACCTTGTCGACCGTAATCCGGCTAGCCTCTTCGTCGACGAGGATCAGGTCGGTGAACGTTCCACCGACGTCAACGCCAATTCGCTTCATCGCTCCTCCGGTCCCCTTTCACGACCATGCCGTGCGCTGCAGCTGCCCCGACACCAACCGGCAGCCGCAATCCGGCACGCTCTCATTCGGCACGTTCTCGCGACAATCATGACACGATCGCCGCGCCACGCGTCCCACCCTCGCCGCTACGCTGATAGCGGGTGGAGGCACGGGGTGGCCCCTTTGGTGCCTGTTCCATTCAGGCATGTCCCCAGACATCCACGTTTGGGGCGGCGAGCTGCGGGGCAGCCCGGCGAGCCGCGGGACGGCCCAGCAAGGCGCGGGGCAGCCCAGCGAGACGCAGGGTGGCCTGGCCCAGACGCAGGCGGCCCGACAACCACGCGGGCAGCCCGACAACCACAGGCTCCGCGCCGGCCAGCCGCGCCGTCACGCGGCTGTCTCACGAGCGCGCTGCAAGCAGCCCGCGGTGGACAGCATCGCCGACGAGCTCGAGCGCGAGAGCCGTCGGATCGATGACAACCGGGCCCGCCTCGGGGCGAACCTCGACGGCCGAGCAGCCGTTGATGACCGAGTCGACGCCGCTCGGTTGCAGCTCGACAAGCGCCTTGTCGAGCGCGTCGTTCCAGGTGTCGGTGCGGACAACGTCCTCGAAGGAGAGGTGCAGCACGCGAAGGGCCTCCACGCGATCGCGATGGCCGAAGTCGATGAGACGACGCTGCAACTCGTCGGCGATCGCCTCATTCCGCGCCACGCCGCCGATGCGATGCCCGAGGCCTGTCAGGTAACCCGAGACGAGCCGCGTGATACCGACAACCGGCCCGGTCGCGTCAACCTCGAGGCGCTCGAGCGAGGGATCCAGCACGCAATCGAGCAGCACGCCACCGTAACGCGACCAGTCCGTTCGCATGACCTCCGCGTAGACGCAGTCCGCCGATGCGAGGATATCGTCCGGGCTGTCGAGGCGGTCCGGCCCCTCGCTGGGGCTTGCCATCTCGATCTCGATTCTCTCGGGGGAGAGCGAGTCGTAGCGCCGCTGCCGGCGCTCAAGCTCGACGGCCGGGAGCACGACCGGCGCAACCGCACGCAGCCTCATGACTGCCCCAGCCTCGCGAGGTCCGCAAGGTGGACGCTCACCGAGAGCGCCTCAGGTAACCCCACCACGAGGTTCCGCAAGGCACTGGCATCCACCAGCCCAAGCAGGGTAGCGAGTTTCTGCTCGATCTCGCGCCACCCGAGCGGGCTGCAGTCAGCGTCCCCGATCGGGTTTCTCGCCTCTGCTTGCAGCCGTACCCCGTCTGCCATCACAACCGAGACACGGGCGCCCCGCTCTGCCGGAAGCCGAGCCTCGAACTCGTCGCTTGCCCGAACCGAGACTCGCTCGGCAAGCCGCTGGACGGCAGGATCAGCGCGCCGCTGCGCACCGCTCGCCGTTGGCCCGAAACTCCCCTCGCGCAGGGTCTCTGCAATGACATAGGGGATCGAGAACATCGCACCGAGCCGCGTGCCGTACTCGGCGCGGCCGAGCCGGCTCGCCAACTCGTACGTTTCGACCTCAACCGCGGCGACGGAATCGGAATCGATCGCGTGCTCTGCACGCAACGCGAGGACGGCGTCGGCGGCGGGATGCGTATACGCGCAGGCGGCGTGGCGCTTGAAGTAGCCGCCCATGATCTCGTACCGCTCGCCCAGCCCGTCAGCGAGCGCAGAGACGTCCAGCGTCCCGAGAATCCGACCGAAGCTCTCGCTGGCCGTCCCGTCGGGCGCAGCGAGGCCGGCAAGCGCGAGACGCGCCGCGGTCAGACCCGCGACCGACGCCGCCCCGATCCACGTATTTCGAACGAAGCTGCCGGCGAAGACCGTGCTGAACGGCGGCGCGAGCGCAAGACCGCTCGCAGCATCGATCGCGCCGGCGAGCGCCACGCCGTCGAGACCAACGAGCCGCCCCGCAGCCGTCGCTGCTCCAACTGCACCCCAGGTGCCGTGCGGATGCACTCCGGGGTCGAGCACCGTCGCGCGACCGAAGCGGGCGGCCACGTCGTACCCGGCGAGGAACGCGGCGAGCCAATGCTCTCCCGGGCCTTCGTAGGTCGAACCCACAGCGACAGCGGCCGGCAGCGTGTGGGCGGCCGGGTGCCCCCGAGCGTACTTCGAGCCCTCGTCGAGCTCGAGCGAGCAGACGTTCGTCCCGTTGATCCAGCAGGCTGACTCCTCGCTGGCCGTCTGGCCCGTGCCCACGAGGGGAACGGATCCCGGCGCGGGATCCCACACAGAAATCAACGCTCGCGCCTCGTCGGTCTGCGCACCGGCAGCCATGACGCCCAGCGTGTCGTAGAGCACGAGCAGCGTCCGATCTTTCACCGCATCGGGCGCCGCAGCCCACTCGAGCTCACCGGCGAAACTCCCGAGCACCCCGAGCGCATCGGCCACCGCAGCCCGCTCGGGCGCTGTCGCGAACGCCTCGCTCACGCGGCTCCTCCGGGCTGGGGCGGCACAGGCTCGCAGCCCGCAGCCCCGGGCTGCCCGATCCGCCCGGCGCCGCATGCGGAGGGACCTGCCCGGCCGCCGCAGCTGCCGGAAGCGCGCAGCAGCCGCCCAGCGGGCGTCAGCGAGGGCCACCGAGACCCGATCGGCGGCCTGCATGCCGCGGCGCTCGAAGACGTTCGGCTCGGCAGCGCCATGGCCTGCCACCCCGGCTCCGGCACCGGCTCGCCAATCCGCACGTTCCTCCTCCCGATCAGGCCGCTACGACAGCGATCCTACGAGAGCGGAAGCGGAAACGCTCAGGTGATGAAGGAGCGTCCATCGGCGCGACCGTGGCGGAGTGCGTGAATCTCGAGCTCCGGCATGGTCGAGCGCATCTCGGCGAGTGAGCTCGAGCCTGCCACCTCAGCCGCGGCTGCGATCACCGGCTCGAGCTCGACCAAGAGCCGCTGTGCGCGGCGCGACGTGAGGCGGCCGAGCCGCACGGCAGCCGAGAGCATGGCACTGGCACTGCCGCGAACGCTGAGCAGTGCAACGACCGAACCCGGAAGGCCGCGCGCGGCGGCAGCCGCACCTTCGACGACACAGAGGTTTCCGTCGGCCTCACCCGCAACCACGCGGTCGAAGTAGCCGCGCGCTGGCTCGGCGGTGAGATCGGCATCGGTGAGGCCGAGGGCCAGCCGAGCAAGCTGTCTCCCACAGGACGTCGATGCGAGCCGAGCGCTGGGGATCAGGCGTCGCGCGGTCACCGCACAGTCGACCTCGACGAGCGCCGCGCAGGTGCGCGCAGCGCAGGCGAGCGCTGCCGCCACCCCATCGAGAGGACCGGAGGACTCGGTTATCTGCGATTCCACGAGCTCGCGGATGTGCGCGTCCCCGAGCGCGGGAGAGGCGGCAAGCAGCGCCTCCAGCCCCTGCGAGTGGGCAAAGCGACCGATCGGCAGCGCGCTATCGCCGAGCTGGAGAGCAACGAGCAGCGATCGGGTATCCACGTCGCTAATCCTCACAGTGCTGGGCCGGCGCTGCACGGTTGTCCGAACGCCAAGCCCCCAGGTAGGAGCCGCGCAGCTCGGAGGGGACGTCACCCGCGTGGATGTGGACGCCGGCGGTACGGAGCGGGCATGGAGTCGCAGGGCCTCGGCGCAGCACGCAGCCTCGTGGGTCGATCTGGGTGCTTTCGGCCGCCCCACGGCGGATAGCGGCAGCAGGCAGCCGGAGTGCATGCAGCCATGGCGGTGCGATCCACGGTGTGCGCTCTGTGCCTGGCGAAGTCACCTGATCGCCGTGCCGGACCGCCCACCGCCGAGCGGCCCTCAAGGGAAACCCTCGACCGCCGAGCAGCCCTGAAGGGCAGCCGCCTGCCGCCGAGCGGCCCTCAAGGACGGGCCGGCCCCACCCACCACCCCCCCGGGGGGAGCACGGCGCGGCGCAGCACGACGAAGCGGCGCGGCGCAGACCGGCCTCATCGCCTGCCAGCAGCCCGTAACTCAGTGGTGGTGACCGTGGATGTGACCGCTCAGCGGCTGGTCGCATCCGAGGCGCACGCGCTCGATAGACGCCTCGACCCCGGCAAGGCGGAGCGAGCGCACGGTCTGCTCGGCGAGCTCCGCGCTCGACGTGATCGGTGCCCGCAGCTCGTCTTCGGCGACCTCGATCGGCACATGCTGATTGCCGAAGGCGTGGCCGAGCCGCAGAGCTGCTGCCACCCGCTCCTTTGCGGACAGTTCGGGCGCGAATCGCACGACGAGCGCATCCTCCGGCTTTCGATCCACGACGATGATGCGCGTGCCGTCGTCGTCGAGCACGGCGCCGTGGTGCAGGTAGGCTCCGCGGGGCACGTCAACCGCCACGTCCGTGCCCCCCTCCGACCGCAGGCGCAGGCGCCGCTTGGACGCATCGGCGGTGGCAACCTCGACTCGCTCGGTCAGGCGGCCCGCAAAGCGCTCCTCGCCACAGCTACCAACCAGGGCGCGGACGTGAACGGTCACTTGCGCCTCGGCGGCAGCGCGAGCCCGAGCAGGGCTCGCCGTGCAGCGGCCCACGCCTCGTCGAGCGCCCGCCGCGCCGCCGGCGCCGACTCGGCGAGGACGCGCGCAACCGCCCCTGAGCCATACGGCAGCTCGCCAGCCGCTGCAACCGCCCCGTCCGGCTCACCCAGCACATCGTCCATCGTCTGTGCAAGCGCACCCGAGAGACCGGGACGATCGGTCACGGCAATCAGCGTCCCGACGTAGGCCCACTGACCAAGAACACCGGCCGCTGAGACAGCTCGGCGAGCCGGCTCCAGCTGCATCGTCTCGGCACAGAGCTCGGAGTCCGCCGGCCCGCGCACGCTGGTGCTGAGATTCAGCCGGGTGTAGGCGAACCGCTCACCCCGCGCTAAGCGGCCGGGCGCAACGAGCTCGGTGCCGACGAACGACGCCCCCCGCCCGAGCCGAACGCACAGCGACTGCTCGAGGCGCGATCGGGCGTGGGGGATCAGCGTGTCAGGCACGTACTCGAGGTATGCGCCATCGCCAACCGAAAGGTCAACGTGCTGCTCGGCGCCTCGGTCGTCTGTGCGGTACACCTTGGTCGCGGACTGCGTTGTCAGGTGCGCACGGGTCTCGTTCCCGGCATCGACCTTGACGACGAGCCGGTCGCCGCCAAACAGACCGCCGGTGGGGTTCTGGACGTAGATGAAGGCCATGGTCTCATCCTGCGCGTCCAGGTAGTGCGGCACCGTCATACGCAGCGGAAACGCCTGACGCCGAGAGGCAAGCTCGGTTCGGCCGTCCGTGCCGACCCGCAGGCCAAGCTCCAGGCGGCCGCCCGCCGGGCGGTCCCACCCGCTGATGTTCATCGCGCAGCGCCGTCGAAGAGCACCGCGTGGTTCACGTGAGCCAGGACCTCCCCGGCGTCCCCGGCGCGCAGGTCGGTGAAGACCGTCGGCCGGTCAGGCCGCACCACCTCGAGATCCCAGCGCATGCGCTCGAGATCGGCGCCGACATACGGCGCGAGGTCGATCTTGTTCACGACGAGCAGATCGGCCTGGATGATGCCCAGACCCCGCTTGCGAGGGATGTCGTCACCCGCGGCGACATCGATGATGTAGAGCCAGTGATCGACCAACTCGGCGCTGAACGTCGAGGCGAGGTTATCGCCGCCAGACTCGATCAATACGAGGTCGAGGTCGTGCGTGCGCTCGAGGCGCTCGGCAACGTCCAGGTTCATCGAGGGATCCTCACGGATTGCGGTGTGCGGGCATGCACCGGTCTCGACGCCGGCGACGAGCGACGGATCGATCAACCCTCCGCGCTTCACGCGCTCGGCATCCTCGGTCGTGACGAGGTCGTTGGTAATCACGGCGACGCGCCGACCCTGCTCGTGCAGAAGCGGGAGCAGCCGCTCGATCAGCCGGGTCTTGCCCGACCCGACCGGCCCACCGATCCCCACGCGAACGGCCGAGCTCACTTCAGAACGTAGAGCGGCCCGAGCGGCACCCGCGCAAGCGGCTCGCACGAGCAGAGCTCGCCGTTGACCTCGACCCGATACGTCTCGGGGTCGACGGTGATCTCGGGCACGGCGTCGTTCCAGGCGAGATCTCGCTTCTGGAGCGTGCGGGTTCCCGTCGGCGCAACCACGCGCTTCCGGAGGCCAATTCGCTCTGGCACGCCATCCTCGATTGCCCCTTGCGCCATGAACGTGACCGCCAGCGCCTCTTTCGCCCGACCGTACGCACCCCACTGCGGTCGATAGGAGAGGGGCTCGCAGGTCATCAGCGACGCATTCGACTCGCCCATCACCGAATAGGCAGGGAAGCCCCCTTTGAAGACGACCTCGGGCTTAATCCCGAAGAACTTCGGCTCCCACAGGACGATGTCGGCAAGCTTGCCGGTCTCGATCGAGCCGATCTCGTGGTCGATGCCAAAGATGCGGGCCGCATTGAGCGTCACCTTCGAGACGTAGCGCTTGACCCTCGTGTTGTCGTTCCCAGACCCCTCGTCCTCAGGGAGCGATCCACGCTCGGCCTTCATGTGGGAGGCAACCTGCCAGGTGCGCGCGATGGTCTCGCCGATCCGGCCCATGCCCTGCGAGTCAGACCCCATGACGCTGATCGCGCCGAGATCGTGCAGCACGTCCTCGGCAGCGATCGTCTCGCGGCGAATCCGCGACTCGGCGAACGCGACGTCCTCAGGGACTCGCGGATTCAGGTGATGACACACCATCACCATGTCGAGGTGCTCGTCGAAGGTGTTGACCGTGAACGGGTTCGTCGGGTTCGTCGAGGATGGGAGGCAGTTGGCCTCCCCGGAGACGCGGATGATGTCCGGCGCGTGCCCGCCTCCAGCCCCTTCGGAGTGGTACGTGTGGATCGTCCGTCCGCCGATCGCGTCCATCGTCTGCTCGAAGAAGCCAGACTCATTGAGCGTGTCGGTGTGGATCTGAACCTGGACGTCGAGCTCATCCGCGGCATCGAGCGACGCGTGGATCACCGCGGGCGTCGCGCCCCAGTCCTCGTGGATCTTCAGACCGATGGCCCCGGCGCGGAGCTGCTCGAGCAGCGGCTCGACCGAGCTCGCGCTGCCGTTCCCGAGGAACCCGAAGTTGACCGGGAAGTCTTCGGCTGCCTGGAACATGCGGGCGAGGTTGAACGTGCCCGACGAGCAGATGCCGACCGTGACAGGCCCGAGCCCTCCCCCGATCATGGTCGTGACGCCGCTTGCGATCGCTTCCTCGCAGAGGCCGGCGGAGTCGAAGTGAACGTGCACGTCGATCGCACCCGGCGTGGCGATCATTCCCTCGGCAGAGCGAACGTCGGTGCCCGCTCCCACGACGAGGCTCGGGTCGACGCCGTCCATGATCTGCGGATTCCCAGCCTTGCCGACGCCGGCGATACGTCCGTCCTTGATGCCGATGTCTGTCTTGATAACCCCGTGCACCGGATCGATCAGCAGCACATTCGAGATGACGAAATCGAGCGCGCCGTCCTCGTTGGTCTTCCCGCCATGAACGCCAAGCCCGTCGCGCAGCGTCTTGCCGCCACCAAACACGCACTCGTCGCCCGGCACGATGTTGTCGCGCTCGACCTCAGCCCAGAGGTCGGTGTCTCCCAGCCTGATGCGATCGCCCACCGTTGGGCCGAACAGCTCGACGTACTCGCGGCGGGTGAGCTTCCTCGGCATCAGCCCTCACCCCCTGCCCCGCGGAACCCTGCCGCGGCTGCGCGAGCGAGCGCCTCGTCAAGACGGTCGGCTGACGTCCTCCCTTCCGTCAGCTGGTTCAGCCCATGCACGCTGCGGTCGCCACCAAAGGCGACGAGCTGGACCTCTCGCTCCTCGCCCGGCTCGAACCGCACCGCCGTTCCGGCCGGGATATCGAGGCGCATGCCGAACGCCTCCGAGCGGTCGAACGCCAGCTCGGGGTTCACCTCGAAGAAGTGGTAGTGCGAGCCGACCTGGACTGGGCGGTCGCCGACGTTCGCAACCATGACAGCCGCGCTCTCGCGCCCCTCGTTGAGAATCACGTCGCCATCGGCCAGCTCGTACCCGCCCGGCTCGACCTCATCGGCACCCCCGCGCGGGATGGGGTCGTGCACGGTGACGAGCTTCTGCCCATCGGGAAACATGGCCTCGACTTGGAGCGTCCCCATTAGCTGCGGCACGCCCCGCATGACGTCGTCAGCCGTCAAGAGCGTGGCACCAAAGCCCATTAGCTCGGCGACGCTGCGGCCGTCGCGCGCGCCTTCGCAGATCTCATCGGCTATCAGGGCGCGCGCCTCTGGATAGTTCAGCTTGAGGCCTCGGGCTCGTCGTCTCCGGGCTAACTCGGCGGCCAAGAAGAGGAGGAGGCGGTCGGCCTCCTTGGGGCTCAGATGCATGTCGCGCCTCCTACGTTCGCGAGGATGCGGGCCATCGGCGGCTAGACGGTCGGTCGACGACTGGGTGCTGTTGAGCTATCGAGAACCATCGAGGCCGGATGCGTGTTCAGGCGATTGCGCATTATGGCCGCCCGAGCGACTCCCATGTCGCCGGGTCTCGATGCCGATCGGGAAGCACGGGCCGCCACCCTCGCCGGGCACGTCCTGAGCCCGCGCGGAGGCTCACCCCTAGCGGAGCAACCCGACCGCAGCCTCGGTGGCAGGCCCTCTACGGGCGGAGCCGCACTGATTACCCCGCGGCCTGAGCGCGAACGGCGCGGCGTGGCTGCAGGGGCCAGTTCAACCGGCGATCGTGGCGGTGCAGCACGAGCGGGGTCGGGATGCGCATCTTCCGCCCACCAGCGCAGCGATCCTCTACGGCTCGAGCGTGAACTCGATGTCTTGGGCTCCCTGCCACTGCACGAGCCGCCCGAGCTCGGCGAGCTGATCCCGTCCCTCCACGACTGTCAGGAAGTGGTTGCCCGCAAGCGGCCCAGCAACGCTGGCGAAGTAGGTTGCGCCGTAGGGAACCAGGATCTCGACCTCGCTCACGCCCCCCGGATAGAAGAGCAGCTCGCCTGCTCCCGGAATCGTGGTCGCGTTCTCCGGGGGAAGCTTGACGTCGTCGCGGAAACCGAGCGGAACCCACGCAGCGAAGCCGCTCCAGCGCGCCTGCAGGACCTTGCTGCGGTAGGGCAGGAGCGAGCGGAACAGCGCGCACGTCGCCGGCGCTGCCTCCTTCTCGAGGCGACCCACAAAGCGAAGCGGCCCGGCGCTGATCGAGACTAAGTCGGACACGGTTGACCTCCCCGGCAGTTGTCCTCGGCAGTCACTCGGCGTACTCGTAGAAGCCCCGCCCCGTCTTGCGGCCCAGCCAGCCTGCCTCCACGTACTGGCGCAGGAGCGGGCAGGGCCGGTACTTGGGGTCGCCGAGTCCCTCGTGCATGACCTCCATCACGGAGAGGCACGTGTCGAGACCGATCAGGTCGGCAAGCGAGAGGGGACCCAGCGGGTGGCGCATGCCGAGCTTCATCACTTCGTCGATTGCCGCTGCGGTGCCGACGCCCTCCATGAGTGCAAAGACTGCCTCGTTGATCATCGGCATGAGGATGCGATTGCCGATGAAGCCGGGGAAGTCATTGGCCTCGACGGGCGTCTTGCCGAGCCGCTTGGCGAGCTTGATCGTCGCCTCCACGGTCGCGTCGCTCGTTCGCAGGCCGCGAATCACCTCGACGAGCGGGAGCATGGGCACCGGGTTCATGAAGTGCATCCCGATGAACAGCTCCGGCCGCCGCGTCGCCTGCGAGAGACGCGTGATCGGGATCGACGAGGTGTTCGTCGCGATGATCGCGCCCGAGGGGAGACGGTCGTCGAGCTCAGCGAGGACAGCGCGCTTGGCGGCTTCGTCCTCGGTCACAGCTTCGATGCCGCAGTCAGCGGCCCCATCGGGAACTGCCTGCGATGTCGTGATCTGCCCAAGCACGTCCTCGGCCGAGACACCACCCTTCTCGGCGAGCCTCGCCTGGCTCCTCTCGATTGCGGCCAGGCCGCGGGCGAGCAGCTCCTCGCCGACATCGACCATTACCACCTCGAGCTCGGCCGCCGCGCACACCTGAGCGATGCCGCTGCCCATCTGGCCGGCCCCGACGACAACGACTCGATTCATGCCCCGCTCCCTCGTCCCGGCTGACACCGTCCGCTCCCCTCCTGACGCATCGTGAGCAAACCCTTGCGCAGGCTCCCTACGCCTGTAGCCAATTCGTTCCGCCCCGGTTGCAGACCCGTGCACGATTCGCTACTACCGTCGAACGTGGGTGGTGGTCCGGGGTGGCCCCAGCGCGGCCCGCGGCCCTGCCCCTTCCGGACGGGTCCGATTGGGACACGGCGGGTTGGCGAGCCGATCGCGGCCCCCCCGCGGATGCCACGCTCGCAGCGCGCCTCGCTGACCCTCCCGGGACGAGGCAGCGCCGGCGACGTGCACGCTTCTCCGCTCGCTCCTGTCCTACCGCCTGTCCTTCCGCCGCAACGGACAGGACGCCCTTGGCCCTCCTCACCTCTCGGCACTCCTCACGAGCAGCCCTCGAGAACCGGGGCCCTCAGTGCGCCTCGGCGAGGCTTGTCGCTCTCGGTCTTCGGAAGCTCGGTACAGGCGTGGAACGACCGCGGGGCGGCGTGCCAGCCAACCCGCTCGCCGACAAGCTGCCGCAGCTCACTATCGAGCTGCGGGCGATGGTCGGTGGCGAGGACAAGGTGAGCTGCGACGACCTCCCCCTTCCGTGAATCTGGCGCACCGACGCACGCCGCCTCCACGACCGCGGGATGCTCCATGAGCACGCCCTCGATCTCAACGGGGCCGACGTTGTAGCCGGCGGTCACGATCACATCATCGCTGCGCCCGACGTACCAGAACCTCCCGTCGACGTCGGTGCGCACTCGATCCTCGGTCATCCACCAACGGTCCTCGAGCCGCTCTTGCCACTCCTCGTCACGGCCCCAGTACGTCGAGCTGAGGAACCAGCCCTCGTCACGCACTGCGAGCCGCCCCGTCTCACCCGGCGGCGCTGGGCGCCCGTCCGCATCGATGACCCGCACATCGAAGCCCGACACCGGCCACCCCATCGACCCGGCCACGGGCGCCCGAGCGTCGGGCCCGCGGCCGTTGGCGACGACCATGCCGAGCTCGGTGAGACCATAGCAGTCGTGAACGGTCAGGCCCACCGACTCCTCGAACCACCGAAGAGCCTCCGCATCGAGCGGCTCGCCGGCAGCGGTGAGCGCGCGGAGGCTGGCCGAGGGCCCCTCACGTGCCTCCGCGCCGGCGAGCGCCAGCTGCCGGAACCCGGTCGGCGCGCTCGCCAGGTGGGTCACACTGAGCTCGGCGATCGCCGTCCACCAGGCGCACGGGTCGAAGCCCCCCTCGTACAAGAGCCGCGAGTACCCGAGCGCCATCGGTGCAAACCCGGTCGTGTAGAGGCCGAACGACCAGCCGGCATCCGCCGTCGAGAAGAGGAGGTCCTGGGAGGTGAGCCCGAGACATCGCTCGACGAACGGCGCGAGGTTCACGACGGCGCGATGCGGGATGACGCAACCCTTCGGCCGACCGCTCGTACCCGACGTGTACATCACCGTGGCCGGATCGGACAGCGTCGTCTCGGCATACCTGCCATCTGGACATCGCTCCTCAGCGAGATCATCGAACGCGAGCTCCCCATCGGTCGGCACACCGCCACGAGCGCAACTGTGCGGTCCTCCTCCACACTGGCGAGGCTCCGGCGGTTGGTGGGACCGGTCACGATGGCCACCGCGCCGCTGTCGGATAGCCGAATACGCAAGGCGTCGGTGCGAAAACCCGAGAAGAGCGGGACGTACACAGCCCCGAGCTGCCACGTTCCAAGGGGAACGGAAAAGGCCTCGGGCCGCCGGCCCATGAGACCTGCGACCCGATCGCCGCGCCTGACTCCGGCACTGCGCAGAACCGCTGCCGCGCGCCGGCCCCGCTCGTGCAGCTCATCGCCAGACAACACCGTGACCGAGCCGTCTTCGCGTCTCCAGACCAGCGCACGCCCGTGCGCAAGGGGCACACGCGCGGTGTTGAAGCGCCCGTCTCGATCAGCGCCGAGCCGTCGGGCCGCGCGGTCCCAATCCCAGGCGCTCACCGAATGAGTGGCAGCGGCGAAGGCGTCCTCGAGACAGCTGCCGGAAGCTCGACGTCCATCGCCTGGGCAACCGCCTCGAGCGCTGGCCCGAGATCAGCGTCGCGCAGCGTCTGCAGCAGCTGCGCTTGGAGCGACCCCTCCCCGTGCAGGGTGACGACGAGGTTGTAGCCGCCGTAGTCCGACGCGGTGAGGTCGCGAATGAGGTTGAACAAGCGCAGCCGCAGCTCCGCGTCTGTGCCGCGCGCTCCCTGAAGGTACTTGCGCACCCAGTCGCCGGTGTCCGGACTCTCGAGATCCGCCTCCCACGGCGCCGTGATGGCAAAGCCGCCGGCGATGTCCTGCACGACCTGAACGATCCCGTGGTAGTTGCTCGCGAAGTGGAGCTTCCCGACGTTCGAGTAGACGGGGTTGGGAAGCAGCAGCCCGCCCTCGACCGGCTGCGCCGACCGGGCAGCCTCGCGAACGCAGGCGCGCAGCTGCTCCCGGTAGGAGACGAGGCGCGCGATCTTCTCGCGGACGTGCGATGCACTGGAGGTTCCGTTGAGCTCGGCCGCCAGCACGGCGCATCCCAGCAGGAGCTCCGCCGCCGGCTGCTTGTACGCGATGGCGGTGAACCGATGGTAGGTCGCGAAGGTCAATGCCAGCGACGCGGCAAACCGCCACTCGCCCGCCATGAAGACCCGGTCCCAGGGGACGAAGACCCGATCTAAGATCGTCAACGACTCGATCTCCACATTGCGGCTCGAGATCGGCCGATCGAACGTGCTGGCCGAGCTGTCAGGCAGCGGCCCGCAGATCATCCGCAACCCATCTGTCGCAATCGGGATCGCGAAGGCGACCGCATAGTCGGCGTCGGCCTCCCCCATCGCTCGCGTGGGCAGGACGATCAGCTCGTCGGCGACCGGCGCCATGGTCGTGTGCGCCTTCGCCCCTTGTACGACGATGCCGTCGGCTCGGCGCTCGACGATCCGCACGTGGAGGTCGGGGTCCTCCTGCTCGTGCGGCGCGAGGCTTCGATCGCCCTTGACGTCGGTCTGCGCGAGCACGATCGTGCGATCGCCGTGGGCGCACGCAGACCCGAACGCCTCGACGCGGGCCGCGTACTCGCTCCCCTCGGACCGATCGATCGCCGCGCTCACGCTCGTGAGGCCTGCCAGCGCATCCGTGCCGACCGCTTTCGTGAGGTTGAGGGACGCCCGGCCGCGGCGCGTGTGCTCCTCGATCAGCCGCGACCGACGCTCGATCGCCTCGACGGACGTCAGAGGCTCGAAGTACCGGCTGGCGACATCGCCGTCGAACTCGAAGGTGAACAGCTCGCGCGTGTCCGGGTCGGCGGCAAGCTCGAACACGTTGGCCGCATGGCCGATGGCGACCGCGAGGTCAGCGTGCTCCGTCACGTCGGGGACCCGCGTGCCTCGAACGTACACCTCGCGCGCGTCGCGCAGGCCCGCCCGAAACTCCTCAGCAGTGCGAAGCGCCATCGCTCGTCACCTCCTCGGGATCGCTCGCCGGACTCGCCCGAGAGCGATGACGGGCTGCGGGCGTTGCGAGAGGCTCGGCCGCAACACTGCCCGCGGCGGCGGGTGTCTCCTCCTCGTCAGAGCGAAGCGCCGGAACGACCGGCACGAGCTCGGCGGCGCTCATGTCTGGGCCAGCACGCCGTTCGAGACCGTCGATCCGTCGAGCCCCTTGCCGTCAAGGCCCGGACGAACGAGCCGCGCCGGGCGCTTGAGGCCGGCGTCGTTGAACGGCGGGTTGATCGCATCCGACAGCGGGGCTGCCCCGAACGAGAGCGCCGTGCGGCTACGATCAGGCGTGCCGTACAGGGTCGTGCGCTGCCGAGGCGTGCGCCCTAGACCCGCGATCGCCGCCTCCAACCTCTCGGGAGGCATCTCCTGACCGTGGCTTGCCCCGGCCGCGCGCGAGATCGACTCGTTCATGAGCGTCCCGCCCAGGTCGTTCGCCCCCGCGGCCAGACACGCCTGGGCACCGGCGATCCCCAGCTTGACCCAGGAAGCCTGGATGTTGGTGATGACGGGGTGCAGCGCCAGGCGAGCGACCGCGTGCATCAGCAGGGCCTCTCGGAAGGTCGGCCCTCGGCGGGCAGCGCCCTTCAGGTAGATCGGGGCCTCCATGTGCACGAAGGGCAGCGGCACGAACTCCGTGAAGCCACCCGAGCGCTGCTGCTGATCCCGGACGTGAAGGAGGTGGCGCGCCCAGCTCCGAGGCCCCTCGATCGCCCCGAACATGATCGTCGCGGTCGAGCGCAGACCAACCGCGTGCGCCGCGTCATGAACCTCGAGCCACTGCGCGGTGTTCACCTTGTCGGGGCACAGGTCTGCGCGAACGGCATCGTCGAGGATCTCAGCCGCCGTACCCGGCAGCGACGCGAGCCCGCTGTCGCGCAGGCGCGAGAGGTAGTCGTTGAGCGTGCTGCTCAGCGTCGCCGCGCCCTGCCACACCTCGAGCGCGGAGAACGCGTGAATGTGGAGCTCGGGGAGCTCGCTCGCGATGGCGCGCACGATCTCGAGGTAGTCATCGCCGGTGAACGCGGGGTGGATCCCCCCCTGGAGGCAGACCTCGACGGCGCCCCGCTCCCAGGCCTCGCGGGACCGGCGAACGATCTCGTCCGTTGGGACAAGGTAGGCGGGACCGCGGAGGTTCTCGGCCAGCTTTCCCTTCGAGAAGGCGCAGAAACCGCACCGGAAGTAGCAGACGTTCGTGTAGTTGATGTTCCTCGTGATCACGTACGTGACCTCATCGCCCGAGACCTCGCGCCGGAGATCGTCGGCCGCCCTGAGCACGGCCTGAAGGCCCGGGCCGCGAGCCTCGAACAGGTGGGTGACGTCGTCCTCATCGAGCGCAGCGCCGGCCTCGACCTTTGCGAGCGCCTGCTGCAGAGGCCGCTGGGTCCGCTGCCTGGCCCGCGTCGGGCGCCGTTTCGTCCACGGCGAGCTCGTCAGCTCGCGGGGCGCCTCCGCCTCTGCGCCCGCAGACCACGGCGCCTCGCGGCCGAGACCGGAAGCGTCAGCCCGCCGAAGCAGCGCGGTCGCAATGTGGGGCTCGGCCCAGCGGTCGAGATCAGCGACGTACTCGGGGTAGACGGGAAGCCGCGGAGCGAGCGAGAGACCGCGCTGCTCCGTCTGCTCGCGAAGTACCGCAATCTGGGGCCACGGCGCCTCGGGATTGACGTGGTCGATGGTGATAGGCGAGACGCCTCCCCAGTCGTTGATCCCAGCGTCGAGCAGCCGCGGGAACCCGTCGAAGGAGAGGTTCGGTGGCACCTGGATATTCGCGGACGGCCCGAGGATGAGCCGGGCAGCCGCCGCGGTCCAGAGCAGATCATCGGCGGTGGGCTCGGGGTGCCCTTCCATCTTGGTGTCCGGCTTGGCTCGGAAGTTCTGCACGATGACTTCCTGGATGTGCCCATAGCGCTCGTGCAGGTCGCGGAGTGCGAGGAGCGCGTCGATGCGATCCGCGCGGCTCTCGCCGATGCCAATCAGGACGCCGCTCGTGAACGGCACGTTGAGCTCGCCGGCAAGCCGCAACGTCTCGAGCCGAACGGCGGGGTGCTTGTCGGGTGATCCGAAGTGCGGACCGCCCCGCTGCGACAGCTGCTCGGACGTGCTTTCGAGCATGATCCCCATCGAGGCCGACACGCGGCGGAGGGCGGCAAGGTCGTCGCGGCTCATCACTCCCGGGTTCAGGTGCGGGAGCAGGCCGGTTTCGCGGAGGACGAGCTCGGCGCACTCGGCCAGGTAGGAGAGCGTGGAGTCGTGTCCGAGCTCGCGAAGCTCCCGTCGCGCGACCTGGTAGCGAGCCTCCGGCTTGTCTCCGAGCGTGAAGAGGGCCTCGTGGCAACCCGCGTCGGCGCCGGCCCGCGCGAGGTCGAGGATCTCCGTATGGCTGAGGTATGCGCGCTGGCCTGGACGAGGTGGCTTGGCAAACGTGCAGTAGTGGCAGACATCGCGACACAGCACGGTGAGCGGAATGAAGACCTTTGGTGAGTACGTGATCGTCGACCCATGACCTGCGTCGCGAAGCTCCTGAGCAGGCTCCAGCAGAGCCTCGCTCGGCTGCCTCACGAGGGCAAACGCATCGTCTCTGGCGAGTGGGGCTGGCATGTCAGGCGTCGGTGCGACGGATGTGCATTCTGACGGATTCGCCCACTCGCTTGGACCAACGTCAGCTGAGGCGCACGATGGCAACTCCGAGCGCGGCAGCAGCCAGCCCCGCAAGGACGCTGCCGAGCGTGTAGGCAACCGCAAGGCCGTAGGCGCCATCTTCCAGCAGCCGGTGCGTCTGGAGCGAGAACGTCGAGAACGTCGTGTACCCACCGAGCAGGCCAATCGCGAGGCTTGTGCGGAGCCAGCTGCTGATCTCAATGCGCTCGGTCGTCACCGCGAACAGCACCCCGAGGAGGAGGGAGCCCGTGACGTTGGCCGTGAACGTCCCCCACGGAAACACCGTTCCCTCGCGGCCAAGCCAGCGCTCGAGACCGTAGCGGGCTGCCGCGCCCACACCGCCGAACAGGATCACGCCAAGGACGGTAGGCATCGAGATCGTCCTACACGCTAAGCGCCGGCTCGGATCACGCCGCCTGCCAGCCGCGGTATGCTGGCCGTTGCAAGCGAGACGGGGAGCTGCTTCCTAGCGGCTGAGAGAGGGCTGGTGAGCCCTGACCCGCAGAACCTGATCTGGGTAATGCCAGCGGAGGGAGTGCGATGAGCATCACCAACGGACGATCTTCACCAGCCGGCCGCTCGGGGCGCAGGTGCTGAGCGGTACCGCAGGCTGGCTCCTGACCGTCGGGGCGCTCGTCGTCTTCGGCTGGATCGGCATTCGCGCCGGTAGTCGGCTGCGGCGCTCCGACGACGACAACTACCTCACCGCGCGAGGCACTCAAGGGACGGTCGCGCTCGGACTGAACTTCTTCGCCTCGGTGCTCGGCGCCTGGATTCTCTTCGCGCCCCCCGAGGTCGGCACGTTCGGGGGCATCCTCGGCATCGTCGGCTACGCCGTCGGGCAGGCGGTCGCAATCGCCATCTTCGCCTACGTCGGGCCGCGCATTCGGGCGCGCATGCCGACCGGCACGACCGTGCTGGAGTTCGTGCGCGCTCGCTTCGGAAACGTCACGCACACCTACGTGGGCGGGATCTCGGTCCTCTACATGTTCGTGTTCCTCGCAGCCGAGCTCACGGCCGTCGGGGGTGCCGTCTCGCTGCTCTCGGGCGCTGATCGGCTGATCCCGATCATCGCGGTTGCAGCTGTCACCGCCATCTACACGGCGTACGGTGGGCTGCCCGCCTCGCTGGCAACCGATCGCTGGCAGGGAGTTCTGATCCTCGCGCTCGTCGCGGCGGCTGCTGTGGGGATCGCTGTGGACGTCTCGGGACCCGGTGAGCGTGCCACGGCGGCGGGGCTCGGCTCGGCGACGCAGACCGGCCTCGAGCTGTTCATCGTGCTCGTGATCGCGATCACCGCGGCGAACCTCTTCCACCAGGGCTTCTGGCAGCGCGTGTGGGCTGCACGCGACGACCGATCGCTCGTGCGTGGCGCGTGGCTCGGTGGCGGGCTCGTGATCCCCGTTCTGTTCGTGGCCGGCCTGCTCGGCATGGTCGCCGCCGGGGGCGGCGAGATCGACGTCCCGTCGCTCGCGCTGTTCACCCTCTTCGAGGAGCTGCCGGCGGCCCTGGTTGCGCTCGTGATCATCCTTGCGGTCACGCTCGTGGCGTCGAGCGTCGACACCCTGCAGAACGCGCTCGCAGCGCTGATCACCGTCGACGTCTCTCGAGGACGCCTCCGGCTGGGCGGGGCGCGTCTCGCGACGCTCGCCTTGACCGTGCCCGCGGCCGTGCTCGCAACCGAGAACATCAGCGTCCTGCGCCTGTTCCTCGTCGCCGACCTGCTGGCCGCAACGATTGCGTTGCCCGTGTTCCTAGGGCTCTGGCGGCGCATCACGACGCTGGGCACGCTGGTCGGCTGCGCGACGGGCCTGATTGCCGTGGTTGCGGCAGGGTGGATCCTCGACGGCAGCATCGTCGACGGCTTCAAGCTGGTGACGCTGCCGGACGGCGCGGCTCTGGCGCCGTTCGTCGCGGCCATCGCCGGATCGCTCCTGGCGACACTCGCGGTCTCGTGGGTCGCAGGCCCGCGCCGGACCCGGGGCGCGCCGGCAGCGTAGGCGAGCGCCGATGGCGGTCATCGCCATCATCGGATCAACGGCGAAGGACCGCGTCGACGGCGGCCCGCCTCGCCCCGGCGGCACACCGCACTATGCGCTCGACGCGATCAAGCTGGTCGGCTCTCGGATGGTGGCAGTGACGAAGGTCGGGCGGGGCGATGAGGCGCTGCTCGAGGGCCTGCGGTCGCCGACTGCCGTGCTGCACCCTCGGGTCTCGCCATCGACGCTGGCCTTTAGCCACGTGAACGACGGTGACGAGCGCACGTCGTCGATTGCCGACATGGGCGAGCCATGGACACCCGCTGAGATCCGCGAATGGGTTGCCCCAGCGGTCGCACGGTGCGATGCGCTGCATGTTGGAGCGCTCTCGCGCGCGGACTTCCTGGCGGAGTCGGTCGCAGCGCTGCGCGAGGTCGCCGGGCCAGATCGGTTGCTGAGCCTGGACGCTCAGGGGCTCGTTCGGCCTGGCCGGTGCGGTCCTGTCGTCGAGGACAGTCACTTCGACCGCACGGCGCTCCAACACCTGGACGTGCTGAAGTTCGCCGAGATCGAAGCCCGCGCCGCCGGGCTCACACTGGAGGTGGAGTCGCTTGGCGCGCTCGGTGTGCCCGAGGTGATCGTCACGCTCGGCCGCCGGGGCGCACTCCTGTGCTTCGATGGGGTCCTCGAGCACATCGACTCCGACGTGGTCGAGGTCACAGACGCGACAGGCATGGGCGACCGTTTCGCCGCCGTCTACGTGGCCCAGCGTGCAGCCGGCGACGAGCCCGGCTCGGCCGCCAGTCGCGCCGCGCGCGCGGTCGCGGAGCTCCTGCGCCGCGAAGCGGCCTAGCAGCCGGCCTAGCTCGATCTCGCCGGCTCCCCGCCGCGGCTGGACGCAGCCTGGGCGACGCGGCTGCTCGCGGTCTCGACAGGGTGGCTGCACGTGATCTCAACGAGGCGGCCGCTCGCGGTCTCAGCGAGGTGACTGGACACAGTCTGGACAACACGAGCGCTTCACACGAGGGCTTTCTCTTCCCCCGCTTTCTCTTCCCCGCCTGCGCGACGGCCAGCGGCGCAAGCTTTCAGCCAGACCGCGAGCTTTCGGCCAAGCCGGTACCCAAGGTAGGAGACAAAAGAAGGGACCCCAACGACCCCCAACCTGGGGTCAGCCTATCAGCGGCTTCGTGCCCTGTGGTGCACAGAATGTGTGAGAAATATGCCAAGAACACACGAGGACGTCTGGGCAGCTGCGCGGAAACGGGATGCGCCGCAGCGGACGAGGACGAGCTGCGCAGGAACGGGATACGTGGGAATCGATAGGCAGATGAGGACGAGCTGCCCCGAAACGAGCTGTGCAGGAACGGTACGCACAAGACACCTCGAGACCTGGGGAACATTTGGGGGAGACTTTCCGGGAGACGTGGTAGGCGCTTGGAGATGACAGCACGTGGGTGAGCATCCCGCGACGGTTCTCGTCGAGTGCGAGGACGACCTCTTTGTCGTCGAGGTCGGCGCGCATGGCGAAGGTGACCTCGTCACGTCCTCTGAGGCCGACGGCACCCTGCCTGACCGTCCGCGCCCAGTCGGACTCGTACCGTCGTGGGCCATGGGCCAGCTCATTGACGTCGACTCGTCGGGATCGACGGTCGCCTTGCTCTTGGATCGGCGGCCGCCGCTGCTCGTCTCCCATGACCTCGGGGCAACGTGGGCCGAGCGTGGCGGTGGGCTCCCTCGAGGTCGCTCGCTCGCGCTTGGACAAAATCCTGATCACATGGTGCTCGCGGCTCGCAATCGCGTGTACGTCTCGGCAGACGGAGGCCTCTTCTGGCGATCCGTCAACGTTGAGCTCCCCGAGATCCGCGAGATCGCCTGGGGGTAGACAGCGGTGACCGCGCGCGGCGCGGCGCAGGAACGCAGCCTGGGGCGGTTCGCTCGAAGCGGCTCGCTCAGTCGCGCTCGCTTGCAGGGCTGCGCGAGGACGCTCCATGGCCCGATGCACGGTGACCCTCCATGCCTCAGCGCGCTCACGCCGCCGCGGCCGGCGCCCGAGTCGGCACGGGCAGCCGTCCTCGATCGATCTAGCCGTGGAGCGCTGGCGGCAGCTTGTAGGAGCCCCGCGCGACGATCACCGCAGAGCCGCCGACTGAGACGCTCTCAATCGATGCTCCCTTGCCTTCGGCTCGAGCGAACAGCGTGCTCGGCCGGCCGATCTCGGCACCTTGGGAAATCTCGATCTCAGCTCCGGAGGCAACTTCGCCGTGGCTCAGGAGGTGGCACGCAAGGGGCCCGGCAGCCGAGCCCGTGGCAGGATCCTCGTCAACACCGGCTCCCGGCGCGAACATGCGCGTCTTGAAGGTCGTGGCCCCTCCCGCGAAGCAGCTCGTTCCCAGCTGGGGTAGCCTTGCGAGCATGGCGAAGTTTGGCTCGAGGGCCACAACCTCAGCCTCTGAGCCAAGCCGCACGAACACGTGCTCTAGCCCGTTGTCGTAAGTCTCGATGGGAAGCAGAGATCGCTCGACGCCCAGTGCCCCCAAGAGCGCATCCTGCTCCTCATATGGCGCCACAGACGGCACCGGCTGGCCCATCCAGGCGAAGACGATACGGCTGCCCTCGCGTTCCAGCGCAACGGAGACGGTCCCGATTCCCGTCTCGAGCACAAGGTCGATGGCCTGCAACGGCCCGCCGAGAACGAACGCCGTCCCCAGTACGGGATGACCGGCGAACGGCAGCTCCTTTGCCGGCGTGAAGATGCGAAGGCGCGCGTGGGCGTTACCGGCAGCGGGATAGACGAACACCGTCTCGGAGAAGTTCACCTCGCGGGCGAGCGCTTGGAGCACGCCCTCGGGGATGTCGCGCGCATCGGTGAAGACGGCCAGCTGGTTCCCAGTCAGAGGCCGATCCGTGAACACGTCGCAGAGAACAAACCGCAGCTCCAGATCGGGCATTCGTGCACTGTACGTTCTGGAGACGGCCGGCCCCTGCGCCGCTACCGTGGGAGGATGGCCCGGCTGGTTGCACTCGCTGCGCTCACCTTGCTCCTTATGGCGGCCTGCGGAGGCTCGAGCGAACGTGACGCGAGCCCGCCACGCGCTGCACCACCACCAGCCGATGCACCCGCTCCAGCCGATACCCCCCCCGCTACGGGCAAGCCGGCGCGCCCGGACGAGTTGACACCGCAGCCGGCCGCCGAGGCGCCGCCACAGACCAACGAGGAGCCGTCGCCAGCGGATGGGGAGCCGCCGCGGACTGGCGAGAAGCCGCCGCAGACTGGTGAGGTGCAACAGGCGGAGGCTGGCGAGGTGCCACGCACGGAGGAGGCCCCGCCCGCACCCGAGCCGGTCGCGACGGTCGAGCCACTTCGGCTGCTTGAGCTTACGACGCTCGGCTTTCCGCTCGACCTCGCGACGAGGCCTGGCGATGAGAACCTCTACGTGGCACAGAAGGGCGGCGTGGTCAGCGTTGTCTCGCCGGAGGGCCGGGTGGCAGACACGCATTTTCTCAACCTCTCCAACCGAATGACGACGGAGAGCGAGCGCGGGCTGATCGGCATCACGTTCTCGCCGAGCGGCGATCGCTTCTACGCGCACTACTCGGGCGCACGCGGCGAGAACCGCCTTGCGTCGTGGGCCGTGACCGAGGGCAGGATCGACCCGGAATCGGAGGTGCAGCACCTCGCCATCGAGCAGCCCTTCGCCAACCACAACGGAGGACAGATCGCGTTCGGGCCTGACGGCTTCCTGTACATGGCGATCGGCGACGGTGGCTCCGCCGGAGATCCAGGAGACAACGGCCAGAATCCGGGCACGCTGCTCGGCGCAATCCTGCGAATCAACCCGACACGGGAGGGGCTCGCAGGCTACACCGTGCCCGAGGACAACCCCTTTGCTCGCGGTGGAGGAGCGCCTGAAGTCTGGGCGTTCGGCCTGCGGAACCCGTGGCGCTTCTCGTTCGATCGCGCGACCGGAGACATCTGGATCGGCGACGTCGGTCAAGACAAGATCGAGGAAGTCGACTTCCTCGCCGCCGGCACTGGAGCGGGCGCGAACTTCGGCTGGAACCGGCTTGAGGGCACCCGCCCGTTCTCGGACAAGCCGCCGGCCGGCGCCGTGCCGCCCGTGTTCGAGTACGGCCGCAAGCGAGGCTATTCGATCACCGGAGGCTACGTCTACCGAGGATCTGCAATCCCGTCGCTCGTCGGCCAGTACGTCTTTGGCGACTTCGGGTCGGGCTTTGTCGCATCGCTCGGCTTCGATCCTGGCGGCCAGCCGATCGTGCAGGAACTCTCGGTGACCGTTCCCGGCCTCACCTCATTCGGTCAGGACCAGCACGGCGAGCTCTACGTGCTCTCGGCTGGCGGGCTGCTCGCCAAGCTCGTGCCGGCAACCTAGCTCTCGATCCTCGGCTCGCTGCGCCACCTGAGCCCCGGGAGGCGGGGGTATCGAGACCTCCTGACGCGGGCTGGGACTGACGAGGCCGCACGGAAGGCAGAACGGGAGGCCGCACGGGCGCGAGGCCTCCGCGCGGGACCCCGGGCGTGATCTGCGCGGGTGGTCTGCGCACGGGGTCCGTGCGCGAGGTCTCTGCCCGGTGGCTTCCGTGGGAGTCGCCGCCGAATCGCCGCGCGGCAGCAACCCGCGCCTGCAGGTACCGCAGAGCACACCGGCGATGGAGCCCGGCCGTGGGCGCGAGGGGCGTTCGCTCCCCACGCGAAGCTGCCCTCGCCAGGGCTCACGAGGATCGGCCCGCTGAATCGGCCTCGACGCTGGGTCCCGGCCGGCAGGCGGGGCTGCGCAGAATCAGCCCAAACGCAGGGGCACAGCCAAGCCGGACAGCGAGGTCGCTGGGCGGCACGTTCCAGCAGCCGGGCAGAGCGAGCCGTGCGGGAGTTGGCAGATTTGGTGCAGTTTCGTGACGCTTCTGTTTGTGGTGGGTTTTTGCAGGGGTTTTGTTAGTGGGTGGGTGTTGTGT
>JAPOVR010000062.1 GCA_026708005.1 Actinomycetes bacterium
CCCAACAACCCACACCCCCACCCCACAAACCCCCACACACACCAAGAGACAGGCCACCCTCACACTCCACAACCCCAGGGAAACACCAACCAACCACAACCCCACACAACACCACCAACACAAACCCCCGCACACACACCGGGGCCAGGTCAGCGTCCAGTCCGTTGAGGGCGGGACGGCCTTCCGCGATCAGATCACAGCGACTCCCATTCTTCGCTGCCGGGACCGGGACAATCCGCTCCCCCCTAGCAGGAGAGAAAGTGCGGCACCGTCTGCCCACCCCGATGTGTGGGCCTGCGGCTCGTGAGCGCAAGCCCTCGCCTTCGCCACGCTGCCCTGGCTACCGGGTGCCATCTATACGGGATCGTCGCAGGCCACCACGCGGGGCAACGCGCCGACCCCATGCACGTGCGCGCCAGCGTCCTCTAGTCGGGGCGCCCGGATTTGAACCGGGGACCTCGTGTCCCCCAGACACGCGCGCTAACCAGGCTGCGCTACGCCCCGCTCCTCGATCAGGATAGTCGTTGAAGCGCGCCTGCGTCTGCCGCCTATCGGTCGCAAAGTAGTCGCCGATGCTCGCATGGCGCGGCTTCCGCCTGCCCAGGGGAACGCCAGCGTGGTGTAATGGCCGGGTGGATGATGAGTCGTTCAGCTCGCTCCAGGGCCAGCTGCTGATCGCGGCGCCGTCCCTCGTCGACACCAACTTCTGGCGAACCGTCGTGCTCGTGGCCGAGCACTCGGACGAAGGCGCGATGGGGCTCGTGTTGAACCGGCCGCTCGATGTCTTGGTTGCGGAGGCCGTCGAGGCCCTCGCGATGCTAGTGGCGAGCGACGAGCCTGTCTTCCAGGGCGGCCCGGTCGCACCCGAGGAGGTTGTCGCGCTCGCCGAGTTCGCCGACCCTGAGCTCGCTGCAGAGTTCACGTTCACGGAGATCGCCTTCATCGGGGCCGACCCAGACATCGAGGAGCTGGCCGGCGCGATCAGCCGCGCCAGGGTGTTCGCGGGATACGCAGGCTGGGGCGCTGGGCAGCTCGAGGCCGAGCTCTCCGAGCAGGCCTGGATCATCGAACCGGCCTTGCCGGACGATGTCTTTGCCGAGGAGCCCGAGAGCCTCTGGTCGCAGACGCTTCGCCGGAGGGGCGGAGTCGCCTCGCTGATCGCGCTGATGCCGCCCGATCCCTCGATGAACTAGGACGCCCCGCGCCCCAGCCGGTCGGCTCTCAGGCCGCGAGCTGCCGGGCTGCCAGGGGCTCGTTCTAGAGCAGGCGCTTGTAGAGCCGGTCGACCAGCTCGGGCTTCGCCTCGAGCTGGCTGGTTATGTACCGAATGCGGTACTCACGAAAGTGCTCGGCTTCGACGCCCAGCGCTTTTGCGATCGACGCGATCACGTTGGTGGCCGGGACCGGCCGGTTGCCGTTTACGATGTGGTGCAGGTAGCCGGCCGAGAGATGCGTCTTCGCCGCGAGCGCCCGGTAGGTGATGCCCGTGTCGGCCATCAGCTCGTGCAGGGTCTCGCCGAACGGCTTGCCGCTGAACCGGCGGCGCCTGCTCACGGCAGCGAGCCCCAGCGTGCGTCGAGGGCCTCGGCGGCAGAGCTTGCCGGGGCACGCTCCTCCTCGCCGTTGAACCGGGAGCGCACGTCAACCGCGCCGTCCTCGATCGACCTCTTGCCGACCGTTATCCGGACTGGGCAGCCGAAGAGGTCGGCGTCGGCGAACTTCTCGCCGGGCCGCAGGTCTCGGTCGTCGATCAGCACCGAGTACCCGGCGCTCTCGAGCGTGCCCGCGACGTCGTCGCTGATCTCCCCGATCTGCGCGCCAGCCGCCGAGAGGGAGACCACGTGCACGTCGAACGGCGCTGCCACCCTCGGCCAGACGATTCCGTCATGGTCATGCCACTGCTCGATGATCGCCGCCATCGTGCGTGCAGGGCCAATGCCGTAGCTGCCCATCACGATCGGACGCTCGGTACCGTCCTCGTCGAGGTACGTCGCATCAAGCGGCTCCGAGTAGCGTGTCCCGAGCTTGAAGATGTTGCCGACCTCGATCGCCGGCTCGACCCGCAGGGTTGCGCCGCAGCGGATGCAGGCATCTCCGGGCTCGACCTCGCGGAGGTCCGAGAACTGGGAGGGCGCGTAGTCGCGCATCGCCTCGACCCCCAGCAGGTGGTAGCCCGTGCGGTTGGCGCCCGCGACGAACTGACCCCGGCGCAACGCCTCGTCGACGACCACCTCGAGGTCGACGCCAACCGGCCCGAGCGAGCCGCCCTCGGCGCCGAAGGCCTCGCGAATCTCGTCGGCGTGGGCCGGTCGAAACTCCCCTCCGAGGGTCTTCTGCATCTTCAGCTCGTGCAGCCGGTGATCGCCGCGCACGAGGCCGAGGACGAGCGTTCCGTCCGGGCCGACGACCGGCATGGCCTTCGATGTTGCACGGGGGTCGATGGCCAGCATCTTGGCCAGCGCGTCGATCGTCTCGACACCGGGCGTCTCGATCTCCTCCGGCGCACCTCGGGGCTCGGGGAAGTCGGGTGGTGTGGGTACCGACTCGGCGACGTCGACGCTCGCTGCGTAGTCGCAACCCGTGCAGAGCACCACGTGGTTCTCGCCGGCGTCGCAGGGCGCCATGTATTCGTGCGCGCCGCTGCCCCCCATCAGGCCGACATCGCTCTGCACCTCGTAGAAGTCGAGCCCGCAGCGGTCGAAGATCCGCCGGTAGGCGCCCGCGTGCGCCTCGTAGCTCGTCGCGAGCCCCCCCTCGTCGCGGTCGAAGGAGTATGAGTCCTTCATGATGAACTCGCGCACCCGCAGAAGACCCGCGCGCGGGCGAGGCTCGTCGCGTTCCTTGAGCCCGAAGTGGTACCAGATCTGTGGCAGCTGGCGGTAGGAGCGCAGCTCGGTGGCATGGTGCGTGACCGTCTCCTCGTGGGTGAGCGCGAGCACGTAGGGGCGCTCGCTGCGATCGCGAAGCCGAAACAGCTCGGGAAGCTCGTAGCGGCCGGTTTTCTGCCAGAGCTCGGCGGGCGTGAGCAGGGGCATGAGCATCTCTTGGCCGCCGATCGCGTCCATCTCCTCGCGGATGATCTGCTCGATCTTCCGGTACACGCGCCAGCCGAGCGGCATCAGCGTGTAGAGGCCCGCCCCGACGCGTCGGATCATTCCGGCCCGCAGGAGCAACCGGTGGCTCACCGCCTCTGCCTCGGCCGGATCCTCCCGAAGCGTCGGGAGGTAGAGCTGCGACGCGCGGATGGTCTCGGCCACGACGCTGGTCGTCTACGACGGCCGCTGGGCGGCTTCGGCCATCAACTCGGTGGCCGACTTCGCGAGTTTCAGGCGTTTTGGCCGCTTCATGCCGCCCTCGATCCACTGGTCGATCTCGTGGAACAGCTCGTCGATGAGGATGTCGGAGGAGACCTTCTTGAGCACGCGCCCGTGCGCGTAGATGAAGCCTGTGTCACGCCCCCCTGCGATGCCGAAGTCTGCGTTGCCGGCCTCGCCGGGACCGTTCACGGCACAGCCCATAACCGCGACCTCGAAGGCCTCGCCGTACGGCTTAAGACGGTCCTCGACCGCCTCGGCGAGACTCTGCACGCCGACGTTGTCTCGCCCGCACGACGGGCACGAGATCATCACCGGGCCGCGCTCCCGCAGCCCGAGCGCCTTCAGGATCTCCCAGGCGACCTCGACCTCCTTTACCGGGTCGGCGGTCAGCGAGACGCGGAGCGTGTCGCCGATGCCGTCGGCCAGCAGCGCGCCCATCCCCACGGAGCTCTTGATCGCGCCGACGAAGGGCGTCCCCGATTCCGTCACCCCGAGGTGCAGCGGGTAGGGGACCTTCGCGGCCATGATCCGGTAGGCGCGGATCATGTCGGGTACCGATGTCGACTTCACCGAAATCTTGAAGTCTCGGAAGTCGAGCTTCTCGAGCAGCTCCACCTCCTCCAGCGCGGCCTGCACGAGCGCCTCGGCGCCGTCTTCGAGGTGCTGCAGGTGCTTGGGCAGCGAGCCGGAGTTCGCGCCGATCCTCATCGGAATGCCCTTGGCCTTCGCGGCTTTCACGACCTGCTCGACCTTGTCGGGGCCGCCGATGTTGCCCGGGTTGATGCGCACGGCGGCCACCCCGGCGTCGATCGCCTTGAGCGCGAGGCTCGCGTTGAAGTGAATGTCGGCGATGATCGGAACGGGGCTGAGGTAGACGAGCTTGGGCAGCGCCTGCGCGTCTTCGTTCTTGGGCACGGCGACGCGCACGAGCTCGCAGCCAGCCTCGACGAGCTTTCCGATCTGCGCGATCGTCGCGTTGATGTCGTGCGTGAGCGTCAGCGTCATCGACTGCACGGCGACCGGCGCTCCGCCGCCGACTGCGACACCGCCCACCTTGATCCCGTGCTCGCTGCCCACCGCGGGCGATTCTAGCCTCTGCGTTCCCGCGAGTCTGGTCGGGCGTGCACGCGGCCTCCTACAGCCGGCCGATGTCGTTCGAGAGACCGATCACGAAGAGGAGCAGGACGAGGGCGATGCCGATCGCAGAGGCTCGTTCGTAGGCTTCCCGCGGGATGGCACGGCGTCGGATCCGCTCCAGGACCGAGAAGAGGATATGCCCGCCGTCGAGGGGAAGCAGTGGAAGCAGGTTGAGGAGCGCGAGCGAGAGGCTGATCAGCGCGAGGATCTCGAGAAACGCGCGGTAGTCCTGCTCGGCAACTTGGGAGGACACCTGGACGATCCCGATCGGCGTGGCGAGATCGTCCCGGTTGCCGCCGCTGACGATGCGCCCGAGCGACTCGCCGATCGCGACGGTCACCTCGCCGGTGCGGTCGAACGCCTGCGTGATCGACCGGCCGGGGCTGCTGCTCTCGTAGAGCAGGCCTGGCACGAAGCCGAGCCTGAGCCGCCCGTCGCTCTGCTCGGCTCTGGCGGGGCCAAGAACGACCGTCTCCTCGCCGCGCCCGACGGTGAGCGTGATCGGCTCGCCGCCGCTCCCGCGGATTGCCGCCGACACCTCATCGAAGGAGGGGGTCGGCACACTGTCGACGGCGAGGACCTCATCTCCAGCCTGCAGCCCCATCGTCTGGGCGGGTGTGCCCAGCACGACCTCATCGACTACCCGGGTCGCGCCCACCGGCACGCCGACCGCAAAGAGGGTCGCGAGCATCGCAACGGCGAAGAGGAGGTTCGTCACCGGGCCGGCTGCGATCAACGCGATGCGCTTCCAGGCGGCGGCGCGCCAGTACGCATCGTCAGAGAGGCCGTCGTCTAGGTCGGTGAGGGCGCGTGTTGCGCCTCGCCGCGCACCGTCGGAGAGATGCGCTCGCCGCATGGCGCGCTCGATCTCGCCAAGGCGTGTGCGTGCCTCATCGAAGCGGTCGGCCTCCAGCGAGTCCTTGACGTCTTCAACGGCCATGCCGATCGCCGGCGCCTCATCGACCGAGGCCCGGAACTGCGAGTCGAGATCGCGCGCAGCCGGGCGATGCATTCCAGGGATCTTCACGTACCCGCCGAGCGGGATCGCCCCGAGCCCGTACTCGATGCCCTTGTGGGTCTTCCGCAGGAGGACGGGCGGAAAGAAGACGTAGAACTTGCGGGGTCGCATCCTGACGGCGCGCGCCACGAAGAAGTGCCCGGCCTCGTGGATCAGGATCAGGAACGCGAGCCCACCGATTGCGACAGCGATGTTCACGCCTGGCCTCTGTTCTCGGCAGCCCTCATGGCACGAGCTGCCGTGTGAGTTGCCCAGCAGCATCCCGTGCGGCCGCGTCGGTCTCAAGCAGATCGTCGAGGCCGCCGACCGTCGGGGCTTCCACCGCTGCGAGCGTGCGCTCGACCGTCTCGGCGATGCCGAGGAAGGGGAGCTGGCCGGCCAGGAACGCTGCGACCGCGACCTCGTTGGCCGCGTTCAGGACGCAGGGTGCCGCACCTCCGGCCTCGCCGGCCTCGCGCGCCAGCCGCAGGCAGGGAAAGGCGAGCTGGTCCGGCGGGCGGAACTCGAGCGTCAGCCCGGCCGAGAAATCCAGCGGCGTCGTCGGGGTTGCCGCACGGTTGGGATGGGTCAAGGCGTAGGAGATCGGCACGCGCATGTCCGGATACCCGAGATGGGCGAGCGAGGCGCCGTCTCGGAAGCGCACGAGAGCGTGCACGACGGAGGTTGGGTGCACGACCACCTCGATCTGGTTGTAGGGCAGATCGAAGAGGTAGTGAGCCTCGATCAGCTCGAGACCCTTGTTCATCATCGTTGCGGAGTCGACCGTGATCTTCGGCCCCATGTTCCACGTTGGGTGGGCAAGCGCATCCTCGACCCCTACCTCGGCGAGCTCGTCG
>JAPOVR010000027.1 GCA_026708005.1 Actinomycetes bacterium
CAGACCGTACCGTCCACGGCGAGCCCATAACCCGGGGGTTGTCGCTGCGATTGTGGTCGGGCCTTTGTGGTGCAGCCGGCTTCGTCTCTGCGGTGCCTGGCGTGGGAGCCGTCGTCTCTGCTGCTCCTGGGTTTGGTGTGCGCAGGTACTGGGGTATCAGAGGCCTTTGTGCGCAACGGGGGCGGAGTCTGCGTGGTCGCTAGGGGAGGTGCTGCGACCGTGCCGGCCTCTGCTGCTGGGCCTGTTTGGCGGTTCTGGGGCGGAGCCTATCAGTATCTAGTCGTGCCTTCAGTTGCTGGCGGCATGTGTGTGGGGGATAGGGGCCTCGTCGCGTCTCTGGGGTGGTGATGACGCGTTCTGGGTTTTCTGTGCGGAGCGCTGGCTGTGGGACACGGTCTGGGTGGCTGTGTGCTGGGGTTAGTTGGTGTGTTGGAACCACTCGAGAGCCGGTGTTTGGTCTGCCGCTCGGAGGGGGTGCTGGCTCTGGGAGTGGGGTTTTTTATAGGGTTTTGACGGCTTGTTCTATGCTTGTTGTGGCGTCCGGGTAGGATGTCCCGGCGGGGATCGTGAGAGGCTCGCCGACG
This sequence comes from Actinomycetes bacterium, assembly GCA_026708005.1. Classification (GTDB taxonomy): domain Bacteria; phylum Actinomycetota; class Thermoleophilia; order Gaiellales; family Gaiellaceae; genus JAPOVR01. The sequence continues at coordinate 585 of JAPOVR010000027.1, forward strand.
GTGACGGCCAGGGTTTTGCGCCGGGGTGGCCACAGGGACCGGTTGTCCCCGGAGATGCGTACAGGCACGACGGGCGCGCGGCATTCGACGGCCAGCAGGCCGGTTCCGGCCTGGAACGGCAGCATCTCCTCGCTGATTTCCTGCGCGCCCTCCGGGAAGATGCCGATGCTCCAACCGTCGTCAAGAAGCCTCCCTATGTGCTCGAGGCTCGCTCGCACCCCTTGCTGTCTGTACAGGGGAAACGCGTTGAGGAGCAGGCTCGCTAGCGGCCCCTTCCAGACGCTGCCGAACGTGACCTCTGCGGCGGCAGCGTAGGCTAGGCGCCGCCGCAGATGGCGCGGCAGCGTCTTCAAGAGCAGGGACGTGTCCCAGCGCGTGATGTTGTGGTTGATGGCGTATATCGCGGGCTCGTCAAGGCCGCGCAGATGCTCCAGCCCGGAAACCCGCGACCTGTGACCGACCGAAAACAAGGGGAACGCCAGCAACGTCTGCAACAGGGCTCTGAGCGCGCCGCACCAGCCCATCATTGGCCATCGTGGGAAGGAGAGCGCCGCTGTTTCCTGCGTCACGGCGTTCGTGCGGCCCTCCACGAGCCGCTCGATCTCTGCCACTGTCGTCGACGGCGCCACCTCGGTCTCGTCGACGTACACACCCAGCTCTTGCTCGATCAGAGAGAGAAGCTCTACGCGGCCTAGCGAGTCGAGACCCAGGTCGGTGTCTAGCGCGTGGCCGGCCGCCACGGCTCCCGCGTCAAGTTCCGCGACTTCCGCCACGACCTGCCGGACGCTCCGCGGCTCTCCTTGGACGACCGGTTGCTGTGCTCTGGGAGGCGAGCCGGACGGGCTGGCCATGACCGCTTCTAGGACCAGGCCTTTTTTCACTTTGAAGGTGTGTGTGCGCGGGAAGTCCTCCTGCGGCCAGATGGTGAACCCCCTGATCTGCTGGTGTTCGGCCAGCGTCCCGTTGGCCCAAGTCACGGCGTCTCGGGCCGCAGCCTCGTTGTCTACTCTTAGAGCGGCGTGCACCTCAGTGCCGGTGTCCCTGGGAACACCGACGACCGCAGCGTCCTCTACGGCGGGATGACGCTGGAGTGTGGCCTCGACATCCTCCGGGAACACGTTCTGGCCGTTAGCCAAGACGATCATGTCTTTCTTACGGCCGTTGACGTGGATGAACCCGTTCTCGTCCAGGAAGCCCTGGTCGCCGGTGTGGTACCAGCCGTCCGTGAACACCCTGGCCGTCTGCTCGGGCGCCTTCCAGTAGCCGGGGGTGAGGTTAGGGCCGCGCACCATGATCTCCCCATCTGATGCGATCCGTACGTCCACGCCCGGTATGGGCGGGCCCGCGGAGTCGTATCTCGGGTTCCGGATGGTGTGACAGCTGATCACAGGCGAGGCTTCGGTGGCTCCGTAGCCTTGGATCAGCTTGAAGCCCATGGCTGCCCACTTGGCACCGAGGTGCGGGTCCAGGGCCGCTCCGCCGGCAACGATGTGCGTGAGAGCCCCACCGAACCTGCGGCGCACGCTCCTGAAAAGCAGACGGCGCACAGGGTACGGGGCAAACCTGGCCGCGTTCAGAAGCAGACGCCAGACGCGCTCCCTGCCTTGGCGGCTGACCTCTCTTTCTACCCCCTTCAGGAGCAGGTCCAGCGCTTGTGGAACCACCAGCAACAACGTTGCCCTCCGTTCCGCCAGCGTCTTGAGCAGGGTCACCGGCTTGAGGCTCGCGGGATAGGTGACGTTCGCTCCCGCACTCAGCGGGATCAGCAAACCTCCGACCTGCTCGAACATGTGGCTCAGCGGGAGTATGGAAACCAGACGGTAGGACGGCTCCCCGGGTATGTGCTGCCGGACGGACTCCAGGTTGGCCATCAGATTCTTGTGCGTCAGCATCACGCCCTTGGGGTTTCCGGTCGTACCAGACGTGAACATGACCTCGGCGAGATCGTCCGGGCGTAGCTCCACTGGCGTCGGCGCCCCCTGGCTCTGCAAGAGCTTCTCCATCTCTTCGAAGAAGACGGTCGGAAGCCCAAGCTGCCTGTACGCCGACGGCGTCACCCTGGAGGCGAACAACAAGCGAGGGTCGGTCTGCGTAGCGACATCGTGGGCAAAATCGGGGCTGCCGCGGACGTCTAGCGGGACGACAACAGCCCCAACTCTCAGACAAGCGAAGAATGCGAGAACCCACTGCGGGCAGTTCGGCCCCCAGACGAGCACCCGGTCGCCCTCAGCCACACCGCGCCTCTGCAGCTCCGAGGCCAGCCGGCCCGAGTCCTGAAGAAGGCCCCTGTAGCTCCACCTCCTGTAGCGCAAACCGGTCTTGAACAGCAACGCGGGCCTATCCGAGAACCTGTATGCCACCTCCTCAAGAAACTCGACCAACGTCCCAGCACCCAAGGGCTGACTCGAGACCATCACTTCCTCCCACAACGACCGCCCAACCAGGCCCAAGCTACCCAAAAGACCAGCCCCCTGCTCTCGCCTCAACGCCGCGTCCGCCCGGCCCCGAGCCGCGCCCGGTCCTGCCCAACAACCTCTGCGGCGGATACAGGCCCGTCCCGCCAAGGCGGGAGCCCCCGAGCCTGCGCAACGCTCCTCATCCTCCTATCCCACGCTCCGAGGGCTTCCAGCCCTGGCTGCCGACAAGACGGGCCTGGGCCAGAGTGCCTGGGAAACTACGAACCGTTTCCTCACGAAACCGCAAGGTTCCGTGGCCGCCCCTACCGTCCCCTGAACCTGATTCCCGCCCGGCTGACGCCCGACATCGACTGCCGTCTTAAAATCTCATGGCTTACCCCGGCAGGCCGTGTCGTTGCGGCCGCTAGACGGGCTGCCTACCCCAGGCACGACAACGAATACAGTGGTCTCCTGCACGTCCGGCCTTACACGCCCGCGCCAGGCCAGGAGCGGGTCAGCAGGGCCCCCCTTAGGCGGGCTTGGGTCGCCCAGCGCAACCTGCCTCGCGTTGCCTGTCCAGGCACCAAGCCTGGCACCAATTTAGCATCAACCTCAGCTGGTCTCAGCTGACCTGAGAGCACCCCAGATGGCTTAACCATGCGCGTTTCCGCCTTAGACCACCTGGGCTGGTCGGGTCATAACCCGAGGGTTGCTTGTTGAAGTTCTGCCTTCGTTGCTGGGAGGTTTCTGCGAGTGGCAGGGGTTGTGGTTTCTGCCTGGAGTGTTTGCCGGGTTTTCTTGGGGATGATGGGCGAGGGTTGGTTGGGGTTGCTGGGTAGTTTTGTGAGAATTGGTGCCGGGAAGAGTCTGGATCATTTGCTTCTCGCGGAAGATGCCACGCGTGTACTTTGTCTGTAGATCCTGTAGGTCTGCTTCTAGGTGAGGGCTGTGGCGCGAGTTGTGTGGGCGGGTGTTGTGGCTCTTCTGGCTGTTGTGTTGTTGGGGCGCGGTGGCGGGTCGGGGCCAGCTGTGTCGCCGGCCCCGGATCCGGCGCCGGTGCGGGTTGATGCGCCCGCGGCCGAGCCGTTTGTCGGTGAGGATCCTCCGGTGGCTTCTGTCTCGGCATTGGGGCCGCTCAGCGACAGGTGTGGGACACAGCGGTGATGGTGGCTGGGGAGCTGGGCCCAAGGGAGAGCGCCACCGAGCAGGAGCTGGTGGCAGCCCGGTTTTTGGCCGGCCTGTTCTCAGGGTTGGGCTACAAGGTTCGGGTGCAGGAATTCGAGGCTATCGAGATACTGGCCGCTACCCGGTTGGTCGTGGACGGCCCTGACCGGGACGAGCCCGCCCTGGGCTCCGACAGATTCGCTACACGCCCGAGACCCTGGATAGTCGCCTTTCCTTTGGGTCCCGTGTCGCTGGCCGCAGAGGGATACGCGATCTCGGGACCTCTCTCCTACGCCGACCAGGGACGACAGGCTGATTACGTTGGCGCCAACCTAGCAGGCAAGGTCGCGCTGATCGAGCAGGACACTGGATCGACCGTTCTGGGGCAGGTAGAGCGGGCAGCAGCGGCGGGGGCGGTCGCGGCGGTGATCTTCAACGACGAGCTGGGCGGGACGTATTTTGAAGGCCGCCTCCACGGGGAGACCAGGATCCCCGCCGTCGGGATAACCAACCATGACGGCCGGGGGCTGGTGCGGGAACTTGAAGAGGCAAACAGCGCCACTGTGATCGTGGATGTCCGCAAGAGGCTCCTGCCGGTGCGGCAGTCCAGGAACGTGATCGCCGAGCTGAACAACGACATCGGAGACGACGAGGTGTTGGTGGTCGGGGCGCACTACGACACATCGCCCGGCTCTTGGGGAGCGAACGACAACGGCAGCGGGGTCGCCGTCCTCAGCGTTCTCGCTCAGGAGCTAGCAGACGACGAGCTCCCGTTCGACCTGCGGCTCCTGCTGTGCGGAGCAGAAGAGATAGGACTGAACGGAAGCTTCGCCTACCTCACGGACCCGCAACACGAGAAGACGGCGAGGATCATGGCGATGATCAACCTCGACTCGGTCGGGGCCGGCGCCGTGACCGTCATCGGCTCCGACGAGATGGTAGATCGCGCCTTGGAAGCAGCGGACGCGATCGGCCTCGGTCTGAAGACAGTCGAGCTCTCCGGCATGTACGCGGGCGACCACCTGCCCTTCATCAACGCCGGCATCGACTCGATGACCATCTGGGCCGACGACATCACCTACATCAACACCCTTCAAGACACCCTCGAGCGGCTGCAACCAAAGCCACTAGCACAGGCAGCCGAGCTGGCCCTCGAGATCGTCGAACAGCTCGCCGCACCCGAGCAGTAAACCGTAGGAGCCGCTGGTAGACCAACGAAACCTGCCCCGCATGGGCGGGCTCGTTGCTGTCTCTCGCTGCGGTGAGATCGCAGACCACCGCACCGGCCACCAGGACTGTTTCCCAGCTAGAGAACACCTGTGTCTAACAGATGCCTAACAGCACTTACCCGACAACGTCTTCGGGCCATTGCGTGTTGTGTCTGTTTGGAGGCTGCCGAGACCGGCGTTTAGCCGAACCAGCCGCCTTGGAAGCCGTGGCCCGGTCTGCCTGGGTTGTCTGGCTGGTCGGGATTGGCTGGGGGTTTCCTCTGTGGTTGTGGTGGCCACTGGGGTTGCGGCTGGGGGTTGAGGGGTTGGGGGCGGGTTCCCAGATCGGTTGTTTGAGCAGGCCGAGCGCGAGGTCGGTGGGCAGCTGGAGGGTGCCGCCTTGTTGGACGGGTCGGGTGAGGCCGTTGGGAAGCGTGACGTCGGTGGTGTCTTGGCTGCCGGTGTAGCGGACTGTCAGCTCCCCGGCTTCGCCTGCCTTGCCGTGGGTGGCGGGGCCGAGGTAACCGCGGCGGCGTGCTTCTCTGACCCAGTAGCCGGCGGTCGTGCGGGGCACGCCGGCCTCGGCAGCGATGAACGGCACAGGGCCGACACCTTGGCGTTGGGCGGCCCGGTAGGCCTCGGCGACCCGCTGGTAGAACCCGGGAGGGTAG
>JAPOVR010000151.1 GCA_026708005.1 Actinomycetes bacterium
AGGCTCACACCACCCCACCAACACAAACCCCCGCACAAACACCAGGGGCAAGTCACCCTGCGCCAGCGCCAGCAACGCGCCGCTCGCGACCCACATCCCTGCTAAGGATGAGCCAGTGCCAAGGGAGGCAGGCCAAGACCGCAGAGCGCGCCATACGAAGTGGAGAAGATCCCTAGCGTCGCCTGTCATGCATCGGGTTGGGCAACCCGTACCGTAATGACGTCGGTATCTTGGTACTGCTGATGCTGTACTGACGAAGCATAGCCTCGCAGCAGCTGCAGCGACAGTTCTTGCTCAACTGGAGTTTCTAAGTCGTGCTGCTGGAGCTGCCGCATTTGGTCCTCGAGGTTCTTTTCGTCACCCCCGCCGATGAACTCCAGGTCAGCCACTGGGCCATCGCTAGACGCCACAACAACCAACCGCCGTTCATCCTCTGCGTCTTCGTCTTCATCATCCTCCAGGTTCAGCGGGGCGAGCGTCAGAAGGGTCTCCTCAGCAACTGCGCTGAGGCGGTTCTTCATGGCAGTATCCCAACCTCTACGATTTGCGAATTTAATGATAAACTCATTCAGATCGGGAAGGGAGTTAATATGGAGTTGCGATTGAAATCGCATCCGCCGCGAGTTACTAAATTCCAGATACAAGAACATACCTATTGCAGCTACTCCTCCGGTAGTTATACCGCTCTGAAGCAATGCTCCCCAGACTGGTTCGAGATCTGTCAGTGAGAACAGTCCAAACTGGAAAGCTACGCCAATCCAGAAACAGATCCCTGCCACCAAGACCTTTTGTCGGTTCTGCTCAGTCTGGATAATCATGCGCGCCCCGTCAATAAATAGGGTTCCGCTCAGTATGATCAGATACCCTGCCATTACCGGCCCTGGCATGGCGCTGAGCAACCCGGACGCTTTGGGTAGAAACGCCACCGCGATGAATATGCAGCCGATGCAATAGCCTACCTTGCGGGAAGCGATGCCGGTCGTTTGGATGTATGAAACAATGCCTGGATTGATGATGTTAGGCACTGTGCCTGCGACGCCAGCCAGCAAATTAGTGACGGCAGTACCGGACAATGCCCCTTGCACTTGCCGAAAATTGATAGCCCGCTCTTGTCGCCAGGCGACCCGCTGCTGAGTAATAGATTCCCCGTTGGCCTGAATGGAAATAACCAGGCCGAGCAATAGAAAGGGTAACAACAGCGTCCAGAAGGGAATGCCAAACTCGAGTCCCAGGCCTGGCCATTCGCCCGGTAGCCCAAGCCAGCGGGCCTGCCTCACCGGCTCGATGCTGTAGAAGCCAAACCCTGCGGCAGTTACGCAGCCAGCGGCTAGGCCCAAGACCGGTCCCCAGAGACGGAAGATCGCCGAGCTGCGCAGGGTGAGCGCGGCAACGACGCCTAAAGTAGCGAGCGCTGTCACGTGTGCTCCGACTGCGTCATCTGCCGATGCGGTTTCCAACAGGCGCGGCACCACCGAAGCGAGGGTAACTGACAGGATCATCGTCATCGTGCCGCCCAAAGTAGGCGTGAAGAGGCGCCTGAAGATGAACAGCCATCTGGAGACGGCAATCTGAGTGACCGCGGTGACGAGGACTAAGGCCATTAGCGTTCCCGGCCCTCCGTCGACCAGCGCCGTGATGCAAAATGGGATCGAGAAGGCGGCGGTAAACATTGGCAGAACGGCGCCCGCTCCAACTGGACCCAACCGCCGCACCTGTATCAACGTGGACACGCCGCAGACGACCAGAGAAGCGAAGACCATCCACGTCAGATATAACCCGCCCTTGCCCGCCGCATTGGCCACGACGACTGGCGTTACCAGCAGGGTGACAGAAGCGATCAGGCTGAACTGAAACCCGTAACCGAGAGAGGTCAGTAAAGGTGGGTTTTCATGCGCCTCGTAGCGCAGGTTCTGAGAATCTGGCATCGTTATCGGTCTTGCTTCCCAAGCCTCGTTGGAAGATGAGTCTGAGTTGACTGAGGACACTACCATTTTTGAGCTGGCAGTGGCCAAGTAGCTTTCGGCAGGGACAGCCTGGTCCCCACAGGGGTATCGAGGCAGGCAGTACAAGCTCGGTGGCAGGTGAACCTGCGTCATCGAACTGAAGGGCGGCACGACTGACTGCTGCCGAGTGATAGCTACCGTGGCAGGCTTCCATTCGAAAGGAACACCGGCGTCCTCCTGACACCGGGATCCTGTTAGCGTCCGACGAGCAGTATCTGCCGGAAGCCGGCGGGTATCTTCTGCTCGCGTAGGAGCCCGAACAGCCACGTGAGGAACTCCACCGTGACCTCGAGAATGCGTTTATGTTTGCGACGGATTAGCGTGGCGACCAGATCGGCGCCGTTGCGCTTATACCACTGACGGCGCCTCGGTGCTGTCGTGCTGTCCGTAGTGGGCGTGGAGCAGTGCCCGGGTTTCGACGGCGGTCAAGGTTCCGGCCTGCTCGAGTTGGTCGAGGATGCTGCGTCGGCAGGAGCCCAGCGACCGTGGCCAGTGTCGACAACTGCGACTTCTTATCTCCTCCTCTGTCTCGCTCTCGGATCAGTATCTTCCCGGCTACTATGTGCGCATAGACGGCCCATCGAAGGCCCGCCGCTGTAAGGCCGTCTTCGCGGCTCGTAGCGTTCGGACATCACATTTGGCGTCTTGGTGCTCTCGAGGGAAGCTGGACGCCCGGAGCCTCTGCCTGGATCCTTTTGGCGAGGTTGCCGACAGGGTCGTCTGGGCGGGCTTCCATCCACACGCCTATGGTGCAAGAAGGTACCTGACACGTAGAAGACCGCGCTGCTTGCCTCGCGGTCACCAACGGGTCACCGTCATCGCCGTGCGTGACCTTGGATCGTTGCTCCTACCACTGGAATGCATCCAGCCACGCAGCGCACTGCAAGCTCGTTTCCGCCTCGGAGAACTCCCCGAGCTGCTCAAGGGTATTTCGGCTTATCTCGCAGTCGGGTCGAGCCAGAGGTACGGGCAGATCGAGCTGACTTGGCTGTACAGCTCGCCTTCGAGGCACCTGCAGCTGAGCCAGGCGATTCTCGCCTGCACGGCGCCCTCAGTTCCTGCCTGAGGTGCTCGTGAGCAGCACGCTGCACCGCCAAGGGGAGGACGTTTTCGTGTCAGGAGACGGCGACTGGCCCGGGCAGAGGGTTCGTCCTGGTCGTGTGGACCGGAGGGACAGGTCCTGACGCAGAACCAGCCTCCGCGCGACAGGAAGGAGACCGCCGGGATCGCAAACCACCCCCCCGACCGAAGAACGCCAAACCCTCCTAGGGGAGCGGCCACGCCGAACGGCCCTTCAACGGCAAGCCGCGGGACGAGCAACCCGGGCCACGGCATCTTCTACGCCCTCCGGGAGCGCAGAGGAGCGCAGACCCCGATCGAGGGTCGGCCCCAAGCCGACAACCAACCCCCGCCTCCATAACCCCGCTCGGGTATTGCCCGCCGGCACCTGAAACCACCCCGCCCGCACCCGCGTGCCATGCGGCTCCAACACCAACCCGCAACCCGAAAGGAGACTCCCACCACGACACCAACGCAACCCCCGACACGAGAACCAAGGGAAACTCAATCGCCTGCCGCCTCTCTCCGTCGCGGCAAGGAGGTAGGCAATACACGCACGGTCGATCTTCTCGTTGGTCAATTGCCCGCCGCCTCTCTCCGCTGCGACGGGGGCCTCGGCGCTGGGCCGCCCTGGTGCCCACCTGCTCGATCGTGGTGGCTCGATGGTGGTGGGCTTGACTGTGGGAAGGGGTGGGGGCTGTGCGGCGTTCGGTGGTGTTGGGTTGCTATCGGTCGAAGTGGTAGATGATCTGGTCGAAGCGGTCTTGGGGGAAGGAGAACACGAAGATGAGGGGCTTTGGGCTGGTGCAGCGGAAGCCGTGTTGGGCGTTGGGGGGGATGTAGAGGGCGTAGCCTGGCCCGACCGTTGTTGTGCGGCCGTCGATCTCGATCTGCCCGCGGCCGCTGAGGATGTAATAGGTCTCTTCGGGCTCGTGGTGGTGGAGTAGCAGCTGCTCGCCGGGCGGGATTTCCGCGATGCCGGTGACGAGGCCGACGCTGTCTGTGCGTTCGCCGGCGATCAAGAGTTTCCAGCGTACGTTGCTCTTGGCGGCGAGGTCGGCATCGTGCCAGCCTTCCCAGTCGAGAGCGGCTTGATCCACGATGACCGGTTGTGGCGTGTTCATGGGTTCTTCTCCTGTTTCGGTGCGGTCAGGTCGAGGGTAGCGTCGGGTTCGTGGCGGGCGGGAAGATCAGGCGCGGCTGGGTTGCGGGGCCGTTTGGGGGTGGGTGTGGTTGTGCTGGCGTGGGCTCTGGGTTGCCTGGCTTGGTCTTGTGTTGTCTGTCATGACGTCAAGCTTGGCGCCAAGACGTGGCGCTGGCCTCGGTTGTTCTCGGCTGACCTGAGCGCACCCCGGATGGCTTAGCCACGCTTGCTTACGCCTGACAGCACCTGGGGTGGGCGGGCTCATAACCCGGAGGCCACGGGCTCAAATCCCGCCCCCGTCGCTCCGGGAGGCCGACGCGTCCGGGCCGCCCGCCTGCCTGCGCGCTCACGCGTCGCGGCCTCCACCGAGTAGCGCCTGCAGCTCGTCGGCCGCCAACCTGGCCGGCTAGAGGTTGCGGTAGAGGTACAGCCGCTCCCCCGAGAGCGTCAGGCGCGCCCACCCGTCGAAGTCCGCTGGGCTCATTGACCGGCAGTGGGGTGTCGCCTCGACCTAGGCGAGCCCGATGCAGCGCCCGAGCTCGACTAGGGCGTTGCCGGCTGCCGAGCGCTCCTCGTTGTAGGCGCCCAGCGCCTCGCTCCAGGTCGTGTGGCTCGTGCAGGCGCGCTCGAGCGCGAGCGCGTCCTGGAGCGCCTTCGTCGCGCCGCTGCCGGTGTGGGGGGCGGGAGATCGTGCTCGCGTCGCCGATCAGCAGGACCGGGCAGCGCACGTAGGTGGGGAGCGGCTGGTCATAGATCGGCTGAATCGAGATCTCCTCTGGCTCCGTCAGCCGAAGGAGCGAGGCGAAGTAGGGAGGGAGGAGGTCGAGCAGGTCGTCGAGTGCCTGGCCGAGGTCGCTGCTCACCGCCCCTGGCGGTACCGACTCGGGCTCCTCGAAGTGGACGCCGGCGGGCGGGTCGTAGTAGATGAGCCAGTTGAGCTGCCGCTGATGGGACTTCAGGGAGCCGTCGAACCCCGGGATCAGGTAGATGGCGCCGTGGCCGCCGTCGAGGCAGACCGTGAACCAGCTCTCGGAGGCGTAGGCTTCCTCGATCGGCCCGTGATCGGTGATGCGGCTCTCGGAATAGACGCCGCGCCAGGCCATGTAGCCGGCGTAGATCGGCGTCGAGCCGAAGTGGACGAGCTCGCGCGCGATAGCCGTCGGCACCGACGAGCACGTCGAACCGCCCGCCGGTGCCGTCGGCCAGCTTCACCTCGACGCCGGCGTCCGACGGCGAGACCCGCTCGACGAGGGCTCCCTCCTGGTAGACGCCGTCGGCGAGCCTCCCGCGCAGCGAGCGCCAGAGAACGCCCCAGTTGTTGCCGATCGCCGCCGTGGCCTGACGCCAGACCGTCCGATCCATGCCCTCGCCCTCCTCCTGCACGAGCCAGATGCGCCAGTCGAGTGGACAGAATGGGTAGTCGGCGGGGAAGTACCCACCGATGATCAGCTCCTCACGGAGGGGGACGGGGATCGCGATGCCGCCGCCGCGCTTCTGCAGCTCGCCGCGCGTGCGCTCGAGCACTGTCACCTCACAGCCACAGCGCGAGAGCGCGATCGCCGCCGCGCAGCCGGCGATGCTCCCGCCGAGACGGCTACGGTGCTTCCTCGAATCGCGGTCATCGGTTGCTCAAGCAGTAACGCACGGGCGCGAAGTCTGCCGGACCGCGGACGAGTCGGACGCTGCCCTGACGCTGCCGAGATGGGCGCGGTGCTTGCCGCCGGACGCCAAGGCCGAGCCGCCCCCTAGGAGGGTTTGACGAAATACGGAATTAGGGCAGACAGTTCTTGGTGCGGAGCC